>NZ_JBHSFP010000004.1:0-405938 GCF_042654065.1 Sphaerisporangium dianthi | reverse complement strand
CGGCTCAGTGAAGGTCGAGGCCTACAGCATCCAAGGCGCCGGCCACAACCTGCCCAGCAGCGGCATGGCCGCCGTCGCCATCGAATTCTTCGGCCTCACCGGCACTAACCCCACCCCCACCCCCACCCCGACCGTCACGCCCACCGTCACGCCCACGCCGACCCCGACCCCGACCGTCACCCCCAGCCCGACCCCGACCCCGACGCCGACCTCCGGGGCCTCGTTCCGGCTGCGCAACGAGGCGGCGGGCCGGTGCGTCGACTCGCCGAACAGCGCCACCGCCAACGGCACCCTGTTGCAGATCTATGACTGCCACACCAACGCCAACCAGAGGTTCACCTACACCTCAGGCAGGCAGCTGCAGACCCTCGGCAAGTGCCTGGACTCGCCGACCAACGCCGGCTCCGGCACCCGAATCCAGCTCTGGGACTGCCATGGCAACAGCAACCAGCAGTGGGTGTTCAACTCCAACGGCACCGTCACCAGCGCCGCCAACAACCTGTGCCTCAACGTCACCGGCACCGGCAACACCTCCAGCGTGACGGTCAGCTCCTGCAACGGGTCGGCCAACCAAAGGTGGACCCAGGCGTAGTCCGCAACCGATCTAAAAGCTGCACGCATGGCGAAAGGGCCACCTCCGATGACTCGGAGGTGGCCCTTTCATGCGGACGGCATTCCCTGTTCCGCTTTTCGTCTCGAAGGGCGGAGGCGCACGCCGGAGTGGTCGCACATCGGCCACTGGACGGAAAGTGGGGAACATTTGATTCCCGGTCACCAGTTGACGATAAGTGGACGATCCGTGAATTGATACTTCACCACCTATCTGTGACACCGATCACACGTTATCGGTGCAGAATTACACAGAGCGCCCGCTATCGTGATTCCTATCGTCTGCAGTGGCGAAAGCCCGGAGAAGAAGGGGGGCAAGTGACAGAGCCGACACAGGCGAGCAGGCATCGAGTCTCGCTGCGTGCGATCAGTGGCGCGACGGTGGTCGCCTCCACCGCCTCGCCCGGTGGAGGAACACCAGTAAGCCCGCCGCTCTCCAGAACCACAAAGGCAAGGCGGATGTGAACGGCCTCGTCGTCATCGACCCGCTGTCCGATGGCACCCCTTACGACAAAACCAGCACGGGTTCCGTCCGCGTCAAGAGCATCCTGCTCCGAGACATCAAGGAGACCCCAGGAACCGGTACGCCAACGCGCGCACCGGCCAATTCCCCCGATGGGGCCCTACGTGGCCGACTCCGTAAGGGCGGCCGGCGGTAGCTCGTGCGCGGCGCCGGCTCGAACAGGCGACTGCCGGCACGTCCGTGCGATCCACAGATCAATCGCCCTGGACGGCCCCCGTTCATGCCGGACACCCTACGTCGAAGATGACGGCGCGTTTCTACCGTGAGTTGACCGTGCGCCGCCGGACGGCCCACAGTGAGCGCATGAACAGGGCTCTGGTCGTGCTGACCTTCGGCGCGCTGCTCACCCTGCTGATCGGGGTCGTCGCATCTGAAAAGTCCCTGCCGTCGCTCGCGCTCGGCGCGGCGTTCACCACATTGGCCACCGCCGGCTTTTCGTGGGTACGTGCACGCAATCAGCCGCCCTGGTCGCTTGGGTACGTGGCCGTGCAGCTGCCGATCGCGTTCGTCGTGTTCTCGCTGAACGCAGGGGTCGCCGCGACGCTCCTGCTCGTCGTGCTGGTAAGCCAGTGCGTGCTACTACGGTTGCCGATCGCCGTGACGGCGGTCGTGGTCGGGCTGCTCCCGTTCGTCCACCTCGGCATGTCGTGGGGCGAAGGGCTGCGGGAAGGGCTTGGAATACTTGTCGCCGCGTTGTTCGCCGCGATCGTGACGGAGTTGCTGCAACGCGAACAACGCGCCCGTGTCGAACTGGCCGAGGCGCACGAGCAGTTGCGTAACTACGCCGCGCAGGCGGGGCGGCTCGCGACCGTGCAGGAACGCAACCGGGTCGCGCGCGACATCCACGATGTACTCGGGCACTCGCTCACCGTCGTCCAGATGCAGGTCAAGGCCGCCCGTGCGGTCCTGCCGACCGACACCGTCAAGGCCGACGAGATACTCGCCAAGGCCCAGGAGCAGTCCGAGGCCGCACTCGCCGAGGTACGCCGCTCGGTCCGCACATTGCGCGAACCACGCGAAACCCCTCCCCTGCCCGACGCCTTGCAGGCGTTGGCCGAACTGACATCCGCCGCGGGCGTGACCACCAGCGTCGCGATATCCGGCGAGCGACGACCGTTGCCCGACGAGACGCGCGAGGCCCTTTTCCGTACGGCGCAGGAGGGGCTGACCAACGTCCGCAAGCACGCCCAGGCAACCCGTGCCGACTTGGTCCTGGACTACGACGACACCGCCGTCCGACTGGCCATCCGTGACAACGGCGCCGGCTCCGCTTCGACGCCTGCGTCCGGTTTCGGCCTGGTCGGGCTCCGGGAACGCGCCGAGCATCTGGGCGGACGGTTGAGCGTCGAGTCGGCACCGGGGGCGGGCTACACATTGAGCATGGAGGTTCCCGGATGAGCCCGGTCCGCGTCCTGTTGGTCGACGACCAGGCTCTGTTCCGCGAAGCCCTGGCCACCCTCCTGGCCACGCACGACGCCATCGAGGTCGTCGGAGAGGCGGGCAACGGCGACGAAGCGATCCGCCAGGCCGCCGAGCTCACCCCGGACGTCGTCCTGATGGATCTGCGCATGCCCGTCCTGGACGGCGTCGCCGCGACCCGCCGCTTGCGTACCGACCACCCCGGCATCGGCATTATCGCGCTGACCACGTTCGACGACGATGAGGACGTGTTCGCCGCCCTTCGCGCCGGAGCTTTGGGCTACCTGCTCAAGGACGTCTCCTCGGCTCGGCTGATCGAGGCCGTCCTGGCCGCCGCCCGCGGTGAGTCGGTGTTGCAGCCGTCCGTCGCCGCGAAGGTGGTCGCCCAGTTCGTCCGCCTGCCCTCGACCAGCGCCCCGGAACCGCAGCCACTGGTCGTGCCGCTGTCCGACCGTGAACTCGAAGTCCTCCGCCTCCTCGCCACCGGCCACAGCAACCGCGAAATCGCCGCAACGCTTCACCTGGCCGAGGGCACCGTGAAAAACCACGTCACCAACGTCCTGTCAAAACTGAACGCCCGCGACCGCACCCAGGCCGCATTACGCGCACGGTCACTCGGTTTGCTCTGACCATTTCCGCCCGGGTCATGGCCACATCATGACCTCGGGCATGACCTCCGGCACATGGCAGGGCGGCGGCCGGCGGCGACTCTTATCGGTATCAGTCGATGCCGAATCAGAGGGGACGTCATGACGACCGTGGAAACCACCCGGAGTACGAGTCGCAAGCTGGGCCGATTCGTCTGGCACTACGTCGAGATGGTGATCGCCATGCTCGCCGGAATGTTCGCGATGGCGCCGCTGTGGCCGGACGCCTGGCTGGCGCGGCCGGAGGTCGACGCGCTCGCCATGGCGACCGACATGACCATCGGAATGACCGTGGCGATGGTCTTGCGCAGGCATTCATGGGCGCGGATCGGTGAGATGGCGGCCGCGATGTACTTACCGTTCCTCATCTTGCTGGTGCCGTTCTGGCTCGGGACGTTGTCCGCCATGGGGTTGATGGCGGCCGGGCACGTGATCATGTTCCCGCTCATGCTGGCCGCCATGGTGTGGCGCCGCGACCACTACTGGCACTGAGATTGATGCGAATCTTCCTGCGCCGCGCGCTCGCGGTAATCGCGATTCTCCTGATCCCGGTGGCGGGCGGGGCGATCTCCGTCCCCGCCACGCTCAACGCCCGGTCCGCACCCGGGCCGGACCGGCCCATTCCCGCCGCCACTCCTCCGGCTTTCGACCCCGCCAAACCGACCGCGGTCGTGGTGATCGGCGACAACGGGGCCGTCGTGTCGGATGCCCTTGCCCCATACGAGACCCTGGTCGCCTCGGGCCGGTTCAACGTCTACACCGTCGCGTCGCGAAGGCGTCCGCTGCCGTTGACCGGTGGCCTGGACCTGGTGCCGGATCTGAGCTTCGCGGATCTTGCCGAACTCACCGGCGGCGCCGCGCCGACGCTCGCGGTCATCCCGGCGATGCCGGACGTCGGCGAGCCCAGTACCGGTCCGATCACGACATGGCTGCGTGATCAGGCGAGCCGCGGCGCTCTGTTGCTGAGCGTGTGCAACGGCGCAGGTGTCCTCGCCTCGGCGGGTCTGCTCGACGGCCGGCCCGCGACCGCGCACTGGATGCGGATCGACTCGTTCGAGTCGGACTATCCCGCGGTGAAGTGGGTGCACGGCAAGCGTTTCGTCGACAGCGGTACCGTCGTCACGACCGCCGGCGTGCTGTCCGGCATCGACGGAACCCTGCACATGATCGAGCGCTTGGCCGGTTCGACGGTGGCGGCGAACGCGGCCAAGGCCGCGGGTTGGCGGTACTACGGCAACACGCCGCCGGTCGTGACCGGCATCGCCATGCCCGCCCCGGCGGCGATCGTCAACGCGGGTTGGACGTGGGCGCCACCGACCATCGGCGTGATGTTGATGCCGGGCGCCGGTGAAATCGACCTGGCGTCGGTGTTCGACACGCACGCCCAGTCGCTCGCAGACCGGACGTTGGCCGTGAGCGCGGACGGCGGCCCGATCCGGTCACGGCACGGCCTGACCTTCCTGCCCCGTGCCGACCTGGCCGGCGCGGCCCCGGACCTGGATCGCTTGCTCGTGCCCGGAGCGGGCGTTCGCCTGGGCCAGGCACCGGACGGCCTGGAGCCTGTGTACGTCCACTCCGGACAGGACTTCGCCTACAACGACGCCGTGCGGGACCTGGCCCGGACGACGGATGTGGCCACCGCCCGCTGGACCGCCGAGACCCTGGAACTGCCGACCGACGGCCTGCGACTGGACGGCCCGGCGTGGCCGTGGCAGCAGACGGCGATGCCCATCCTGTTGATCCTTTTGGGTATTGCCGTGATGATCTGCCTTCCACGCCTCCGGACCACTCTGGACACTCTCGTCCGGGCCTGATCGCGGCGGCTCCCTCGTGATTTCAGTGCAGGTGGCCGACTGGGCGGGCAACAGCGTGGAGGTCCTACAAATCATGATAATTGTCGCCCGCAATACATGGAGAATCTCCGGTACATTGGTGGGAAATGTCGCCGGACGGCCCGTGGTCGGGGATGTTCGCCGCCGTCTGCCGCGCTCCCGAACAGCGGAAACCTTCTCGCGGCCTCCCCTTCCGTGTGAAAGCGGTTCGCCGGGTCGTCCCGCACATGAGCGCCGTCGCCGCAGGTGGCGGTCATGGCCCGTTGCGGGACGAAACCCCTGACGTGCGCTGTGGTCCCTTGGTGGGCGTGGGCCGGCGGTGTGGAGGGTGGCCGGTCTCGCTCGCGCGTTCCGGACGTCCCGTCGGCGTCTGGGCAAGCTCCGTCACAGTCAACGGCAGCTTTCGCCATTTCTGCTGAATGCCGACAAGTCCACATTTGGACCGCTATGTATTGATTTTTTCGATCGGCTGACTAACGCTGATCGGGACGCCTGGTCATGGAGGGAGTAAGAATGCCTGTCACACTGGATCGCTCTGAGGAGATCGTCGCCGCGTGGCGCAGCGGAGCCGACGTCGAGGGCTGGGACAACCCGGCCGGCCCGCTGTTCATCGGTGACTACGCCGAGTCGGAGATCACGCTGACGGCCCTGGACACGCGGAGGCCGAGCTCGTGCACGGCCGCCCGCACCGTTGCCTGCTGCTGATCGCACCCACCCGGTCAATGCGGATCAGGACGCACAGTCACGAAGGGAGTAGCAATGCCTCTCACACTGGATCGCTCTGAGGAGATCGTCGCCGCGTGGCGCAGCGGAGCCGACGTCGAGGGCTGGGACAACCCGGCCGGCCCGCTGTTCATCGGTGACTACGCCGAGTCGGAGATCACGCTGACGGCCCTGGACACCCGGCTGGCGAGCTCGTGCACCTGCAGCCGCTTCTGCTGCTGACCAAGGAAGGATGATCCGAATGGCCGGGGACTTCGACCCGTCGCTGGACTTTCTGACCGCACCGGCGCTGGCCGGGCTGTCCGCCACGCTGGAATCGATCCCCGGCCTCACGGAGGCGGAGGCCCGGCTGATATGCCAGGGAACCGCCGAAGCGCTGGAGGAGACCGTCCGCCTCAAGGTCAACAGGGTCCTGCTGCTGGAACTCAACGCCGCCAGGATCAGCGGAAGGCTGACCGCCGAGACGCCGCGGCTGCGGTGGCAGGAGTGGAAGGCGACGGCCGCGACGCCCGAGTTCTGGCTGTCCCTGACCGGGCACTACCCCACGATGCTGTCCAGGCTCGGCACGATCATCGACAACAGGTGCGCCGCGGCCGTGGAACTGGCCCGCAGGTTCGCCGCCGACCGCGCGGCGCTCACCGCACTGCCCGGCGGCCTCCGAGGCGAGCTGGCCGGAGTCGACTTCGGGGCGGGAGACAGCCATCGCGGAGGGCACAGCGTCGCCGTCCTGCACGGCTCGCAGGGCAAGGTGGTCTACAAGCCCCGGTCCCTCGCCGTGGACGAGGCGCTGGCGCGGCTGATCGACCGCCTGGCACCCCGGCTGCCCGCCGGCAGCCGCATCCGCGTACCCGACGTGCTGACTCGCCAGGGGTACGGCTGGGCGGAGCACATCCAGCACCGCTACTGCGCCGACGAGACGGAGCTGCGGTCCTTCTACCGCGGTGCCGGGCACTGGCTGGCGCTGATGCGGCTGATCGGCGGCAGCGACCTGCACATGGAGAACCTCATCGCGGCCGGTCCCGCGCCCGTCGTCGTCGACTGCGAGACGCTGTTCACCCCGCACGTCCCGGCCAAACCGTCCGGATACGGCGACGCCGTCGACCAGGCGACCGACCTGCTCAGCGGATCGGTGCTGCGCACCGGACTCCTTCCCGGACGCGGCGTCTCGCTCGCCTGGCGCGGCGTCGACATGTCCGCCGTCGGAGGCCTGCCCGGCCAGCAGCCGTACACGCAGGTGCCGGTCGTCGTCGACGCGGGCACGGACATGGCGAGATTGGGGATGGAACGGGTCGAGCTGGGAGCGGTGAGCAACCACCCGAGCCCCGATCCGATCCTCGTCCACTACTGGGACCTGGTGCTGTCCGGATTCACGGAGCTGGTCGAGCACCTCGACATGCTGGATCGGCGGGATGAGCTCGCCGGGCTGCTCACGGACTTCGCCGACCGTCCGATCCGGGTCGTGCTCCGCGCCACCGAGGCGTACGCCGAGCTGGCCCGCATGTTGTGGCACCCGGCCTCACTGCACGACGAGCCGACCGCGATGGGCAAGGCGGCGGAGTTGCTGGCCCAGCATGCCGAGAACCTGCCCGGCGCGCCATCGGACCCCGAGGTGATCGACGCCGAGGTGGCCGAGTTGCTGGTCGGCGACATCCCCTTCTTCGCCACGACCCCTGCTCGCGGCCGTCTGGACGGCCCTGGCGGAACCTCGTACGGAGACGAGCAGGACCTCATCGCGGACGCGCTGCGGCGCTGGCGCGAACGCGACGCGGCCCTGGACCGCGAGGTGATCCGGTCCGCTCTGGTCAGCGCCTACCTCAATGAAGGGTGGATGCCCGCCAACAAGCGCATGGCCGTGCCTCTCATCCGGCACCAGGACCTCGAGCGGCGCCGGCGCCGGATCGCGGCCGGGATCGCCCGCAGCATGCTCGACACGGCGGTCCGGGGCGACGACGGCACCGTCACCTGGACCGCGCCGGTGCTCACCTCCGACGGCTGGTTCGTACAGTCGCTGTCTCCCGACGTGTACGGCGGGGCGTACGGGGTCGCCATCACTCTGGCCGCCTACGTGAGTGAGACCGGGCAGGGCAGGGCCGACGAGGTGCCGGGGCTGGACGGGCTGCTCGCCGATCTCCTCCATACGATCAGGCTGGCCGAGGAGCGCGACGCGGAGGCACGCCGCACCGGGCCGCGGCGCCGCCCCGCCACCCCAGGCGGCTATGTCGGCATCGGCTCGCAGATCTGGAGCTGGCTGCTGCTGCGCAGGCTGGGCGCCATCGGCTCGGAGGAGGCGGTCGCCCGGGCCGGCGCCCTGGCGGGGCAACTGCCCGAGGCGGTGGCCGCCGACGGGGTGTACGACCTGCTCACCGGCATGGCCGGCGCCATCGTGCCGTTGCTCCGCCTGTGGGAACAGACCGGTGACCGGCAGTGGTCCACGCAGGCCGACCGCATCGGGGAGCGCCTGCTCTCACTGGCCCACATCGACGACCGGGGAGCACGCTGGCCCAGCACCGCGTTCCCACAAGGGTTAGGCGGGGTCTCACACGGCGCCACCGGGATCGCCTGGGCGCTGGCCCGGCTCGCCGACAGCGCCACGGCCGGCGCTGCGGACTTCCGCGCCCTGGCAGACAGGGCCTTTCTGTACGAGGAGTCACTGTACGACCCGGCGGAGAAGGGCTGGCGTGACCTGCGCGAAGTGGACGACCATCGCGTGACCTCCAGCGCATGGTGCCACGGAGCCGCCGGCATCGGCCTCGTCGCGGCCGACCGGCTGGCCCGCGAAGGTGACCCGCGCTGGTCGGACGTGCTGCGCCGGGCCGCCGCGTCGTCCTGGTCGAGGGGCATCGGCTGGAACCACACGCTCTGCCACGGCGACCTCGGCAGCTGGGAAATCGTGCGCCACGCGATCGATGTGGGTGTCGGGCCCGAAAAGCTGACTCCGGAGTACCTCGCCGCGTACATGATCGGCAGCATGGACGAGCACGGCCCGGTGAGTGGCCTTTCACGTGACGCCTTCAGCCCAGGTCTGATGCCGGGAGTGGGCGGCATGCTCTACCAACTACTACGCCTGCACCCCGGCACCCTCCTCCCCTCCGTCCTACTCCCCGACCCGGAGAACTGACCGCCCCTTCCCCTCTCCTGCCCGCCCCGACGAGGTCTCCATGCGCCGGACCAGCGAAGCTCTGGGCTGAACCTCCGGCACGGGCGATTCGAAAGAGACGGACTGTCCATCGTTTGGCTTCGGCGCTGTTTCGCCGGGTAGCCGGGTCAGGCCTTGATCGCCAGCCGAGGGCATGTGGAACGTCCTCGGCGAGGCGTTGTCGTACCCCCGGTGTAGCGTCCGGGCCGGAGTCGGGTTCATGCTCTGCGGTTAACGGAGGCACGCGGATGACGAGTACGACAGGCGAGCCCGTGGTGGTGGCGTCCCGGCGCATCGGCGCCCCGGCGGAGGAGATCTTCCGGATCCTGGCCGACCCCGGACGGCACCCGGACCTCGACGGCTCGGGGATGCTGCGCGGTGGCGTCTCCGACGCCATGGTCTCGGGCGTCGGGGACGTCTTCGTGATGCGGATGCATTACGAGCGATACGGCGACTATGAGATGAACAACCACGTCGTCGAGTACGAGCCGGACCGTCGCCTCGGCTGGGAGCCGAGGCCCGGTCGCGGGCACCCGGACGCCACCGCGCCCGGGGCCGCGTGGGGCCACCGGTGGATCTTCGATCTGCTCCCGGACGGAGCCGGGGCGACGATCGTGACCGAGACCTTCGACGGTTCGCGCATGCCGGAGGACAAACGCGCGGAAGTGGACAGCGGGCGCGCCTGGTGGCAGACGCAGATGGCGAGCACCCTGGAACGCCTCGCCGAACTGTGCGCGCCCGGTATGCGGTCACAGCACTAGGGAGATCTCGCACCGCGGCTGAGGAGACACGCCGACCTGCCTGGAAGTAGGGTGCCGGCGAAGCAGGTGGCCGCCTGGGGCGGGCAGCAGCGTGGAGGTCCTCCCGCCGACCTACGCCAAGTGCCTCGTGGGTCAAGACGAGATCTCCATGCGCCGGATCAGCGAAGTCCTACGCCGCAGCACACGGGAAAGCATTGGGAAAGACGGGCCGGACGCACCGGATCACAGCCGGACACCGTCGGACGCCGATCACCGATCGAAACACGAAAAAGCCCAGGTCATCACGGGGATGACCTGGGCTTTCATCTGGCGCGGCCGAGAGGACTCGAACCCCTAACCTTCTGATCCGTAGTCAGATGCTCTATCCATTGAGCTACGGCCGCCTGCTTGCCTGGATAAGCATAGCGGGTCTTCGGGAGTGTGCCGAACCGATATGGGGAGCGAGTTCGGGGCGGGCTCTGGCGGGGCGGGAGGAGGAGTGGAGCGGAGTGGGAGGGCGTCGAGGTCAGGGGGCGGTCTCGACGTGGATCTCGAAGCCTTCGCCGCTGACCACCTGACCCGGGCGGATCTTGGCTCGCTTGCGCAGCTCCACCTGGCCGTCCACCATGATCTCGCCATCGACGATGAGCAGACCGGCCACCCCGCCGGTCTCGGCGATGTCGCAGACCTTCAGCAGATCGCACAGCGGGATGAACTCGGTGTGCAGATGGAAGGTGCCCTCACGGAATTTCGCGTCCACGTCATCAGCATAGGCATCACGGTCCTGGGCCGGGACATCCGTGATCGTGCGGGCGGAGTGGGCGGTGCCGGCGCGGAGTGGGCGGTGCCGGCGCGGAGCGGGGATCCGGCGCGGAGCGGGGATGGTGGTGGGGGTAGAGGTTGGGGGATGGGGCGGGAAAGACAGTTAAAACGGACAATACATCTGCAAAGTTTCGTGGTTGCGGGCGTGGCGCGATCCGGGGGCGGCAATGAATCATCTCGATCACACGAGGTGACTTTCAAGGTCAGGACCTGCGGATTGATGGCATGAACCAGCAGCCAGGGTTGTTCGGCACAGGTCATTCGGCACAGGTCGCCGTGGCCATCGTGCTGACCTGCCTCGGAGCCGTGGTCATCATCGCGGCGCTGCTCATGCGGCGGCGTCACAAGGCGGTGGTGGCGCAGGCGCACTCGCAGCACGTCATCGAGTTGCACCGTACGTTGCTTCGCACGCAGTACGACTATCCGCGCCCCAGTCTGGCCGATCTGGTGCAGTCATGCCGGAAGTGCGGCCTGACCATACGTCTCCACGTGGCCGGATCGCCGCAGATGCTCCCCGATCCCGTCGACCTTGCCGGTATGCGGATCATCCAGGAAGCCATGACGAACGCCCTCAAGCACGGAACGGCGAATGCCACCGTGGTGCTGGCGTACGGGCCCGGGCTGCTGACCGTGACCGTGGACAGTCCGATGAGCGGAAAGCCTCCGGCCTCCCGGGGTGCCCACCAGGGGCTGGCGACCATGCAGCGGCGCGCTGAGAAGATCGGCGGCTGGGTGACGGCCGGGCCGTACCGGGGAGGCTGGCGGGTGCACGCGGAACTGCCGTTCCGGTGTTAGCGGACCGCATGGGCGCGGGGTGGTTCAGGCCGGGTCCTTCGAGACGGCCGTATCGCCCTCCGACTGGCCGAGACCGCGTGCCGGCTGCTGGTCGGGCATGGATTTCCCGGGGAAGAACGTGTAGCCGAGCGGCCAGAGCACGGCGATCGCGGGCACCTTCGCGAGGTCCAGCATGAAGGTCCACAGCGCCTGCGTGCGCGCCGGATCACCGACCGTCCAGACGGCCACGGCCAGCAGCGCGCACGCGATGCCATAGGCGAGAACGATGCGCAGCCACACGGCCCACTCGTACCGTGCCCTGGCCATGCCACCGGAGGGCGGCTTGCGCGGCGGCGGGCCGCCGGAGAGGCGGTGCGCGGCGACCTCGTCCGCCCACCGGAGCGTGCGGTGACCGAAGACGATCGAATAGGCGAGGTAGGCCGCGGCCAGCCCGTGCGTCAGGTCGGCCGTCCCGCCGGAGCGGAGGTCGGTCACGGCGGCGACGAGCAGGACGACGTCGATCAGCGGCACGCACAGCAGGAGCGCACCGCCGAGGCGCCGTGCGCCGAGGACGTACCGCGCCAGCAGCCCTAGAGCGAGCAGCACCCAGAAACCGAGCTCACAACCGATGATGACAGCGACGATCACGCTTCCAGCCTTGACCATGCGGCGGCGGCCGTCGTCGGCGGCGATGATGAACCGGACTACACCTTTCTATGTACGGTGGACCGTGCTTCGGGGTGGTGTGACGCGGCGGGGGCGCGTGATGTGATGGCGAGCATGAAGCCGCTGCGACAGGACGCCCTGATGGCGGCGCTGGTCTTCGCCGGCGGTCTGGTCCTGCTCGCCGGCGGCGCCTACGTCCCTCGCGGCGAGCCTGTCGCGCTGCTGGCGGTCCCGCTGGCGGTCACCTCGCTGGGCGTTCTGGTGCGGCGGCGGGCACCTGTCGCGGCGTTGGCCCTCGGTGTGGTGGCGATCATCGGGGACATGTGCCTGGGTCCTTCGCTCGGCACCGTCCTGATCTTCACGGACAACATCTACTCGGCGGCCCTGTACGGCCCCCGCCGGCTGGCCACCTGGCTTCTCGGCGTCACCTCGGTGCTGGCCGTCGTGGTCGGCGCCGTCAGCGCGGTCGTCCTCAACGCCTGGGCGGCTCTGGCGACCGGGTTCGTCCAGGGAGGACTCGTGCTGACGACCCCGGCCATCACCGCCTACATCGTCAGGCAGCACCGCGACCAGGCGATCGCCGAACGGGCCCGCGCGGACCAGGCGGTCCGGCTCGCCGAACTGGACCGCCAGGCGGCGGTGGCGGGCGAGCGCGCCCGCATGGCCCGTGAGCTGCACGATCTGGTCGCCAACCACTTCAGCGCCGTCGCCATCCAGGCGGCCGCGGTCCTGGTCAGACATGATCTCGATCAGAAGGCGGTGCGCGAGGTCCTCGCGTCCATCCGGGAGAACAGCGTGCAGGGCATGGCCGAGATGCGCACGATGATCGAGTTGTTGCGTGCCGAGGACGAGGGCCAGGAGCCGGTCGGCCATCGCCTGCGAGACGCCGCCGACCTTGTCGAACGGTCGCGGGGCGCCGGCATGCGCGTCGAACTGGCGATCTTGGGGACGCCGCGTGAGCTCGCGTCCTCGATCGAGCCGGCGGGCTACCGCATCCTGCAGGAGGCACTGACGAACGCGTTGAAGCACGGCACCGGCGAGGCGGTCGTGACGGTGGACTACGGGCGCGACCAGGTCTTCTTGACCATCGAGAATCCGGTCGCGCGGACGCCCGCGTCCCTGCCGGGGTCCGGCGCCGGGCTGGTCGGCATGAGTGAGCGGGCGACGCTCGTCGGAGGGTCGTTCGCGGCGGGAGCCCACGGAGACGTCTGGCGTGTTGCCGCCACTCTCCCCGTCGATGGACGGCGAGTCACCGGCACGCTTCCCGCGGACGGCAGGCGTACCTCGGTCGTGATGCCCGCGGACGGGCGGCGCGCCTCGGTCATGACTCCCGAGGAGGGCCGGCACGCCTCGGTCACGCCGGCCCGGGGCGGCGAGGGAGGAAGCGCGTGGGACGACGACGAGGCATGAGCGAGGACGGCGAGTGATCAGGGTTCTGGTCGCCGACGACCACGCGGCGGTGCGCGCGGGGGTCGTCCTGATCCTGCGAGGTCAGCCCGACATCGAGGTGGTCGCCGAGGTCTCCGACGGGAAGGCCGCGGTCGAGTCCGCACGCGAGCTGCGGCCCGATGTCGTGCTGATGGACATCCGCATGCCTCGCCTGGACGGCATCTCCGCCACACGCGAGTTGAGCGGCATCACCGAAGTGCTGATCCTCACGACCTTCGACCTGGACGAGTACATCTTCGGCGCGCTGCGCGCGGGCGCCGCCGGGTTCCTGCTGAAGGACACCGACGCGGACGCTCTCATCCAGGCCGTACGGCTGGTCGCGCGCGGCGAAGGTCTGCTCTCGCCTTCGGTGACCAGGAGGCTGATCGCCACGTTCGCGGAGACGAGCGCGCGCAGGCCCCCCGACCTCGGCGTCCTCACCCCCCGCGAACGGGAGGTGCTGGCCTGCGTGGCCAAGGGATTGTCGAACGCCGAGATCGCCCGGGAACTGGACATGACAGAGGCGACGGCGAAGACCCACGTCAGCCGGATGCTGGGCAAGCTCGGGCTGCGCAGTCGCGTACAGGCGGCGATCCTGTACACGGGGGCGTGAGCGGCCTGGACGCCGATGGCCGGGGCCGTGACCGGGTGGCCGGCTACTCGGGGATGGGGAGGGAGTCGGTTACTCGGGGATGAAGAGCGAGAGGGACTCGGCGACGCAGGCAGGTCTCCGCCCGCCTTCCACCTCGATCGTGACCCGGAGGCTGGAGAGCGTGCCGGACGGGGTGCCCTTCACGTCGATCAGCTCGGCCCCGGCGCGGATGCGGGCGCCCACGGGCACCGGCGCGGGGAAGCGCACCTTGTTGAGCCCGTAGTTGATGCCCATCTTCAGTCCTTCGACCCGGAAGAGCTGCATCATGAAGGACGGGAGCAGGGCCAGGCTGAGGTACCCGTGGGCGATCGTCCCACCGAACGGCCCGTCCTTGGCCCTTTCTGCGTCGATGTGTATCCATTGGTGGTCATCTGTCGCGTCCGCGAACAGGTTGACCTGCTCCTGGGTGACCTCTCGCCACTCGGTGTATCCCAGGTGCTCACCGGTGGAGGCCTTCAGTTCGTCGAGTCCGGCGAAGATCCGCATATCAGAATCTTATTCGGTCACGTCGGGAACGGCCAGAGATGACCAGCCGGAGTAGCGGGTCACCTCGATCACGACGACCGGCCCTTCGGGCACCCGATCGCGATACTGGGGGTATTTCATGACAAGCGGGGTGAGCAATTCGGGGATGCGCTCGTCTCCCCTCTCCACGACGGTCGCGAAACCGTCCGCCCGCACCCACCACAGGGTCGTCCAGTCATCGTCGTAGTGGTCCACCAGGACGCACACGTTCGGGTTGACCTGGACGTTCCGCAGGCGCCGCAGCCGTGTTCCCGACTTCGGCTTGTGGTCGACGGCGGTCACGACGCGGTCGCCGTCCAGGGAGAAGGTCACCGGCACCAGGTGCGGCCGGCCGTCGTCGCCGACGGTAGCCAGCCGCGCCACCCGGGCCCCGGCCATCCTGGCGCGAGCCCAGTCGGCGCCGGGCCCGTCCGAACCGATCTCGACCTTGCCCACCCGCGTATCCAAGCACGTCCGCCGCCCCCGGACGGGGACCGCCACGGGACGTGACGCCGGGACCGCGACGGACCTCACGCCGGCGCCGCCACGGGACGTGACGCCGGGACGGCCATGGACGTGACGCCGGGGCCGCCACGGACTCGGCGTCAGGACTCGGGCGGTCGCGGCGCGTACACGTGATCGCCGGGGTGGCCGAGGGGCAGAACGCAGCGGCGGCCGGATCCGGTGGTGGCACATCGTTCGGTTTCGTCTCGCCGGGGCAGCGGGACCGAGTCGGGGAGGAGCGCATCCATGGGCTCTGCCTGTTCTCCAGGGCGAACCTGGACCATCACGGCCAGGCTGGGGGCTCCTGGGGCCGTTGAAGATGATCTCACGTAGCCCGGTGCGACTTCTATACCAAAGTGCACCATTTACGGTCTTTCCGCGATCGGCCCGGTCGCGCTCGCCTCCGGAGGTTCTGGCAGACGGCGTGGAGCAGGTCCGCAATCCCATCTCGAAGGATCCATCGTGACCGCTCAGGCGCCGAGCACCGTTCGCACCGAGGTCAAGTCCGCGGGCCCGCCGCTCAGAGAAGGTCGATCAGGCGGCCGGCGACGCCGGACTCCAGCACGATCACCGTGCCGATCGCCACGAAGACGAGCGGGACGATCCAGTGCCCGTACCGCTCGACGACGGCGACGATCTTCTTGTGGGAGCCGAGCCAGAACCCGGCCGCGCACCACACGGCCGTCAGCACCGCGAACACGATGATGGTGACCAGGCTCGCCGTCACACCGATGGTGCGGAACATCGGCGTGTAGACCGAGATGTTGTCGGCGCCGTTGGCCACCGTCACGCTCGCGACCGACAGGACGCCGCCGGCCACCGCCGGCGGCGACCCGCCGTCCGCCCCGCCTGCGCGCAGCGTCGTGATCAGGCCGCGGACGCCGAGAGCGAGCGGCACCAGGCCGAGGAGGCCGACCCATCGGTCCGGGATGACGGCGAGACCGAGGGCGGCGATGGCCGAGACGGCCACCAGCGCGGCGATGCCGGCGTACTGTCCCGCGACGATCTGCCGGCCGCGAAGGCCCGCGCCGATCCGCCGGCCGTGTGGGCCGGAGACGATCGGCCGTCCGTGAGGACCGGGGACGACCCGCCGTTCGTCAGGGCCGGAGACGATCCGCCGGCCGTGAGGGCCGCCGTTGGCGCGGGCCGTCAGGAACAGCACCGTCAGGATGACGATGTCGTCGATGTTGGTGCCCGCGAAAACGGCGCACGCGGTGCCGAGCGTCGCCACGAAGCCATCCATGAGCGATCAGCCTAGGACGAAACAGGATCAAGGGGCCGCGAGGGCCGCCCGCACGGAGGGCGCGCCCACGCCCCCCGGCCCGCCGCTCTGAACGGCGGGGCCCGCCCCCGGTCGGGGGACGGGCCCCGGCGGCCGTCGACCGGCACGTCAACGGGCGCGGGCGAGCGTGGCGGGCCTATCTCCTGTGATGTCCGTGGGCACTGAACTTGTGGTGCCCACGGTGACGCCCTGGATGCCGGGAGAACCATGATTTCTTGGTTCGGTGGTGGCTCCTGTGCGCATTCCCGCCGAACACTCCATGCAGAGTGTGGAACGTCTGGATGGTCACCTGGCGGTCGTTGTCCCTGCGGTGATGCCAGCGGTCACATTCCCGGCGTTTGCGGGTCTGGGTCTCAGTCGTGCCGGCGTTCGCGAGCTTCCGCTCCTCATGACCGCACTTCTCGTGTCTCGAGTCGGGGCCCTCGCCGGGGGCTTCACCGGGAACGACGGGCGGCGTCGAGGTCATGGTCGGCGTCGGTGTCGGAGTCGGTGTCGGCGTCGGCGTCGGCGGGATGGGGCGGAAGATGACCTGGGTCAACGGCGGTGACGCGCTGGGATTGAGCAGGGTCGAGCCCTGGTAGGTGGCGACGACCTGGTGCGACCCAGGGGTGAGCGCCGAGGTGGTCAGGGTCGCCTGGCCGTTCGCGTCGAGCGGGGCCGAGCCCAGGACGGTCCCGTCCACCGTGATGACGACCGTGCCGGTCGGAGTGAACCCCGCTGTGGAGGTCACCGTCGCGGTGAAGGTCACCGGGGTGCCCTCCCGCGCCACCGGGTTCGACGAGGTCAGTGTGGTAGAGGTCGTCCGGGGAGGAAGGATCGCGCAGTCGGACCGGGTGATGGTGTCGGAGTCCAGGGTGACGGCGCCGACGCGGGCGAGCACCCGGCCGTTCACGGTCACACCGGTGGTCACGGTGATCGACGCGAGCGCGAGGATGGTCCCGACGAAGCTGGAGGCCGTCCCCAGCGTGGCCGAGCTGCCCACCTGCCAGAAGACGTTGCACGCCTGTGCGCCGCCGATGAGGGTGATCGAGCTGGCCGACGCGGTGGTGAGGGTGGAGGCCGCCTGGAAGATGAAGACGGCGTTCGGGTCCCCCAGCGCGTTCAGGGTGAGGTTGCCGGTGATCCCGAAGGTTCCCGCGGCCGAGTTGTAGACGCCTGGAGTCAGGGTGGTTCCACCCAGCTCCGTGGGGACGGTGGTGGCGGGGATCCGGCCCGCCGCGTCGTTGTAGGCGATGGCCAGGTCGCTTTTCGCCTGGATGGCGGCGCTGTCGGCCGCGTGGATGGTTCCGTTCACTGTGCCGGGCGGGAAGCCGGTGACCGCGGAACCAGGGCTGACGCCGAGATCTCCGTTGACGACGGTCGGACCGGTGTTGGTGACCGTGGATCCGGCGAGTACGGCGTAGCTGGTGGCCGTGCCCAGCCCCACCGGCGCCTGCGCCGCGCCGGCGGCGTGTGGTGTGACGACGACCAGCCCCAGGGTGAGAACGATGGTCAGGACGGCGGCCGGCCAGGAGCGAGAGCTATTTCGCGGTACGACGCGAGGACGGCAGACATTCATCATAAAAAATGTCCTCTTCTTTCGGTAATGCTCAGTCAGGGCGCTTTATCAGCCATGCGCCAATGATTCCGACCTTACTAAGCGTTACCAGCACACCTCTTTCGCGACATGCGGGCGATTTAAGTTCGGTAGCTATTTCCCGAAATAAAGGAAATGGCCATCTGGGCTGTGTGCCGGCGAGCTGGGCGCCGACGGCTTCGCCCGCGAGAGTCACCGGATGCCAAGGGTCGAAACCGGAACAGAAGAGCCTTTTCCGGAACGCGGCAGAGCGTTATCCGGCGCGGCCGAGACAGGCGGTGTCGTCGCAGGACTCTCGGGCGTCGAGCGGCTTTCGCATACGCGGCGGCCGCCTCACAGGGCCCGTTCGAGGGCGGCGAGCACGGCGTCGTCCAGTATCTCCGCGTGACCTCCGACCAGGTGGCGCTCCACGATCTCGACCACCACCGTCTCGCTCGCGGCCACCTTCCGCGCGACCTGCTCGGGCCCGGCCGTCGCGGAGGCGTCGCTGCGCAGGTAGGTGAGGTCGGCGAAGTAGGGCAGCACCCACGGCAGGGAGTTGCGGGTGAAGGAGTCGCCGATGAGCAGCGTCCTTCGCCGGTACAGCGGCGCGCGGGCGGAGGCGTTGGCGGTGCGGAAGGACACCGGCAGCTCGCTGTCGTCCTGGCGTAGCCGGCGCACGCCGTCCCGGTCCAGGCGCCACCGCTCGACGGTCTCCTCGCGGGGCACGCCCAGCAGTCGGCCGAGGTCGCCGTCACGCACCCCCTGTCCCGCCCTGACCAGCCGGGTGTGCTGGGACAGTCCGGCGTCGAGGGCACGGGCGAGTTCGGCGCCGTACAGTCCCGCGGAGCGCTCGGTCCAGTGGCTGTCGGTCCGCCAGTACGCCGGCGCGCCGGAGTCGCGCTGCGTCCGTTCCAGCGGGCCCCGCAGATCCACGTAGCCGGGCAGGCGTGCCGCCCGCAGCGCGGCCCAGAACTCCCGCTTGCGTTCGCCCAGGCAGTCCTGGCCGGGGAATCGGTCCGGCAGCCGGCCCGGGTACACGGTGGTCTTGTCGGGGGCGACGGCGACCAGGAACCGCCGGCCGGACCCGCGCACGATCTCGGCCAGGCGGCGCAGGCGTTCGAGGGTCGCGGCGACCGGACGGCGCGGCCGGCACGCCTCGGTCACGTCATCGCCGAAGTAGAGCCAGCCGTCGCGCCCTTCCACCACCCGCGGGTAGCCCGGCCGGCCCGCCCTCGCGTGCGACGGCGCGTGCCCGAACAGGAGCTCCGACAGGGCGGCGTCCGCGCGTACCGCGTACCGCCGCAGCGGCAGGTGGGCGGTCGTCCACGCCTCCGCGTCCGGGATGACGTCCCAGCCGCGCGACAGCGCCGGGAAATCCGGCAGCCTCCGGTTCTCGATCTCCACCGCGCGGTCGCCCGCGGCGAAGGCCAGGGCGGGGCCGAAGAAGAACAGCGCCGCCGCCAGCGGCGCCACCGCCCGCCGTGCCGTGCGGCCCCTGGCCCGGGGCGGCGCCGTTCCGGGCCGCACAGTGGTCATCGGTGTCCTTTCCCGCGAACCCGGTCAGAACTGGTAATAGAGGAAGGGGCTGAACGTGCCGGCGGCGACCAGCATCGCCGCGTAAGGGGCGGCCACCCAGGTCACCGCGGCGCGCGCGACCCGCGCCGCCGGTCCCCGGCCCGTCTCGATCAGCGGGCCGAGCGCCGGCCCGGCCGGCAGCGCCACCACGGCGAGCGCGGCCGCGAAGACGAGCATCCGCTGACGGTTCGCGGCGTACGCGACGAACTCGTCGAGCTCGCCGGGACGCCAGGTGAACATCGCCCGCAGCATGCCCCACGCCTCCGGCATGCTCTCCGCCCGGAAGACCACCCAGCCGACCACGACCAGCAGCAGAGTGGCGCCGCGGCGCAGCACGGCCGCCCACGCGGCGGCGGGCGGACGGTCCCAGCCGAGCAGCCGTTCTGCCACCAGCAGGGCCCCGTGGTACAGGCCCCACACCAGGAAGGTCCAGTCGGCGCCGTGCCACAGGCCGCAGAGCGCGAAGACGGTCAGCAGGTTGCGGTACGTCCTCGGCGCGCCGCCCCGGTTGCCGCCGAGCGGGATGTACACGTAGTCGCGGAACCAGCGGGACAGCGACATGTGCCAGCGCCGCCAGAAGTCGGTGACGGAGTACGCCGTGTACGGCCGGTCGAAGTTCTCCGGTAACCGGAACCCTGCCATCGCGCCCAGGCCGACGGCCATGTCCGAGTAGCCGGAGAAGTCGAAGTAGATCTGCAGAGCGTAGGCGGACGCCCCTAGCCACGCCGTCGGGGTGGTGATCTGGCCGCCCGCCTGCGCGAACGCCGCGTCCGCGACGGGGGCGAGCGAGTCGGCGACGACCACCTTCTTGGCCAGGCCCAGGGCGAAGCGCGGGAAGCCCGCGGCGAGGTCGCCGAGGCGGTCGCGCCGGACGTCGCCGAGCTGCCCCGCGATCTCGTGGTACCGGACGATCGGCCCGGCGACGAGCTGCGGGAACATCGCGATGTAGGTGACGAACCGCACGGGACTCCGCTGCGCGGGCGTGCTGCCCCGGTAGACGTCCACCACGTACGACAGGTGGTGGAAGGTGAAGAACGAGATTCCGATCGGCAGCGCCAGGGCCACGATCGGGGTGTGGCCGAGCCCCAGCGCCCCCGCCAGCGCGTCCACCTGCCGGCCGGCGAAACCGGCGTACTTCCACACCGCCAGCACCGCCACGTCCCACCCGGCGGCCGCCAGCAGCACGCCGCGGCGCGCCCCGGGCCGGTCGCGCAGCCGGGGCGAGCCGAGGGCGAGCCCGGCGCCGTAGTTGACGGCGACGGCCGCGAGCAGCAGCAGGGTGTACGGTCCGGCGCCCCAGGTGTAGAAGACCAGGCTGGCCGCGGCGACCACCGCGTCGCGGTGACGCGCCGGGAGCGACCAGCAGGCGGCCAGCGTGGCCGGCATGAAGAACCACAGGAACAAGGGGGAGGCGAACGACATCGGGATTCCGAGGATGTCCAGGGGATGGTGCGGACGACGGGGGAAGTCCACCAAACGGCCGATCAAGGCGACGTAACCTCATTTGGTTACGCCCGCGTTATTCCGCCGCTGCCAGCCTGGTGCTCGCCCGCGAAGCGCGTGCGGGCGCGGAGGACGACGGGAGGGGCACGATGCGAGTCCTGGTCGCCGAGGACGAGCGGATGCTCGCCGACTCGATCGCGGCGGGCCTTCGCGGCGAGACGCTGACCGTGGACGTCGCCTACGACGGCGCGGCCGCCCTGCTACGGCTCGCCGCCCACCATTACGACGTGCTCGTCCTCGACCGCGACCTGCCGGGCGTGCACGGCGACGACGTCTGCCGGAAGGCGGTCGACGCGGGCGGCCTGGTCCGGATCCTCATGCTCACCGCCGCGGGCGACGTCCGCGACCGCGTGGCCGGACTGTCCCTCGGCGCCGACGACTACCTGACCAAGCCGTTCGCCTTCGAGGAGCTGGTGGCCCGGGTCCGCTCTCTGGGCCGGCGCGCCACCCCCGCCGATCCGCCGGTACTGCGGCGCGGGGACATCACCCTCGACCCCGCCCACCGCCAGGTCTTCCGCGCCGGCCGGTACGTCCCGCTGGCCCGCAAGGAGTTCGGCCTGCTCGCCGAGCTGCTGCGCGCCCGTGGCACCGTCGTCTCGGCCGAGGTCCTGCTGGAGAAGGCGTGGGACGAGCGCGTCGACGCCTTCACCAACACCGTGCGGACCACGATGGTGAAGCTGCGCCGCAAACTGGGCGAGCCCCAGGTCATCGAGACCGTCCCCGGCGTTGGGTACCGCATCCCATGAAGACCTCCATCCGGGTGCGGTTCGCCCTGATGTTCGGAGGAATGTCCTTCCTGATCGGCGCCCTGCTGCTGGGCACCCTCCTCTTCGTCGTCCAGCGGAGCCTCGGCCCTCTGCCCCAGGAAACGGGCTCCCTTCTGGTCCAGATGCCGTCCGGCGAATGGGTGCCGAAGGACGACATCCGGTTCGGCTACGAGCAGGGGGTCCAACGGGTCTACCTGGCCACCACCCTGAACGCCGTGCGCGTCTGGGGAGCCCTGGCCCTGTCCGGCGCCACCGTGATCGCCGGCGCGGCCGGCTGGTGGGCGGCCGGCTGGACGCTCCGTCCCGCCCGGAGGGTGACGCTCGCCGCCCGGCGCGTCGCGCAGAGCCACGACCTGACCGAGCGCATCGGCTACGACGGCCCGGTCGACGAGGTCAAGGAACTGGCCGACATCTTCGACGGCATGCTCGGCCGGCTGGCCCGCGTCGTGGACGGGCAGCGGCGGTTCATCTCCAACGCCTCGCACGAGCTGCGCACCCCGCTCGCCGTCAACCGCACGCTGGTGGAGGTGGCGGTCCGCGAGCCCGGCGCGCCCGCGCAGGTCCGGCGGCTCGGCGAGTCGCTGCTCCTGGTCAACGCCAGGCACCAGCGGCTGGTCGACGGCCTGCTCGCCCTGGCCGAAGGCGAGCGGCCGATCCTCGACCGCAGCCCGTTCGACCTGGCCGACGTGGCCGAGCACGCCGTGGACCAGGCGGCGGCGGAGGCGAAGGAACGCGGCGTCACCGTGCACAGCACGCCGCGATGCGCACCCACCGCCGGTGACGCGGCGCTCGTCGAACGGCTGACACAGAACCTCGTGGAGAACGCGATCAGGCACAACCTTCGCGACGGCGAGGCGTGGGTGACCACCCGGCGGAGCGGCGACATGGTGGAGCTGGTGGTCGAGAACACCGGCGCCGCCGTGCCGCCCGGCGAGATCGAGGCCATCTTCCAGCCGTTCCGGCGGCTGCACGGCGACCGGCTGGACTCCGAGCACGGCAGCGGCCTCGGCCTGTCCATCGTCCGGGCCATCGCCGCCGCGCACGGCGGCACCGTCGCCGCCGAACGCCGCGACCACGGCGGCCTCACGATCACCGTACGACTGCCCGGCAGGGAGTGACCACCCCGCTCGTCCCCGCACCATGCCGGCAGCAGGACATCCGGTGAGTGCTCCCTCCCCGTCTCACGGGAAGAACTCGCTGTAGTCCCCCCGCCGACCGCCTTCACGGGCCCGGCGATCCGGAGGGCTCCCGCGTGAACACCGGCCGCCACCGACGCGCGAAGACGCGACCGCCCCACCGCAACCCACGGAAGAGAAACCGGCCAACCCGAAAAGCGCAAGCTCCGCGTCGGCTTCGCCAACGCCGGCTCACAGGGTCGGCTCAGCCGGTCGCTCGCCCTATGCGGCGTCCCAGGTGACGTAGTCGATCGACAGCACGGGACCAGAGGAGACAAGTCCGATGGTTACCAGGGCGACTCGCTTTTCATCCGTTTCTACGCAGAGCCGAGAACCTTGCTCGATCTCGCGCAGCGAGAGACGGCCGATCCGCTCCGAATCCAGCGCGAGCGCGTTCACGCACGAGCCGCGAGTCCCTGCCTCCTGATCGCTCAGAACCGTAAAGGTCCTGTCCCCCTCACTGAAGGCGTGGACTTGGGTCTTCTCGATGATGAGATCCGTCCGCCGGCCGTTGTCGGGTTGGGCGTCGATCTGCCATTGCTCGACGATCGGCCCGTAACCCCTCTCCCCAGTGTCCAGGTCGATCTTGTCGGTCTCTGGGGCGGGAAACGCCGACGGGGGACCCAAGGCGAATCCCGTGCCGCTCAGCAGCACCTTGGGCTGACCCGGGGGATCGCTCGCCACTCGGGAAGGCCGCTCCGGGCTCGGTAACGCCACGTCACCAGGCGTGCTCACAGCCGACGACGTGTCCGAGGAGGACAATGGCGGAGGGACGGCGGCCTGCGTCACGATCGGCGCCACGACCGACAACGCCAATGCGAGGGGAGTGCAGACCACCGTGCACGCGAACCCGACGCGCTCCACCGATTTCCAGTATTCGGTGTCCTTTCCCGCACGGCGGCGTCTGCGGGCGAGGGCGATGATGAGGATTCCTCCGATCACCGCCACAACGCAGACGACTACAGCAAGGATCAGTAGGACCGACATGGCGTCTCCAGCACCCGTCTATTCCGGGAAAGCGACCAGGACCCGTCATCCTGCCGTACATACCGTGACTATGAGGGATTTTCTGGAAACGGGCGGCACTGAGCTCCCGGACCATCGGTTGCTCGGCCGCGGCCTCGGGAAACGGCTGCGCACACCTCCCCATGAGCCACATGGGAGGTCTCGAATCCATCGCGTTAAAATCGGATAAGTGAGACTTAATGCCCTATTCCGGGGAACGGGTTGCCAGCGAAGAGGTGCTTTCCTACCTTTACCGGTATGAAGTCGACAGTCGTGGAAATCATCCGTCCGGCTCAGCCTCGGAGTTGGTACAACGACCAGAAGGGCACGGCCGCCAACGGTGGCTGCAGCCAGCACGGCACCCCGCCGTGTCATGAGCCGATCGTGGCGACCGTGGTGCTGGCCAATGCCGGCAGCGACAACATCCAGTTGGCCGTCTGCCAGCGCGGGCTGGACGACCTCGAACGGCATCGGCGGCAGGGGCGGTGAGCCCCGCGGAAGGGTCGACGCGGAAATGACCCGCGCCCATGTCGGTGAGCCCATGGCAAATTCGGGAACGCCCATGCTGATCGCGGGTCAGCTGGGGATCATTATGTGGACTCTGGCCGACGGTCGAGGTGCGTCGGTATCAGTCGTGGTCGGTCTTGGCGTTGGCAGCTTGGGCGTCTGGCGTGATCGTGCGCCTAGATCTCCGTTCTTGCCTGCTCGATGTGCCGCACGATGGCATGGGCACCATGCGCCTGTGCGATGGCGTGCGCCTCGTCGAGTGTCGCGAGCGCGTCCGCCCGGCGGTCCTGGGCGGCGGCGATGTAGGCCAGCCCGACCATGTTGGCGGCCACGATCGGCAGGGCCCCGACCTCCCTGCTCAGCCGCGACGACTCCTCCAGCCGCTCGCGCGCTTCATCCGGCCGACCGGCCATGTGTGCCGCGATGCCCAAGTGCCGCAAGGCCTCGGACTGGGTCGGCCTGTCGCCGACCTGCGCCGCCAGCTTGAACGACTGCTCCAGTTCCGGAACCGCGGTCTCGTTGTCACGCCGGATGACCTGATGGAGGCAGCCGATCCAGAACAACGCCTCGGCCTCGCCGCGCGTGTCGCCCAGCGCCCGGTACAGCTCGATCGCGCGCTCGAACAACGGCAGCTCAGCCGGGTCCTCGACGGGTGACGAGCCGGCGATGGCGCGCTCACTGAGGAAGCGCGCATGCAGGATCCGCCCACGGGCCAACGCGGCATCGGCCTCCACCGCGTCCAGGGCCCGTTCGGCGTCGGTCAGCACACTGGCGTCGCCGCCGAACACCGCCCGTTCATAGAGCGTCTTGGCACGTTCGATCCGGTCTTCGGCGCTCATCGCCGCTCCCGCCCTGATATCGCCAATGCGTAGTAGACCATCGGCAGAGTACTCCGGCCCAGGATCGTCATGTGGACGGCCGGCGGTGGCCGTTACGTCGTCCATGCCGGATCCGTCCGAACTCACGCCTCCCAGGTGCTCTGGTACGCCGAGACGAGCCACTGGTTGACGCGCCCCATGTCCGGCTCGTCGGGCAGGTCGCACGTCGGGATGAGCCGCTCGAGGCGGTCCTCCAGGTCAGCCGCGACGGCCAGGGCTTCGTCCCGGGTGTGCGCGCCCTGCCGCAGGTCCACGATCCAGGCCCGCCACGGCTCCGGCATGGGCAGGGTGATGCGGCCGGTCTCGAGCAGTTCGACGCCCTGGACTCCGAGGCGGACCATGTGGCCGGCGTACTTGACGTCGAAACCGTACTTCGCGATCAGCTCGGGCCGGTTGGTGCGCTTGCCGTCCGGGTGCTCCACCATGCGGTCGCGTTGCGCGCGGAGGTAGCCGAGGAACCGGTCACCGGCCCGGCGCGACAGGATCATGTCGGCGTGGCCGCGCAGGTCCTCTCCGAGCGGGGTGATGGTGACGATCTCCTCGGGAGGGACGAACAGCGGCAGCAGCACGGTGGGATTGCCGGTGACGGCCAGTCGCATCCACTTCCTGAGGCCATAGATGGTCAGGTCCAGGTCGCCGGGCCCGGACCGCGCGCCCTCGGGCTGGGTGCGGAAGACGTACTGGTCGAAGTGCTCGAGCCCGAGACCGTAGCCGGTGAGGCCGATCACGTAGTCGGCGGGTTCGACGCAGATGCCCATTTCGTCACGATCGTCAGTGCCGGCGATGTTCGTGCCGTGGACGCCTGAGCCGACCTGGCAGCGCAGGATCGTCGTCGAGTCGGTGATGGCGCGGAACTCAGGCGTGGAGTGCTTGGTCCAGCTCACGGCGCTTCCTCCTGCACGGTCGGTTCCTTGGGCTGAGGCGTCGGCCGAAGCAGGACGGCGAGCTTCGCCCGCCGCTCGGCCACCAGAGGCGGGACTCATCGACCAGGCGACGCGTCGAGGACGGCCATGCAGTAGGGCCGTTGTCGACGATTCCTGGATCGCGTTTCGGGCATCGCGGCCACAGCACGGACGGCATGTCGACGTCGTGAATCATCGACGTCTTGGCGATCACGGCCGCGACCACTGCGCGTCCGCGGTTCCCGCAGAATATGTCAGCGCGCGCTTCACCATCCACTCGATTAACCAGCGCGAAGCGCCGCCCGCCGCCCGCCGCCCAGGCGGCCGGCGGATGCCGCCGCCCGATGGGGAGGCGGTAATTTTTTCGAGGATGAAGGTAATCCAGACGGTCCCTCGAAGCAGTTCTTAGCGTGGACGATCCCGAAGAACGATTCACCGACCTCTACGACCGGCACTACCGGAACGTACTGGGATACGCCCTGCTGCGTGCCGAGCCGGCCATGGCGGAGGACGTGACCAGCGAGACCTTCCTCGTCGCCTGGCGGCGCTTGGAGGATGTGCCCGATCCGCCATTGCCGTGGTTGCTCGGCGTCGCCAGGAACCTGCTGCGCAACCAGCGCGCCCGGCGGTCGCGCGGTGACGACCTGGTCGCCCGGCTCGCCCAGTTGAGCACCCTCGTCGAGGCGGACGTCGCCGAACGGGTCGCGAACCGGCAGGAGGCCCTCGCCGTGCTCGCCGGACTGCGCGAGCAGGACATCGAGGCGGTCATCCTCGCGAGCTGGTTCGGCCTGTCGCCCGCGCAGGCGGCGCAGGCGGCGGGCTGCTCGGCCCGCACGTACAACGTCCGGCTCCACCGGGCACGCCGTCGCCTCGCGGACGCGCTACATCCCCACGCCCCGTTCACCCTCCAGGAACAGAGATGAACGACAGAGACTCCCTCAGCGAACTGCTCACCACGCTGCGTCCCGACGCGCTCACCGAGGACGCCTACCAGCGGCACCGCTCGGACGATCTCGCCCGCGCGTTCCAGACTCCCCGGACCGCTCCTCACGCCCGGAGATTCCGCGTGTCCGAGCGCCGCCCGCTCTACCTCATCGCGGGTACGGCCGTTGCCGCGCTCGCCGCCGCCGCGATCATCGTCCCGCAGCTCGCCCCGGGGAGTCCCGCTCCCGGACAGGCCGCCGGGGGGAAGACCGTGTCAGCCGGGGACGGCACGGGCGCCCCCGGCACCTCCACCGGCCCGAAGACCGTGAACACCCGGACCGTCCTGCTGGCGGTGGCGAAGGTGGCCGCCGAGGAGCCGATCGGCGCCGGCCAGGTCTGGTACTCGCGGGTGCGCACCACCCAGTTGATCCAGATGGACCCGGACACCTACACGACCGCGATGAAGATGCTGCTCGACGAGCGGACGACCAAGCGGGAGGAGCTGAAGGGCAGGCCCGCCGAGCTCAAGGCGTACGAGAAGGACTTCGCCGAGAAGGCCGCCGAGCTGAAGAGCACGCAGTTGTCCTACGAGGCGACCAAGGCCGATACGACGGAGACCTGGCGCTCGCTCAAGGGCACGGCGGGCCGTGTCATCTCGAACCAGGACGTGAAGATCACTTTTTCCTCTCCGGAGGACGAGGCGAAGTGGAAGCGGTCCGGGTCGCCCCAGCTGTCCGGCGGTGACAAGCCGCGCACCACCGAAGAGAAGGGCGCGCCCTCCAGTGGTGCCGACAGCGGCGCCGAGCGCGTCGTGTCGATCGTCAACCCCAGCGTGACCTGGTCGAACCTCTCGAAGCTGCCCAAGGACAAGGCGGGTCTGAAGGCGAAGCTCAAGGCGCTGTACGCGGAGAGCCCCGCCAAACGGGACGGGGACGATTTCACCGCCTACCTGTCCTCGACGGCCTGGGACCTGCTGATCGCGCCGATCGCGCCCGGCACCCGCTCGGCTCTGTTCCAGGTGCTGGCCGACTCCGCCTCGGGGCTGAGGTCGCAGGCCGGGATGACCGACGGGCTGGGGCGTACCGGGGTCGCCCTCGACACGCTCGGACCCGACGACGCCGGCAGGCCCGGCAGGATCACCTACCGGCTGATCTTCGACGAGCGGACCGGTGGCGTCCTGGAGCTGGACGTCATCGAGAAGGGGAACGCCACGCCGTTGCTCCGGCAGACCTTCGAGTCCACCGGCTACGTCGACGAGCTGGGCGATACCCCGTAACGCTGATCGCCGTCGCGCGTGTGGTGTCCCGGACGGTCTCCGGGACACCACACGCGCGTCCTTGTCCGTGCCGGCGGCGTGGCAGGCCGGTAACCGGTGCGAATCGGAGTACGACATGGCAGGCGACGACATCCCCGGGTGAATCCGGAGCCCATCGCCATCGGTGACGCGCCCAGAGCGTGACTCGGATGGCGGTGTCCTCGCATCCTGAACCATCACCGGACGGCGTCCGCCGCCCTTGGGGGAAGTGGACCAGCCCTGCGGCCGCCGGCTCGAAGTCGAACTACGGCGACGGTCGCGATGATCCCGCGACGCGGGAGAACTCCATGATCAGTCTCAGTGTGCTCACACTGTGCCCGCAGACTGGACGTTAAGGGACACTTCTGGACACGAAAAAGGCCCTCGCCCGTAGAACGGGAGAGGGCCTTTGAGGTGCGGAGGCTCGGGGATTTGAACCCCGGATGGGCTGTAGACCCAAACCGCATTAGCAGCTCGGATCTTGGCCGTTCAGAGTGGTTCAAGCTGCACCAACGCGCCCGGCGGGTCCTCCTGGAACGGCCTTGAACGGTGGTGAACTGCAACCCAAACTGCAACCCGAGCGGGGTCCTCACCAGCGCGGACGCGCACATCTCCCCCACCTGATCATCCCGGAGCCGAGCGCCCCCGCCGGAGGCGTTTAGACCAGAAACCTGACTTCCTGCTTGCAAAGACGCATGCCGATCTTTCTTCACCTGCGAAGACGCAGATCAGGGCCTTGATTGCGTTCCCCGTGACTCCCCGCTGTTCCCCCTCGTTTCCCGTCCCATCGGGCACGCGACGGGCACGACTGTACGCTCTTCGAGACGGTCTTCGGCATTGCACCGCGCCTCCCCGCATGGGTACGGCTTACCGTAGGCGATCGGGCACGACGCCGGGGATGCTGGATAGCACCGGAGGCCGTCATCGCCCTATGTCTCTGGAAGCATGCAACCCGGGAACCCTGGACGGTTCATTGCAACCAGAGGCCCTGTGCGGTCCACCCTGAACGGGTCTGAACGGTCCTGTACTGCAACGGGAAATGCAACTGCTCGACAGGCGTGATCAATCTCCCGTGGAGCTCGGAGCCGTGGAGTCGATCTGAGGGGCGGTCTTTCGAAGCTCCTCGATCAGCGGCCACATTGGATCGTCCTTCTCACTGAAGGTGTCAAGGTCGATGATCTGCTCTTTATCGATGATCTTCGCGTTCGACCCGCTGTCCTCCCCGGTCGGTGTGGTGACTGGTCGACCTGCTTTCTCCGATCCGCCGTGGTTAGTCAGGTAGGCCCCGCCTATGAGGACCAGAGCAGCACACGGAACGATCATCAGTTGGTAGCGCCGTATTCGTCTCGCCCGGAACCGTAGCGAATCTTCCTTGATCACTCGTCTCCTCCAATGCACATCAGCAAGTGTGGTGCTTCATGAGCAAAGCTGCGAGGGCAGGAAAGGCTTGGTGCTTTGCCAACCAGTTTGGAAGACATCCCGCCATAGCCGCGTGAACTGCGCGGCGCGAGGGCGCCGGCGCGGGGCGTACGGCGGCGCGGCGCGGCGCCGCTCGACTCGCTCGCCCGCGACCAGCTCACGAAGGCATCGGGCACGCAGCGGGCACG
Source organism: Sphaerisporangium dianthi (assembly GCF_042654065.1). Lineage (NCBI taxonomy): Bacteria > Bacillati > Actinomycetota > Actinomycetes > Streptosporangiales > Streptosporangiaceae > Sphaerisporangium > Sphaerisporangium dianthi. The sequence goes on along the minus strand of NZ_JBHSFP010000004.1, from coordinate 375,982 downwards.
GAAGTCGAAACAGGCCCGTTGAAACGCGAAACCCAGGTCGGGATATGTGCCCTGACCTGGGTTTTCTTTGGGTGGAGCCTAGGAGATTCGAACTCCTGACATCCTGCTTGCAAACGGGTGCCAGTCTCGACGTAGAGAGCTTCTCGCCCTGCTTGGTCGGTAGTTAAGGGCCGGTGGGATGTGCTCGTGTAAGCCGACGTTGCTGTACCCGGCTGCTGTACAGTAAGCCTGGTCCAATACCTGCGCCGCGCGTGGCTGACTTCATTGCAAGTGATCGTGCTAATCGGCGCTACTGTATGCGCTGCCGCACCAACCTGCCCGAACTCCCTTGTAGTGCCTGAGGAGGATGGCATGCGATCAGAGGTCAGCTTGGCCCAACTGGGCAACGAACTCGCCCAGCTCACCGACCTGTCGGCTATCGCGCCGCTGTCCGAGGAAGAAGTACAGGCGCTCGAAGGCGTCGTGGGGGCGCCTCTGCCCGAGGAGTTCCGCTCGTTCCTCCTCCGGTTCGGACCAGGCGTCCAGCCTGGCCCGGTGCTTAATCTGGAGTGGATCATTGACGAAACTCTGCGCGAGCAGCAAAGGTTCGCGGAGGAACCGGAAGCCGCAGTCTCCGTATCAGCTTCTTTCCCGATCAGTCGCGCCCACGTGTCCCGCCTGCCACAGCTCGCGGCCGAGGGCACCAAGCCCATCCTCTGGTTCGACAAGCCGATGCCCGGAACCATGTTCCTCTGTGGCCACGGCTGCACGTGGATCAGCATGCTGGCGATGAACGGCGACCTTGCCGACACGGTGTGGATGACCGAGATGGGCTGGGCCGAGGACATGTACTGGTGGCCGTCCGCACCTTGGCACAAGCACGATCGCTGGGGCTTCCCGTACAGCGGATGGACGGAGCCGGTGCCCTTCCTCGACTGGTACACCAGATGGACTCGAAGTCTCCAGCACTGACTTCTGGGCTCAGCAGCGATAGAGCGGACAAGTCGGTCTGTAGACCGGGCTCTGATTCGACGGATCTGTGATCTACGCGCACATACGGGACTCGAACCCCTGACTTCCTGCTTGCAAAACGGCCTGATCACCTGGGCAAACGCCTCTGACCTCGGCAACATGCCCGCGCTGGGTCCCCGTGACTCCCCCTTGATCCCCGCCCTTAATGGCACGCGATCGAGGCCACCACCTGGCCGCACGCGTTACCCGCCTCAGCCCTGGCATCCGGCGGGCCGGGCTGAGGAACGATGCCCGGACCTTCGATCGCCCTCACCCCCCGTATGGTGACCAGCCACAGCGCGATCGCAACCTGTAGGGGTGTGATGGCCCACCCACACCTCAGCCACCGACGACCCTGCACCCAGAGCCACTAAGGTGCACACTTGGATCATGCGCCAGCGGACGCTCCTCTTTTTCATCCCAGTGGCTACAAGCGCGATGGCAACGGTGCTCATGCCCCTGTCGCTGATAGTAGGACTCGCTCTATGGATGCTCACCATGCTCACCGCTATGGGTCTGTTTCTGGCGCTGCACCATGCGAATGCGGAACGTGACCGACGAGAGCGGGCGCAAGGGGATGCCCTCGAAGTCGCTCGTGGCGCCTGGGCGGCGGCGGGCCGGTGGTTGGCGAGGCACTGAGGTACGGCGGGGTGCGCATACGGCGATGCCCCGCGTGGCGCCCGCGCCGTGACCGGCCCCCAGGCCGCATGCGCGGCGCGAGGGTGCCGGCGCGGGGCGTACGGCGGCGCGGCGCGCCGCCGCTTGATACCTAAGAGCGAATTTCGGCAAGATCCTCAGTGCGCGTCGACTCAACTCGTTCAGAGCAGGTGTGTGCCGTCGTGGTGGCGGATGGCCGGGGTGTGGTCGTCGCGCATGGCGTCCAGGACGCGGACGGCGAATGCCTCGGAGGCGAGGGTGCGAACCTCGTCTGCGGTGACCCAGCGGTATGAGCGGGTCTCGTCGGTTTCAGTGAGGTGGCCGCCGATGGTCTTGCAGCGGAAGACCAGGGCGACGATTCCGCGGTTCATGTTCTTGTAGACGCCGGTGAGGGTGACGGGTTCGACGTCGAGGCCGGTTTCCTCGCGGACTTCGCGGAGTAGGCCGGTGATGATGTCCTCGTCGCGTTCGAGGATGCCGCCCGGTGCTTCCCAGTGGCCGTTGTCTCGGCGTTGGGTGAGGAGTGCTCGGCCTTGGTCGTCGATGATCACGCCTGCCACGCTGACGGAGTGCGTGTTGTGGTGATCCATCGGGATTACCTCCGGCGGTGCAGGTCGCTATCCTCGCGTCTCACCCTGCAATGTCCTCCTGAGCTGCTCCCCGTTCTACGGGCACATCGCGAGCAGCAGGCGGCCGAGAGGGAGAGGGCCGACGACCTCTGGGAAGATCACGATCTCGTGTTCGCGACGCAACGGGGCCGGCCCATGGAGCGCAGCGAGGACTACAAGGTGTGGAAGTCCATCCTCAAGCGGGCCGGGGTCCGGGATGCTCGGCTCCATGACGCGCGGCACACCGCTGGGACGCTCCTCGTGGAGCAGGGCGTACACATCCGTGTCGTTCAGGAAATCCTCGGGCATGCGCGAGTGACCACGACGGAGCGATACACCCACGTGGCCGGCGCCATGATGCAGGATGCGAGTAAGCGTATGGGGGCCGCACTCTGGGGCGATGACTGACAACTGCAACCCAAACTGCAACCCCGACGGTATTCAGAGATCAAAAAGGCCCTCACCCCGGAAACGGGAGAGGGCCTTTGACCTGCGGAGGCTCGGGGATTTGAACCCCGGATGGGCTGTAGACCCAAACCGCATTAGCAGTGCGGCGCCATAGACCTGACTAGGCGAAGCCTCCTGGTGGCCCGACCGGCCCCGCCGGGGGCCTGACTGGCTCAGCACAGAGTACCGGCCTTGATGCTGGGCGGCAAAGTGGATTCGGCATGGCGGGCGAACGAGTCGCGGAGAGACCGGTTCGCCTGGGGGGCGAGGGCGCCATGAACCAGGGCCGGAGTGCGATCCGGCCCTGGTGGTCCATGGGAGGAAGGTTTCCACACACTCTGTCCACAGGCTGTGGACACAGGGTGCGCATCGCGGGCGATCAGGCGCGGCGCTGGGCCTCGCCCTCGATCTCGATCTTGATCTTCTTGCCGACCAGGACGCCGCCGGTCTCCAGGGCGACGTTCCAGGTCAGGCCGAACTCCTCGCGCTCGATCTCGGTCTCGATCTCGAAGCCGAAGAGCTCCTGGCCCCAGGGGTTGGTGCCGGCGCCGCCGTACTCGACCTTGAGCGTGACCTCCTTGGTGACGTCACGGATGGTGAGGTCGCCGACGACGATCAGCTCGTCGCCGGAGTGACCGGTGACGCGGGTGCTGCGGAAGGTCAGTTCGGGGAACTTGTCCACCGCGAGGAAGTCGTCGCTGCGCAGGTGGTTGTCGCGGTCGTCGCTGCCGGTGTCGATGCTGGCCGTCTTGATGGTGAGCTCGGCCGACGACTCCAGCGGGTTCTCGGCGATCGTGACGGTGCCGGAGAAGTCGCTGAAGCGGCCGCGGACCTTGCTGACCATCATGTGCTTGGCGACGAAGCCGACGCGGGTGTGCGAGGCGTCCAGGTCGAAGGTGCCGGACGTCGGGATCGTGAGGCCTTCCCAAGTGCGAGTGCTCATGTTCCATCTCCCATGGAGTAGGTGGTGCCGAGTGGTACTTGCTGCAACAGATGTCTACCTGAGGAATATTCCGCCCGTCAACTAACGTCATCTAGACTATGAGCGTGATACCAGCTGACGACCCCAGATTGACCGCCATGGGCCTCATCGCCGAGGTCTACCATGGTCTTTCCGACAAGATGAACGCCGCCTTCGCCGCCTCCGGTCTCTCCGAGATCGACTTTGAAACGATCATCCGCCTGTACCGGTCTCCCGGGCGCAGGCTGCGCATGAGCGACCTCGCGGCCCAGACCTCGCTTTCCACCAGCGGGGTGACCCGCGTCGTGGACCGGCTGGAACGCGAGGGCCTGGTCGAGCGCGTGGCCTGTCCCAGCGACCGGCGTGCCTCCTTCGCGACGCTGACCGACGCGGGCGCAACCCGGCTCGAATCGGTCCTCCCACGGCACATCGAGGACATTGAGAAGTGGTTCACCGGTCTGCTTTCCCCACAGCGGTTGGAGGAGCTTCTGGACAGCCTGCGCATCATCCGTGACGTGGTTCGCCCCTGCGCCACCGCGGGGGCCATGGAAGCCGGTTCGGCGGAAGCGGCGCACCCCGAACTCAGCTCTCGACGATCGTGAGCTCTCCCCGGGCGTGCATCTCGCGCAGGCTTCGCTTCGCGAACTTGCCGACGCTCGTCTTGGGCACGGTCTCGACGAACGCCCAGCGCTCCGGCACCTGCCAGCGCGCCACCTTCCCCGACAGGAACTCCCGGAGTTCGGCCACTTCGGCCGTTCCGTCGAGCACCACGCATGCCAGCGGACGCTCCCCCCAGCGTTCGTCCGGCACCCCGATCACCGCCGCTTCCACCACGGCGGGATGCCCCATCAACGCGTTCTCCAGTTCCACCGACGAGATCCACTCTCCGCCGGACTTGATGACGTCCTTGGCCCGGTCGGTCAGCGTCACATAGCCGCGGGCGTCCAGCCGGCCGACGTCCCCCGTGCGCAGCCAGCCGTCATGGAACCGCGAAGGATCCTCCTCCAGGTGGTAGGACGCGGTGACCCACGGGCCGCGCACCTCCAACTCGCCCACCGCGACCCCGTCGGAGTCCATCACGACGTCGCCGGCGCCGACGATCCTGCCCTCGACCCCGGCCAGGAGCCTCCCCTGGGTGACGCGCAGGTCCCAGGAGTCGCCGTGGGCGACCGTCGCCAGCGGCGAGGTTTCGGTCATCCCCCAGGCATGCACGACCTGGACCCCGAACTCATCCCAAAGCGCCCGCATCAGCGCTTCCGGCACCGCCGAGCCGCCGCACGGCACCAGCCGCAGCGACGACAGGTCGGACCCGTGCTGGCGGGCATGGCGCAGCAGGTCGCCCCAGATCGTCGGAACCGCCCCGGAGAGCGTCGGCCGCTCCTCGGCGATCATCCTGGCGAGGTGCTCCCCCTGCAGGAACCTGTCGGGCATGACGAGCGAGGCGCCGGCCATCAGCGCGGCGTACGGCAGGCCCCAGGCGTTGGCGTGGAACATCGGCACGATCGGCAGAACCCGGTCGCGGCTGGACATCCCCATGGCGTTGGCCGTGCACACGCTCATGGCATGCAGGTAGGAGGACCGGTGGCTGTAGACGACGCCCTTGGGGTTGCCCGTGGTGCCGCTGGTGTAGCACATGGACGCGGCGGCGCGCTCGTCCAGTTCGGGCCAGTCGAACACGTCCGGCGCCTGGTCGAGCAGCGAGCGGTAGTCGTGCACGTCCTTGCCCGCCGAGGCGAGCGGCCCGGTGTCCGCGGCCCCGTTGACGATCACGTGCCGCACCGTCTTCATCTCGGGCAGGATCGGGGCGAGCAGGGGGACGAGCGAGGCGTCCACGATGACGACGTCGTCCTCGGCGTGGTCGGCGATATAGGCGATCTGCTCGGGGAACAGGCGGATGTTCAAGGTGTGCAGCACCGCTCCCATGCTGGGAACGGCGAGATAGGCGGTGAGGTGCTCGGCGTTGTTCCAGCCGAAGGTCGCGACCCTCTGGTCGCCGTCCACGCCGAGGCTCCGCAACGCGGAGGCCAGCCTCGCCGCCTCACGTGCGAGCTCTCCGTACGGCAGGCGCCGGTAACCGTCGCCGGTATAGGTGACGACCTCGTGATCGCTGAACAGGCTGGTGCCGTGCCGCATGAGCGAGGCGATCGTGAGCGGGTGGTCGGGCATGGTGCTGCGCATTTATGGCACCTCCGCTGGCCGAACCCGGCCCGGCGCCGGTTTCAAGACCATTGTCCGGATTCGAGTCTGGTCCGCTGCCGCCGTCTAGACAAGCGCTCGGCGTAAGGACGTGCGGCGCGAGTTCGAAGGACGCACCAGACGCGCGTCGGTCAGGTGCGCGGGACGGGCGGAATCCGCACGGCCGGTCCGGGCGGACGTGGTCATAGCTGGGGCTGCGCCTCGGGCTGCCGGGACTCCACGACGACCAGATCGCCTCTGAGCTTCGCCATCGCCCGCGACACAGTGCTCTTCACCGTGCCGATGCTGATGCCGAGCGCTTTCGCGATCTCCGGCTCGCTCATGTCCTCGTAGTAGCGCAGCACGATCGCCGTGCGCTGCCGGACCGGGAGCCGGTTGATCGCCTCTTCCAGGAGTTCGTGGATCTCCCCCGGAGTAGGCCCGTCCCGGACCGGCGGCTCGGGAAGCTCCTCGGAGGGGTACTCCTCCAGCTTCCTGCGCCGCCACCAGGAGATGTTGATGTTCACCATCGCACGGCGCACGTACCCGTCGAGCGACGCCCTGTCGATGATCCGGTCCCAGGCGAGATAGGTCTTGGCCAGGGCCGCCTGGAGCAGGTCCTCGGCGTCCGCGGGCTGGCCGGTCAACTGGTAGGCCATGCGCAGCAGTGCCGGACCGCGGGCGACCACGTACTCGCGGAACTCCTCGTCTTTACCGCTCATGCGATCACCGGTGCCGTGACGAAGGCCATGAAGGAACGATCTCTTCGTCAGAATCGCAGCCGGAAGCCCTGATACGGCTGAGCCATGATCCAGGTTTCGCCCCGGCGGCGGCAAAGATCGTTACATGCCCATGGCATGCTGGGGCGTCGACTAGTTCCTCCTGGAGTGGGTTATTTGCTACGCAGATCGCCCCGGGGGGAATTTCTCGTCCCGAGATAATCGTCGTCGGTGAAGTTTCATGTGACGCTAGTGAACGACCGAGGAAACTCGCGGCGGCGACCGGGGAGGGGCCGATGGGAGTTGAGCGTCGCCATGCGCTGGCGTCCGCCGCACTCGGCCGTAGCGGCGCTCCGGCGAAGGAGGAGATCGAGGAGCCGACGCCTCTCACCGGCGTCGCCGGTCAGATAATCGACATCAGCCCACACCTGGTGATCCTGGAGAACCCGGACGGCGAAGAGGAGCGGCTGGTCATCGCTCCCTGGGCGACCGCCTGGCACGGCAGCCCCGCCGCCCCCGTGGACCTGCCGGCCGGCACCCGCGTCATGATCCGCGCCCGCCAGTCGGGCCGCGTGGCCGAGCGGCTGTGGGGGGACATCACCCGCGTCACCGGGGTCATCCTCGCCCTGGGCAAGGACGGCAGGGACCTGACGGTGGAGCTCGACTGCGGCCCGCACCGGGGACGGCGTACGGTCGTCGTCCCCTACAGCGCTTCGGGGCGCATCCGGGTCCGGCACCCCCAGCTCGAACCGGGCTACCTCTTCGACGCGATCGGCACGCGGCGGGAAGGGGTCACCCACGCGCGGCTGCCGGCGACCTCGCAGCCCACCTACCGCGCCACGGCCGTGCCCGCGCCTCCGTCCGCCTACCGGGCCGTCCAGTCGAAGATCTCCGGAACCGCCGCCTGGTCGGACGCCTTCGACGACGGCGAGGCCGGCGTCGCCTACCCGATGCTGGAACGTGCCGATTCCGAGTGCGAGGACGCCGGCGTGTCGTGCACGGGGCTGCCCTTCCTCGCGCTGGGCTCGATGCTGTACGTCGGGAACGTGTGCGAGAGCCGCGCGTCGGTGCTGCCGATCGTCGCCTGCGGGTGCATGGCCGGACGGTTCTGCGACCGGTGCGTGGAGTGCGGCACCTCTCCCCGGGGCCGCATCGCCGAGCTGTCGCCGCTCTCCTACGTCGAGCTCGGCGGAGAGCTCACCAATGGATGCTTCAACGCCCGGGTCGGATTGGGATGACCGTGGAGACACCGACACTCGCCACCGCCGCGCTCGCGCTGCTCGTCCTGTTCCTGCTGCTCGGCGGCGGGGCGAAGCTGGTGACCGCCGGAAGCGACGCCGACCCCGGCGGGCTCTCCCGCCTCGGTCCCGGTGTCCTCGTGCCCGAACGCTGGCGCGAGCCGTTCATGATCTTCTGTGCCGTCGGGGAAGTCGTTCTGGCGGTGTGCCTGCTCTTCACCCGCCATCCCCTGCCCCGCTGGGGGACGATCACGTTCTTCTCCGTCGCCACCTATGTCCTGTGGGAGCTGCGCAGGCGGCGCCCGGACGTGGGCTGCGGCTGTTTCGGCGAGGCCAGCAGCTCGCCGGTCGGGCTGCGCTCCATCGGGCGCGCCGCCGTCCTGGCCGGGATGGCGGTGGTGGTGTCGGTGGTCCCGGTCTCGGGGATGGACCTGCTGTCACGGGCCTCCTGGGAGCTGGCGGCGGCGCTCGGGACCGGCCTGGCGCTCTTGGTGGCGCTGTCTCCGGAGTGGAGCGAGGCGATCGCCCGGGTCAAATATCGCGCGCCATGCGAGCAACGCCCCGTGCCGTCCGGGCGGGCCGCCGCACGCCTGCGGGCGAGCGCCGAGTGGCGCTCGCACGCGCCGCTGCTCCTGGCGGACGAGCCGTCGGACTCCTGGCGCGAGCTGTGCTGGCGGTTCTTCGTGTACCCCGCGCGCACGGCGGTCGGGGCGCGGGCCGATGTCGTGTTCGCGGTGTACCTCAGCGGGCGGCGGCCACCGGTGCGGGTCGCCGTCGTCGGCGCGGACGGGTCGGCGGGCGAGGGCCATCTCCGGAATTCTATGGGTGTATCAACCACACGCTAGAGAACCATAGAAAGCCTAAGCGAGGCGGGCCCGGTCACCACGGCGCTGTGAGGGTCACCATGAAGGCGTCGTGGTCGGTGCGCGACATGCCGTACTTGTCGGTGCGGACGAAGGCGAAGGCGCTGGAGGCGATGACGTGCTGGACGTCGCCGTCGCCCTTGCGGAAGTAGCCGCCGGGCACGCAGTTCTGGGCGTTCTCGGGGTCGGATCGGTCGTACTCGAGGTTCAGGTCGGCGCCCACGACGGTGGGCAGGCCGCCGTACTGGGCGTGAAGCTGCGGGATGTACTCGTTCATCAGTTGTCTGCACTGTTGCAGCGCGACGGGCTCATCGGAGGACGACAGATGGGTGGTGCACGCCCAGAACCCGCCGAAGCGGCCGCACCCCCAGGCGCGCCGCTCGCTGCCGGCGTCCTGGTAGGAGTACCAGCCGCCGCCGCTCGCGGTCTTGCCGTAGCGGGGGACGGCGAGAACGGCGACGCCGTAGGCGCCACGTCCGCCTGTGCACTGGATGGCGGCGGCGGTGCGCTCGTCCTCGACCGGCCGGAACTCGTAGTCGCCGTTGCCCATGGCGGACCGTAGCGGGCCCACATCGCTCTCGCATATCTCGTTCGCGGTGAGAACGTCAGGTTTGACCCGTCCGATCAGCGACTGGGCCTCAGGGACGGCGCCGCCCTCGTAACAGCCCGCGTGCCCGCTGTTGCACAGGTTGACCTGCAGAACCTTGAACGCCGTGGCGGCCCGCGCCGCGGGGGCGCCGATCGGCCCGGCGAGCGCGCCGAGCGCTGCGAGGAGGACGACGACAGCGGCCGCGTGGACGCCGCCTCGCTTACCGAACGCGTGCTTGGTCAAGGTCGTCACCCCGTGCGGTCGCAATGCCGACTTCCGATGGTCACCACTTTCCATGGTCACGGTAAAGCAGCCCCGGGATCTTGTCGATGCCCGCCCCAGGGTGGCGTGGTGACCGGCCTCGCCGACCGGCCACCACGCTGTCGCACACCCTGAATTCAACTCTCTACGGCTCTCTAGCTTCCCCTCTAGAAAGCCGTAGAGAGGTCAATGGGAACGCAGGGTCACTGCGTGCCCGGCTTGGGGACCGGATGCGGCCTACAGCGGCTGCGCCCGGAGGAACTTGCCGAAGTGCGGCACGGTGAAGGCGATGAGACCGCGCTCGGCGCTGAAGATGAGTCCTTTCTTGATGAGGCTGTCGCGGGCCGGCGAGAGGCTCGACGGCTTGCGACCGAGCAACTCGGCGACTTCGGCGGTCGGCACGGGCTCGTCGCCGACCGAGGCCATCGCGTGCATGTAGTCGCGTTCGGCGGGGGTGGCACGCTCGTAGCGGCTGCCGAAGAAGCCGACCGCGAGCTCTTCCTCGGCCTCGGGCGCGGCGACCCTGATGTCGTCGGCCGTGATGGGGGTGCCAGGCGCGAGATCCCAGGCGACCTTGCCGTAGGCCTGGACGAAGTAGGGGTAGCCGTCGGCCGCCTCGTACAGCGCGTCGAGCGCCTCGGGGGTGAACTCGACCTCCTCGCGCGAGGCGGGGGCGATGAGCGCGAGGTCGGCGGCCTCCCGGTCGAGCCTGTCGATGCGCGCGTAGCGGAACAGGCGCTCGGAATAGCTCTTGCTGGCGCTGAGCACGCCGGGCAGGTGGGGCAGGCCGGCGCCGACGACGATGAGCGGGCCGCCGCTCTGCGACAGCTCGTGGCAGGCGGCGCACAGGGCCGAGATGTCGGGCGCCTGGACGTCTTGCATCTCGTCGATGAACAGGGCGACCCCGACGCCGAGGTCGGTCGCCACGGAGGCGGCGTCGACGAACAGCTCGGTCAGGTCGATCTCGAGGTCGCCCGAGTCGGCCCTGCCACGCCCGGCCGGGACGTCGATCGCGGGCGACCAGTGCGAGGTGCCCTTGGCCGCCCCGGGGTCGCGCATGGCGAAGGCCTTGAGCACGCCGAGGAACTCTTCGATGCGATCGGGGGCACGATGACGCGGGGCCAGCTCGCGGATCGCCATGTGCAGAGCGGCGGCGACCGGACGGCGGAGGGACTGCTCGGGTCGGGCCTCGATCTTGCCGGTGCCCCAGAGCCGCTGCATGGCCATGGACTTGAAGGTGTTGAGCAGCACGGTCTTTCCGACGCCGCGCAGCCCGGTGAGGACCATGCTGCGCTCGGGACGGCCACGCGCCACCCGTTCGAGCACGACCTCGAACTGTTGCAGCTCACGATCGCGCCCGGCGAGCTCTGGAGGGCGCTGCCCCGCACCGGGGGCGTAGGGATTGCGCACGGGGTCCACGCTCTCGGACTTTATGACCGGATATAGAGGCCGTCCTAGATTTCCGTAGAAAGGGCTACGGCGTGTCGCGGAGCGACGGGGAGCGGAGGGCCGCCCGGACGCCTGCCGGACGGGTGGCGAGAGCAACGCCACAGCACACCACCCTTCGCCTGAACCTGCCGGCCCGAACCCGTGTTCGATCCGATGCCGAAGACTGTAGCGCCTCCTCGAACATGTGCGCGAGGTCTTCCGGGTAAAACGTGCGGCACACGTCGCACAGGGCCTGTCCCGGCCCCACGGACGGCCGACATCACAATTGCGTCACGAGCGGCGTCAGGATGGCCTTACTCTGGCGTATGCCTCACACACCGAAGCACCGCGGCCTTGGCCTGGTGGTGCTGGCCTGCGCGTGCGCCACCGCGACCGCGTGCGGCGGCGCCGGCTCCGGTGTCGCCGCCGAGCCCACGCCCACCTCGGGCCCGCCGTCGGGCGCGGCGTCGCCGCCGTCCTCACCGCAGACCCCGGACACGTCCGCGAGCCCGGCTCCGCCGTCCCCCTCCCCGTCCCCCTCGGGGCCGCCGGCGTTCACCGCGAAGGTCTCGGCGGTCACGGCGGAGGAGCTCGGCCATTCTTGGCGCCCCGGCTGCCCGGTGTCGCCGAGCGGCCTGCGGAAGGTCACGATGACGTACTGGGGGTTCGACAAGAAGGCCCACACCGGCGAGCTGATCGTGAACCGCGCGGTCACCGGCGACGTGACCGGGGTGTTCAAGCGGCTCTACCAGTGGCGCTACCCGATCACCCGCATGAGGCAGATCGACGTCTACAAGGGCAGCGACTTCGACTCCATCGAGGCCGACAACACCTCGGCGTTCAACTGCCGCAAGACGACCGGGGCCAGCAGCTGGTCCAAGCATTCGTACGGCAACGCCATCGACATCAACCCCCGCGAGAACCCGTGGGTGGAGCCCGACGGCTCGGTCGCGCACGACAACGCCGAGCGCTTCGCCGACCGGCCCCTGCGCATGCCGGGTGTGATCAATCCCGACGACCGCGTGGTCCGCCTGTTCGCCGAGTACGGCTGGGAGTGGGGCGGCTACTTCAACGGTGCCAAGGACTACCAGCACTTCAGCAAGGGCGGCGGCTGAGCCCCTGGGGCCGGCTCCTTCCCTGCGCGGCCTACCACGGTGCGCCGGGTTGGCGGGGGAATCGTGATATTCGGGGCTCTCGCGAGGTTTGCCGGATATGATCCCTGGCCGTGACCACTCCGGAGCCCACCCCCGGACGCACGGAGTCACGCCGGGGACCGCTGCGGCCGTGGATCGCCCTCACCGCCGTTGTGTTCGCGCTGGCCACGGTGCTCGCGCTGTCCTGGCCGGCCGGCGGCCTCCAGGAGTCCAAGCCGGACATCCCCCATCGCCGGCTCGGCCAGACCACCGTGGGCCACCGTTTCGCGATAAAGCCGTACAAGGCCACTTACGTCACCAAGGACCCGGCCCCCGGGCTCGGTGAGGCCAAGACGGGCCGGTTCCTGGTGATCGAGATCCAGGTGGAGAACGTCGGCGACCTGACCGGCACGGTCACCGGCCTCATGGCGAGACTGAACATCAAGGTCTCGCCCGGCAGCGTGGTGATCGACCGGATCAAGGACAGGAAGTCCGGTTTCGTCATCCGCGACGGCCGGTCCGACCGCGAGCAGCTCCAGCCCGGCCTGGTCGAGCGGGTGATGGCCGTCTACAACGTTCCCGCCGGAGCGCCCGACCCTACGAGCCTCACCGCCACCTTCAAGGACGAGGAGTTCAAGCCCTGGTTCTCCTCAGAGCTGTCCGACTGGCTGCCGGGCGAGGACCTGGCGATCTACGACCTCGAGGTGGGCCGGTGATACGGACGATCATGGCCGTGCTGACCGGCGCGCTGCTGCTCGCCGGCATCGTGGGAGTGCTCCGTGCCACCCCGGACGTAGAGGAGAAGTACGCGCCGATCGCGACGTCGGGCGAGATGGGCGAGCAGGTGGACACCACCGCCTTCCAGCTCCGCGTGGACCGCCTCCAGCTCGGCAGATCGGTACGGCTGAAGGACGCCTACGGCTTCGTCGGCGAGCCGAAGACGACCGCGGGCATCTGGGTGGTCGTCTGGGCCACCGCCGCCGCCACCACCGAGGAGACGCAGGTGCAGGGAGCCCGGCTGCGCACGGCCGACGGCGCGGAGTACCTGGCCGGCTCGGTCATCGGCACGCTCGACAAGGCGCTCCTCCAGCCGGGCATCCCGGCGTACGGCCCCATGCTGTTCGAGCTGCCCCCCGACAGGCTGGCGGGCGCGGTCCTCAGCGTCAGGATCCACAGCGTCGTAGGGGGCGACTACCTCGGTCCCGCCGCCGATGTAGACCTGCGGCTGTCCGCCCCCTACACGAAGAAGCTCATCGAGCAGGCGCCGCCCACCCTCCTGGTCGGGCCGGTGCGCGAGCTGTGAAGAGGACCGGGCCGTGAACTGGAAGCGCAACCTCGGGTACGGCCTCGGCCTGCTGGCGCTCGTCCCCGCGGTGCTCGCCGCCGAGGTGCTGCCGTGGCGGGAGAAATACGAGAACGGCACCCAGAAAGGCGGCCACGAGGCCGTCGCCGCGGCGGGGCGACCGGCCCTGCTCAACGGCATCGAGTGGCGTCTGAAGAGCATCACCGAGGGCCGGCCGCCGGACGACGCCTATCGTCCCCTGCCGCCCCGCACGAAGGTCGCCATCGCGGTGATCACCCTCAAGCCGCTGACCGAGCGGGCGAGCAAGTGGTTCGGGGACATCGGGGGCATCTGCAAGATCAAGCTCACCGACGCGGCCGGGCGCTCATGGGGGCCGGCGTTCCGCAGCGACCTGGCGCCGAAGAACGGCCTGGCCGCCTCCTGCTTCAACCTGGACGCCGACTTCAAGCTCGCCCCGCTGCCCGTCGGCAAGGAGCTGGCCGTCCAGACGGTGCACGTCGTGCCCGCCGACGCCTTCACGACCCTGCGGGTCGAGGTGCGGGTGGCGCCGGAGCCGGGAACGGTACGGCTGCTCCCATAGGCGGAGGTGGCGTCGGCGCCCGGAGCGGTACGGCCGCTCCCATAGGCGCGGGTGACGCCGGCGCCGGGAGCGGCACGGCCGCCCCCACCGGCGGCCCGGCGGGGCCCGCCTGCGCGGCCGACCGGGCGGAGGCCCGCCGCAGCGCCAGGTCGAAGGCCACGGCGAGCAGGCAGATGCGCAGCACCTCGTGCAGCAGGGTGACCGGGAACACGAAAGCGCCCTCCCACATCAGCCACCACAGCGCCTCGTGCGCACCGGCGAGCCGGGTGAGGCCGATGAAGCCGACCGACGCCAGCGCCTCGAGCGCCACGTACATCAGGCAGAACGTCAGGTAGAACAGCACCCCGCCGCTCAGGACGAACCGGAATCCGTTCGCCAGCGGGACGTACTTGTCACGGACCCCCCGGGAGAAGAACTCGGCGACGGCCTGGACCGGGGCCGGCAGCCGCTGCCAGAGCCGCGAGACGTGCGGCTCGACCCGGGTGCCCTCGATGACCTTGGCCTCCTCGGTCATCGACGAGCTGTAGACGACGGCCGCCATGGCCAGCCAGACGAGCGGCTGGACCAGGCCGTCCTTGGCGTCGGGCAGGTAGGGGGCCGCGTACTCGCCGAGCTGCCGCAGGTTCCGCAGTGCGGGCACCTTGTCGAACAGGCTCAGGAAGTCCGCCCACACCACGCGGCCGGTGAGCCAGTCGACGCCGCTGCCGACCCAGTTGCCCAGCGAGATGAGGCCGAAGTACATCCACATGCATTCGAACGTGCTGTTGGCCACGCCGAAGACGCGCTTCCCCGTGGCGCTGTAGAGGCGCTCGAACGCCACCTTGACCGCGAAGACGCCCGCCGTGATGATCACGATCAGGACGTTCACGTCGAACAGGTCGGCCAGCACACCGATGTAGGTGAAGTCGAGCGCCGGATGGAGCTCGTTCAGCAGCCGCTGGAAGGCGCTGAGGTCGGCCTCGAAGAGCCCCCACGCGCTGTAGAAGACGAGGAAGGGCAGCAGGGTGTGGGCGATCGCGTCGACCAGGTCGCGCTCGCGCTCGTCGAGCGTGCGCGTCTGCACCGGGCGCGAGCCGAGCGCCCGCCCGGCGGCGTTCAGCATCGCGATGTACGCCGTCAGGGTGACCAGCACGCCGAAGCTCAGCACGCCGAACGCGAGGATGGCCCGCCAGCCGGTGGGCTCGGCGATGCGGACCGCGCCCAGCAGGACGCCTTGGTGGACGAGCGCGCCGAGGGTGTAGTAGAAGGCCAGAGGCAGGAAGAGACGCCCCGCGAGTCTGAAGGTGTCGTAGGGCAGCCGGACCGGAGAGAGTGAACCGTCCATCGCCGTTGGATGCTAGCGGCCCGAAGGACGACGAAAGGTGCGATTCGGGCACCGCGCTGTACGACAGGATCGCATGGCGCTTGAGGCAGGATGGAGACATGGCGGCGAGGGACGGCGACGGGTGGGCGCTGTGCGGGCGCGGCCACAGGCACTGGGGGCTGCACGGGGCCTCGGGGCTGCTGGCGGTCCACTACGACGCCGGAGGCACGCCGCACGTCCTGATGCAGAAGCGCTCGTGGTGGAGCCACCACGGCGGCACCTGGGGCCTGCCGGGAGGAGCGCTGGACAGCCACGAGGACGCCGTGACCGGCGCCCTGCGCGAGGCTCTGGAGGAGGCCGCGCTGAGCGGCGACAGCCTGCGCGTCCTCGGCGTCTACCTCGACGACCACGGCGGCTGGTCGTTCCAGACGGTGATCGCCGAGGCGGACGCGCTGCTGCCCGCCGCCCCGGCCAACGACGAGAGCACCGACATGCGGTGGCTGCCCGCCGACGAGCTCTGCGGCGAGACGCTGCACCCGGGGTTCGCCGAGACGTGGCCGGCGATCAGGTCGGCCCTGCCGCCCTCGGTCGTGGTCCTGGACGCCGCCAACATCGTCGGCGCGCGCGCCGAGCACGGGTGGTGGCGCGACCGGGCGGGCGCCGCGCGGCGCCTTGTTTCGGACATCGAACGGCTCATGGCGCACGGCCTGCGGCCCCCTGAGGGCTTCCCCGCTCCCGAGACGTGGTTCCCGCGGGTGGTCATGGTGGTGGAAGGCGCGGCCAAGGGCGTGCGGTCGGACGGCCCGGTGACCGTGGTGGAGGCCCAGGGCAGCGGGGACGACGCCATCGTGGCGGTGGTGAGGGAGATTCGCGAGGTCAGGCCGTGGGAGCGGGTGCTGGTCGTCACCGCCGACCGCGAGCTGCGCCGGCGGGTCGCCGAGTCGGCCGCCGAGGTCGCCGGTCCGGGTTGGCTGCTCGGCCAACTCCCGCGGGTGTAGCGTCGGGGCGTCGAAGCGACATCCCGCGCACCATTTTGCGCATATCCCCCGATATCCAGAAATAGCTTTAGATCCCAATGAGCGACCGAACCGCACTCGACTGGACCGCCGAGCCCGACAGTCCGGTCCCTCCTCCGACGTGGGGACGGCGAGCGCCCGAGGCCCACGTGCTGCCCTGGGTGTTCGCGGCGCTGGCCGGCTTCCTGCTGATCGGCAACCTCGTGCTGTCGCCGCACCTCACCGCGCCGGCTCTCAGCACCTGGTCGACGATCTTCGTGGCGATCTGCATCCAGGCCATGCCGTTCCTGGTGCTGGGAGTCACGCTGTCGGCGGCCATCAGGGCGTTCGTGCCGCCGTCCTTCTTCGAGCGCGCGCTGCCGCGCCGGCCGTACGCCGCCGTGCCCGTCGCCGGCGCGGCCGGGCTGGTGCTGCCCGGATGCGAGTGCGCCTCGGTGCCGGTGGCCTCCGGGCTGATGGCCCGGGGGGTCACCCCGTCGGCGGCGCTCGCCTTCCTGCTGGCCTCTCCGGCGATCAACCCGGTCGTGCTCGTGGCGACGGCCGTGGCGTTCCCCGGCGAGCCGGTCATGGTGCTCGCCCGCTTCGCCGCCTCTCTTCTGGTCGCCGTGCTCGCCGGCTGGGCCTGGCAGGCGCTCGGCCGCCCGGGCCTGCTGCGCGTCCGCACTCCCCCCACCCCCGCCGGCGCCTCCCGGTGGACGGCGTTGCTGTCGGCGATGCGCCATGACTTCCTGCACGCCGGCGGCTTCCTGGTCATCGGCGGGCTCACCGCGGCGACCCTGAACGTGGCGATCCCCCGCGCCTGGCTCGCCTCGCTGGGCGAGTTCCCCTGGCTGTCTGTGGTGGTCCTCGCGCTGCTGGCCGTCGTGCTGTCGATCTGCTCCGAGGCGGACGCCTTCGTCGCCGCCTCGCTCACGACCTTCTCGCCGACCGCCAAGCTCGCCTTCCTGGTGGTCGGGCCGATGGTCGACCTGAAGCTGATCGCCCTGCAGGCGGGGACGTTCGGGCGGGCGTTCGCCGCCCGGTTCGTCCCCCTGACGTTCGCGCTCGCCATCGTGGTCAGCGTGCTGGTGGGATGGGTGCTGCTGTGAACCGCATGGCCCAGGGCCTGGTGCTCACCCTGCTCGGCGGCGCGCTGCTGCGCGTTTCGGCCTTCTCGACCATCTACCTCAACTACGTCAAGCCGGGCTTCCGCGTGCCGCTCGTCGCGGCCGGGCTGGTCCTGTTCGCCCTGGGCGTCCTCGGCCTGGTCCAAGAGTGGCGCAGGCCCTACGTGGCCTCAGATCGCGACAAGGCCGGGCACGACCACAAGGCCGGCCGCCCGCACGGGCCGTGGGTGGCCTGGCTGCTCTGCCTCCCCGTCGTGGCCGTCTTCCTGATCAGCCCGCCCGCCCTCGGCTCGTTCGCCGCCTCCCGGGACGAGACCCCCCAGCCGCGTCCGGCGGCGGCGCCCGCCGGGTACGGCGCCCTCGCCGGGGACAGGGCCACGGCCATGCCGCTCGGGGAGTTCATCGGCCGTGCCTGGGGCGACGAGAGCCGCACGCTCGCCGGACGGCAGGTCAGGCTGACCGGGTTCGCGGCGCCGTCGAAGAAGAAGGGGCAGTGGTACCTCACCCGCATGCGGCTGCTGTGCTGCGCGGCCGACGCCATCCCCCTCAAGGTCGCCGTGCTCGGGCTGCCCGCGCCGCGTCCTGACACCTGGGTGGAGGTGACCGGCGGCTGGGTTCCCACCCCCTACGACCAGCTCCCGAAGGGCACGGTGGCCCCCGAGTTGAGGGCCACCGGCCTGACGAAGGTCGACCGGCCCGCCGAGCCGTACGAGTAGGGCGGCGCGGGCGGCGCATCCGTCTTGTGACGCTGTCCGCCCTCACTTCCGCGCGAGCGCCCGCCGAGCACCGCTATCGTTGATGTCGCACTGGAGGGTTCGCATAGTGGACGAGTGCAGCCGCCTTGAAAGCGGCCAGGTCGGCGACGGCCTCGTGGGTTCGAATCCCACACCCTCCGCCATCGGCCGCCCGCCGAACCCCCCGATTCGGCGCATCGGCGCCGGGCCGCAGGCGTGGCCGCGCCTCGTGGGCGGGGCGCCTCAGAAGTGGCCGCCTTGCACTCCCCCGAAGCCGTCGCCCACCGAGGCGGCCAGCAGCAGGTAGGCCTCGCGGGTGGCGGGCAGCAGCCGGTCGAGGTCGATCTCGGCGCCCTCCTCCAGGTGAGGGTCGTACGGCACCCTGATGACGGCCCGGCAGCGCGCCGCGAAGTGCGCCTCCAGCCGGTCGAGGTCGACGGTGGACTTCGATCTCGGCCGCACGCTGCACAGCACCACCGTCGCGGCCTTGACCAGGTCGGCGTAGTGGTGCGCCTCCAGCCAGTCGAGGGTCGCCGACGCGGCTCTGGCGCCGTCCACCGACGGCGAGCTCACCAGCACGAGCTGGTCGGCCAGGCCGAGGACGCCGGACATCGCCGAGTGGAGCAGGCCGGTGCCGCAGTCGGTCAGGCAGATGGAGTAGAAGTTCTCCAGCACCTGCGAGACCGCCTGGTAGTCGGCGGCGCTGAACGCCTCGGACACCGACGGGTCGCGGTCGGAGGCGAGGATCTCCAGCCGCGACGTCGCCTGCGAGGTGAAGGCGCGGATGTCGACATACCGCTTGATCTGCTGCCGCTCGTTGAGCAGGTCGCGCACGGTCGCCGAGGTCTCCAGCTCGACCTTGTCCGACAACGTGCCCCGGTCGGGGTTGGCGTCGACGGCGATGACCCGGTCTCCTCGCACCGAGGCCAGCGTGGCGCCGAGGCCGACGGTGGTGGTGGTCTTGCCGACGCCGCCCTTGAGGCTGAGCACGGCGACCCTGTGGTGACCGCTGGCGACGGGAGTGCGCGCCCGTGCGACCAGCTCGCGGCGACGGCGCACCTCGTGCGACTCACCCGGCTTGATCAGCCCGGCGGACGCCTTGTAGACGATCTTCCGCCAGCCGCCCGCCGGAGCGTTCCTGCGTCCGCGCAGCAAGGACACCGGGTCGAGGCTGTCGGCCGTCTGCCGGGCGCCCGCGACGGCCTTGCCCCCCGCGGTCTTCGCGCCCGGCTGCTGCCGCGCCGGGGCGCCGAAGGACGGCTGGAGGGGCTGCGCGGGCGTGGGGGCGGTCTGCCTGCGGCGCGGCCGGTACGGCTCGCGCTCGTCAGGCGCCTTGTCGGGCACCAGGGACTCGCCGGGCGCCGGGGACGGCACGGAAGGGGTGTGGGTCGCGGCGCCCTGGATCGCGAAGGCGGCGGAGGCGGGAGCGGCCGGCGCGGAGGCGGCCGGAGGCTCTGAGGCGGGCGGGGCGGCCGGCTGCCGGTTCGCGGGCGGCGCGGGCTGGGGCGTCTTCTCGGCCGGCTGCTCGTACAGGCCGTGTTCGACCCGGGGGACGACCACGTCGTCGGTGTCGGAGCCCGCGACGAACGCGTTGAAGCGTTCTTGCTCGGCGTCGAGCTCCGCGGACTCGGCGGACTCGGCCGCGGGGATCGCCGCCTCCAGCCATCCGCGCACCGGCTGCTGCTCGCCCGTGGTCTCGGGCTCAGGGTCGGGCTCGGGCTCTTTGCGCGGCTTGGGAGGCTCTGCCTTGGCGATGCCGAGGGGATCTTGGGAGAGCCAGCCGGAGGAAGGGGCGGTGCCCGGCTTGTCGGTGAGCGGGCCGAAGCTGAAGCTGTCGGTGTCCTCGCCGGTGGACTCCTTGCCGGAAGGCGCCGAGGCCGTCGAGCTCGCGGAGCTCGCGGAGCCCGTTGAACCCGTGGAGCCAGCGGAGTCGGTGGAGCCCTCGGAGCCGGCGGGGGCCGGGCGCTCGCCCAGGGCCGCCGCGCCGGACGAGGACGGGCGCTCGCCGAAGGCCGCGAACGCGCTCGTGCCCGACGACGCGGAACGCTCACCGAACGCCCCCGTGCCCGGCGACGCCGGGCGTTCGCCGAACGCCCCCGTGCCCGGCGACGCCGGGCGTTCGCCGAACGCCCCCGCACCGGAGGACGGCGCGGAACGCTCGCCGAAGGCTCCCCCGCCGCTGGGCGGGCGTTCGCCGAAGGCTCCCGCGCCGCCGGACGGACGCTCGCCGAACGAGCCGCCACCGCTGCTCGCCGGACGGTCGAACGTGCCCGTGCCGGAGGACGGCGAGGGCCGCTCGCCGAAGGCGCCGGCGGTGGGGGAGGAGGAGTCCGGGTAGGGCTCGGCCTTGGTGTCGGCGCGCGACAGCGGCTCGGACGGCGCCGTGATCGGCGCCGAGAACGCGGGCTTGTCGGGAGCTCTGGACGGCGGCAGGTCGAGCGGGCCGGTCCAGCCGCCGGTGCCCAGGCCCTCGGCCGAGGGCGGGCGCACCTCGCGCGTCTCGCTCTCGCCGCGCCCGGCGAGGCCGTCGTCGTGCTGCCCGGCGCCGTTCGCGGGATCGCCCGCGGCGCGGAACAGCGGCGACGCGGGCGGCGGAGGCTCCGCCGGCACCATGGCCCACGGGTCCTTGGGGTAGGGCGAGACGACGGTGTCGTCCGCGGTGATGGTCACCGGGACGGGCGCCTCCTCGTTCTCCTTGATCGCGTCGAGCCAGGCGAGCTGCTCTTCAAGGGAATGAGGATCCTCACGATCGTGTCTTGCCACCGTGTTCCCCCTCGGGACTGGGCTAAAGGGGCAGCAAACAGAAAGAAGATTACCGCCCTCTACCACGACGAACGCGGTCAACCGCCGACTTGGCTACCCGGATAGTTTGGTCACATGCACGCGATAGTCATTTCCCGGCCTGGTGGACCTGAGGTGCTGGAGTGGCAGGAGGTCCCAGATCCTCGCCCCGCACGAGGCGAAGTGCTGATCGAGGTCGCCGCCGCGGGCCTGAACCGCGCCGACCTCCTGCAGCGGCAAGGGTATTACCCGCCCCCGCCCGGAGCGTCCGAGCTGCCGGGCCTTGAGTGCTCCGGAGTCGTCGCCGAGGTCGGCGAGGACGTCGAGGCGTTCAAGCCGGGCGACGAGGTCTGCGCCCTGCTCGCCGGCGGCGGCTACGCGGAGAAGGTCGCCGTCCCGTGGGAGCAGGTGCTGCCGGCGCCGGCGGGCGTCTCGCTGGTGGAGGCCGCCGCGCTCCCGGAGGTGGCGTGCACCGTGTGGTCCAACGTCTTCATGGTGGGCAGGCTGAGGCGCGGAGAGACGCTGCTCGTCCACGGCGGCGCCAGCGGCATCGGCACCTTCGCCGTCCAGCTCGCCAAGGCCTTCGGCTCGCGCGTCGTCGTCACTGTCGGCTCCGCCGCCAAGGCCGCGCGGTGCCTGGAGCTCGGGGCCGACGAGGCGATCGACTACCGGGAGGAGGACTTCGCCGACAAGGTCCAGGCCGACGTCATCCTCGACATCATCGGCGCGAAGTACCTCGGCAGGAACATCTCCGCGCTCGCCCCCGGCGGCCGGCTGGTGGTGATCGGGCTCCAGGGCGGTGCCAAGGGCGAGCTCGACCTGGGCATGCTGCTGGGCAAGCGCGCCTCCATCCACGCGACGGGCCTGCGCACCCGCACGGTCGCCGAGAAGGGCGTGATCGTCCGGGGGGTCGGCGAGAACGTGTGGCCTCTGGTGAGCGCCGGCTCAGTCCGGCCCGTCGTCCACGAGATCGTCCCCATGGCCGATGCGGCGGGGGCCCATCGCATGCTCGAATCTGGGGAGCACATCGGCAAAGTCCTGTTGGCCAGGTGAGCTAGGTTGAATGACATGAATGCTGAGGAGAGCACCCCGCACATCGTGGTCGTGGGCCCCAACGGCCTTTCGGCCGAGGGTGACGGCGGCGAGCAGCAGGAAGAGCGCTCGGTCGCCGAGCTGGTGGAGCAGCCCGCCAAGGTGATGCGCATCGGCAGCATGATCCGCCAGCTGCTGGAGGAGGTCCGCGCCGCCCCCCTGGACGAGGCGAGCCGCAAGCGCCTGAAGGACATCCACCAGAGCTCCATCAAGGAGCTGGAGGACGGCCTGGCGCCCGAGCTGGTGGACGAGCTTGAGCGGCTCACGCTGCCGTTCACGGGCGACGACAGCCCTCCCAGCGACGCCGAGCTCCGGGTGGCGCACGCGCAGCTCGTCGGCTGGCTCGAGGGCCTCTTCCACGGGATCCAGACCACCTTGTTCGCCCAGCAGATGGCCGCGCGGGCCCAGCTAGAGCAGATGCGCCGCGCCCTGCCCGGCGGCATGTCCGGCGCCGTGCCCACGGACGACCACCAGCCGCACCGCGGTTCGGGCCCCTACCTGTAGGTCCCTGCTCACAAAGGCCGGCGAGCCCTGAAGGAAGCCGGCCGGCCGCGCGGCGCGGTCAGCCGCCGTACAGCTTCTCCAGGACGATCGCGACGCCGTCGTCGTCGTTGGCCGCCGTGACGTGAGTGACGGCGGCCAGCACGTCGGGGTGGGCGTTGGCCACGGCGTAAGAGGTGCCGGCCCAGCCCAGCATCGGCAGGTCGTTCGGCATGTCCCCGAACGCGACGACCTCCGCCGCGCCGACGAGGTGGTGCTCGGCCAGGGTGGCGAGCGCGCTCGCCTTGGTCACCCCCTGGGCGCTCATCTCGATCAGCGCCCGGCCGCTCGAGTGCGTGGCGGTGAGCAGATCGCCCACGACCTCGTCGACGAGCGCGTGGAGGATGTCGGGTTCCATCGTGCGATGGAACGCCAGGAGTTTGGCGCACGGCCGGGAGGTCAGCCCGGAGACGCCTACGCGGAGCCCTGAGAGCTCTCTGCTGTCCCAGCCGCCGAGCCGGAAGTCGCTCTCATGGGCGAAGCCCCCTTCGTACTCCACGGAGAAGCTCAGCCCCGGGACGCGATCTTTCAGCCGGCCGACCGCCTCTGAGAGCACCCCGGGCTCGATGAGATGCGACTCGACGATGCTCTCGGTGTGCAGGTCGTACAGGAGCGCTCCGTTGGCGCAGATGGCGAGCCCGCGGTTGCGCACCGTCCCGGCCACGTTGCCCATCCAGCGGGGCGGCCTGCCGGTGACGAACACGAGCGTCGCGCCCGCCTGCTCGACGCGCGCGAAGGCGGCAGCGGTGCGGGGCGAGACGGTGCCGTCCGAGCGCAGGGCGGTTCCGTCCAGGTCGGTGGCGACGAGTCTGGGGCTGGCCATAACAAGCTCTAGTTTGCCCTGTGCCAACCGGAGCCCTGCTGTCAGCCCAGGGAGTAAAAGAATCTCGCCGGGAGGGGGGAACAAAGGCCCCCTGATGGTGTTAGATGTGGTGGCGTTGTATTAGCTGAACCCGATGTGCAGAACCAGCTTGACTGTCTGAGCGGCCCCGGGAAGCTGTGCGACACAACCCGGGGTTCGCGAGGTGTGAACCCCAAGATCAATTGCAGGGAGAGCTTTAATGGCTCAGGGAACCGTCAAGTGGTTCAACGCCGAGAAGGGCTACGGATTCATCGCGCCGGACGGTGACGCTCCGGATGTCTTCGTGCACTTCTCCGAGATCGTCGGCAACGGCTACCGCAGCCTCGAAGACGGCCAGCGCGTCGAGTTCGAGGTCACGCAGGGACAAAAGGGCCCGCAGGCGTCGCAGGTACGCGCCGTCTGACCACTGACACACAGAAGGCGGGGTTCGCGTCAGGCGAGCCCCGCCTTCGTG
Organism: Sphaerisporangium dianthi; assembly: GCF_042654065.1. Taxonomy (NCBI): domain Bacteria; kingdom Bacillati; phylum Actinomycetota; class Actinomycetes; order Streptosporangiales; family Streptosporangiaceae; genus Sphaerisporangium; species Sphaerisporangium dianthi. The sequence goes on along the minus strand of NZ_JBHSFP010000004.1, from coordinate 352,142 downwards.
TCTCTCTGACCCGGCGCCCCTGATGGAACCTAACGGTTCCTGACAAAGCGGACAAACATCTCAGACAGCATGAGAGTAAGCCGCTTATCCCCATTAAGGGATAAGCGGCTTACTTAGCGGGAAACGTCGACTTGACCGGCCAGGCCTGACTTGACCGACCGGGACCGACTTGACCGGCCAGGACTACTTGAGCGGTTCCAGGACGTCCAGCCCGACATACGGCCGCATCGCCTCCGGCACCACCACCGAGCCGTCGGCCCGCTGGTGGTTCTCCAGGATGGCCACGATCCACCGTGTGGTCGCCAGGGTGCCGTTGAGGGTGGCGACGTGCCGGGGCTTCTCGTCGGTGTCCCTGTAGCGCACGGCGAGCCGCCTGGCCTGGAACTCGGTGCAGTTGGACGTCGAGGTCAGCTCCAGGTAGCGGTTCTGCGTGGGCAGCCAGGCCTCGCAGTCGAACTTCCTGGCGGCGCTGGCCCCGAGATCGCCCGCCGCGGTGTCGATCACCCGGTACGGCAGCTCGGCCTTGGCGAGCATCTCCTTCTCCCAGGCGAGCAGGCGGGCGTGCTCCTGCGCGGCGTCCTCGGGACGGCAGTAGGAGAACATCTCGACCTTGTCGAACTGGTGGACCCGGATGATGCCGCGCGTGTCCTTGCCGTACGAGCCGGCCTCGCGGCGGAAGCAGGAGGACCACCCGGCGTAGCGCCTCGGCAGCGAGCCGCCGTCGAGGATCTCGTTCCAGTGGTAGGCGGCCATGGGCGCCTCGGAGGTGCCGACCAGGTAGAGGTCGTCGGCCTCCAGGCGGTACACCTCGGAGGCGTGCGAGCCCAGGAAGCCCGTGCCGGCCATCGCCTCGGGCTTGAGCAGCACCGGAGTGATCATGGGCGTGAAGCCGACCTCGATGGCCTGCTGCATGGCCATGTTGAGCAGGCCGAGCTGGAGCCGCGCGCCGACGCCGGTCAGGAAGAAGAACCTCGCCCCTGAGACCTTGGCGCCGCGCTCGGTGTCGATCGCGCCCAGCAGCTCGCCGAGCTCGAGGTGGTCGCGCGGCGTGAAGTCGAACTCGGGCTTGCGCCCGACCTCCTCCAGCACGACGTAATCGTCCTCGCCGCCGGGAGGGGCCTGTTCGATGATGTTGGGCACGGCCATCAGCAGCTCGTCGAGCTCCTTGGCGAGCTTCTCGGCCTCGGCCTCCGCCCCCTTCACGCCGCCGGCGAGATCTTTGGCGCGCGCCAGGAACGCGGCCCTCTCGTCGCCGGAGGACGAGGAGACCGACTTGCCGACGCTCTTCTGCTCGGCGCGCAGAGACTCATATGCGGTCAGCGCGCTTCTGCGGCGCTCATCCAGGTCGAGCAGCGTGTCGACGACGGAGTCGTCCTCACCGCGGGCACGCTGCGACGCCCGTAGCCGGTCGGGGTCCTCACGAAGGGTACGCAGGTCAATCACGTGACAAAGGCTACCGATGTCGGAGCCGCGCTCGCGCGTCTATCGCCCCCGGAGGTGGTCGGCGCCGCCCGGCCCGGCCCCCCACCAGGCCCGTCGTCACCCCCGGCCGCTGCGGATCTTGTCGATCCAACCGGCGGCCTCGGTGAAGTCGGACTCTGAGGTGCCCGGCTTGAGCTGGGGCGAGATGCGGTCGGCCCGCGGATAGCTGCCCAGGAAGCGCACGTCGGCGCAGAGCCGGTGCAGACCGGACAGCGCCTCGCCGACCCGGGCCTCGCCGACGTGGCCCTCGGCGTCGAAGTGGAAAAAATAGCGCCCGATGCCGTCGCCGGTCGGCCGCGACTCGATGCGCGTCAGGTTGACCCCGCGCACGGCGAACTCGCTCAGCATCTCGAGCAGCGCGCCCGGGTGGTCGTCCCGCAGGAAGGCGACCAGGGACGTCCGGTCGGCCCCGGTGGGCTCGGGCGGCGGCCCCGGCCGCGACACCTGGACGAAGCGGGTGACGGTGTCGTCACGGTCGCCCATGCGCGAGGCCAGCTCGGTGAGGCCGTAGTGCTCGCCGGCGATCGCCGGGCCGATGGCCGCGTCGTACGGGGAGTCCTCCATGGAGACCTCGAGCGCGGCGGCGGCCGTCGACGGCGCGGCGACCACCACGGCGTCGGGCAGCTCGCGGGCCAGGAAGTTGCGGCACTGGGTGATCGCCGCCGGATGGGTGTACACCCGCTTGATGTGCGCCATCTCGGTGCCGGGCCGCACCAGCAGCGAGAACTCGACCGGCAGCAGCAGCTCGGCGGTGATCATCAGCGGGTCGCCCCAGGCCAGCTCGTCCAGCGTGACCGTGATCGCGCCCTCGACGGAGTTCTCCAGAGGGACGACGGCCGCGTCGGCCTCGCCTGAGCGCGCCGCGTCGAGCGCCGCCGTCACGTTGGCGCAGGGCAGGCGCTCGGCATCGGGCACGAGGATGCGCAGGGCGGCTTCGCAGAACGTGCCCTGCGGCCCGAGGTAGGCGAGTTTCGGCATACCAGAAGGCTACCTGCCGCCCGTCACCGCCCACCCTGCATATTTACCGGTTGCTCCCCAAGGCTCACCGGGAAGCGCCCGCGCCGGGGGCGGCGGGCGAGCAGCCACACCAGGCCGGCGCCGCCGAGCCCGAAGGCGTCCTGGACGACGCGCCCGGCTACCGGGCTGAGCACCGGGATCTCGGCGGCGCGCAGCGAGACCCCCCACCAGGGGATCGGCAGCACGTAGTACAGCCAGACGGCCGCCGGGACGGCGAAGCGGGTCAAGCGATCCGGCCATCCCACGCCGGAGCCGCGGTCCGGCCGTCCTGCGCCGGAGCCGTCGAGAGCGCGGCCGGTGAGCGCGGCGAGCACGACCACGAGCCAGGCGAAGTGGTGGATCCACGCGACCGGTGAGACGAGCACGGCCATCAGGCTCGTCAGCGCGACCGCGGTCATCCGGTCGCCCCGGAGCAGGGCCTCGCGGGCGGCGCGGAAGCCGTACCAGGCCACCACGGCCACCAGCGCGAGCCAGATCAGCGAGGTGAGCCACCCCGGCAGGTAGAGACGCAGCAGCATCCCGCGGATGGACTGGTTGGTGGTGGCGTTGTTGGCCCCGACGCGGTCGGCGTCGAGCAGGGCCGAGAACCAGAAGGACGCGGCGTCGTGCGGGATCACCAGGAACGGCAGCACCGTCAGCAGTCCGGCGGTGAAGGCCGCCATGGAGAACGCCCTGCGCTGCTCCGGCACGGCGTCACTCCCGAACCCGGTGATGAGCAGATATATCAGGAAGACGCCGGGGGTGAGCTTGACCGCCGTGGCGAGCCCGATCAGCATGCCGCGCGGCCACCACGGCCGGCGCGCGACGCAGTCCACCAGGCACAGCATGACCAGCAGGATGTCCACCTGCCCGAACCGGATCTGGTCCCGCAGAGGCATCATGTACAGCAGTGCCGCCGCCAGCGCGCCGAAGGCCACCGGCGCCGCCCAGGCGGGCCGCAGGCGCGCGAGGAGGTCGCGGAAGGCGAACCAGGTGGTGACCCCCAGACAGGCCAGCACGCCGGCCGTCCACACCCACTGGGCCGCCGGCCACGACATCATGGCCAGCGGTGCCGCCAGCAGCGCCGCGATCGGCGGGTAGGTGAACGGCAGCAACTGCGGCGCGGGGGTGATCGCGTCGTAGACGGGCAGCCCGCGCAGCAGGCTCTCGCCGCCCGTGCGGTAGACGTCCAGGTCGACGAGACGCTGGTCGGCGGGGTTGGCCAGCCAGTGGCTCACGAGCGGGACCGCGGCCACGCCGATGATCAGCAAGGCGACGGGCCACGCCCACCACCGCCCGGCCTCGCGCCCGCCACCAGTCCTCACGACGTGGCAGGCTACCCCCTTTACCCGAACCCCCGCCGACCGCGCGGTCCCGGACGGAGCCCGCCGGCGGGCGAAACGGACCTGACTCGGGGATGCGGCCCTGGCGTCGTCAGTGAGGGGCCCTGGCATCGGCCGGGGAGGGCCGTGGCGGGTCGGTCGTGGAGGGGAAGGACGCGAGGCGGACCTGTGGGCGAGGGCGGGGTCGAGCCCGGGAAAGAGGGGTCTGGGTTCTGGCTATGGTTTGCAGGGCGAAGCCGGTCGTCACAGGGGGGAGGAGGTTCCCGTTGGACATGCGAGAGACCGTCCAGGGAGCCCGCGCGCCTGTGAACCGGCGGTGGGCTCGGCGGCTCCTGAGTGGTCTCGCGGCGCTCTGCGCCGCGACGCTCGCCGTCCTGGCCACCGGGACGGCGAACGCGGATGCCATCGGGACGGCGAACGCGCGGTCCGGCGGAAGCGCCGACGGGGTCCTTCGGAGAGCCGCCGGGCATGTGGTCCTGCTGGGGGTGCCCGGACTGCGATGGGCGGACCTCAGCCAGAGTGGCACGCCGAACCTGTGGGCGCTGACCGGCGACAGCGCGTCGGCGTCGATGTCGACCCGCGCCTATCCCCGGCCCGACCGCGCGAGCACGTGCCCGGTCGCGGGGTGGCTGACGGTGTCGGCGGGCAAGCGGGCCGGGTCGGCGGCGAGCGAGTGCGCCCTCCCGCCGGTCCCCCAGGCGCGCTCCGGCGGCTCGGCGACCGTGCCCGGCTGGTCCGAGCTGGCGTCGTTCAACGCCGCCACGTCCTACCGCGCGACGATCGGGTCGCTGGGTCAGGCCGTACGCGACGCCGGAGGCACCGTTGCCGCCGTCGGCCCGGGAGCGGCGCTCGCCGCGGCCGACAAGTCAGGCAACATCCAGCAATATGTCGACAAGGCGGAGGCAGGCGGCGACCTGCGCCGGTACAACCTCGTCATCGCCGACGTGGACGACCTGGCCCGCGCCTGGATCACGGCGCCGCCGGCCTCCGCGAACGCCCCCGCCCGAGATCTGACCGCCGAAGCCCGCGCCCGGGCCGCGGCCGCCGCCGACCGCGAGATCGGCCGCATCCTCCCCCTCGCCGACCCCGCCGCGACCATCCTGGTCGCGGGCCTGTCCGACGCCTCGACCACCGCCCACCTCCACGTGGCCATCGCCCGGGGGCCGTCCCCAGAGGGAGATCCGTACCGTCACGGTCACCTCACCGCCGCCTCGACCCGCCAGGACGCCCTGGTGGCGGTCACCGACGTCACCACGACCGTTCTGCGCCTGCTCCGGACTCCCGTGCCCGAAGGAGCCGTGGGACGTCCCTGGGCGTCAGGCGGTCCCGCGCCGGCCGACATCTCCGAGACCGTCACTGAACTGGCGGACACCGACCTCGCCAGCCGGGTGCTGGTCGAGGTCCGCGCGCCGTTCTTCGCGGTGTTCGTCTCCGTCCAGCTTCTCTTCTACGGGCTTGCCGCCCTGGCCATGCGCCGCCGCTGGCCCGGCTCCCGCGAGGCTGGCGCCGCTACGGCCGAGACTCCCGCGGCGGCGGGCGACGGTACGGCCGAGACTCCCGCGGCGGCGGGCGACGGTACGGCCGAGGTCCTCGCCCAGGCGGGCGCCGGTGCGGGCGAGGGTCGCGGCTTGGGCGGCCGGGCTTGGTGGGTGCCGGTCGCCACGCAGATCACGGCCGTCGTGAGCGGCGCCGTCGCCGTGTCGACCTTCCTCGCGCAGCTCGTGCCGTGGTGGAGCGTCGGCCACCCGATGGCCGCCCTGATCCTGACGATCGTCGGCTTCACAGGCCTGCTGGCCGCTCTGGCGTTCGCCGGCCCCTGGCGGGCCCACCCGCTCGGCCCGCTCACGGTCGTGGCCGCGGTCACCTCCCTCGCTCTGCTGATCGACGTGGTGACCGGGTCACGGCTCCAGGTCAACGCGGTCACCGGGTACGAGCCGGTGACCGGCGGCCGGTTCTACGGATTCAGCAACATCGCCTTCGCGGTGTACGCGACCGGCACGGTCCTCGCGCTCACGGGCGTGGCCCAGGCGCTGGCCGAACGGGGCCGGCGCACGCTCGCCCTGGCCGTCTGCCTCGCGTACGGGCTGCTGGCGATCTTCGCGGACGGGTGGCCGGGATGGGGCGCCGACTTCGGCGGGGTCCCGGCGTTCGTGCTGGGGTTCGCCGTGTTCATGATGCTCCTGTCCGGCCGGCGGATCACGGTGGTCAGGCTGGCGGCCGTCGCCGCCTCCGGAGCGGTGCTGGTCGGCCTGATAGCGGTGGCCGACTGGCTGCGGCCCGTCGACCAGCGCACCCACCTCGGGGCCTTCGTCCAGCAGGTGGCCGACGGCGAGGCGCTGCCGGTGGTCGGCCGCAAGATCGGCGCCATGCTCGGCACCCTCGGCAACTGGCAGCTGACCGCGCTGTCGCTCGCCGCCCTGGCCTTCCTCTTCCTGGTGCTGGCCAGGCCGTCGCGGTGGGGCGCCTCGGCGCTCGGGCTGGCCTACGCGCAGGCTCCGGCGTTGCGGGCGGGGTTGTTCGGCGTGCTCACCACGGCGCTGGCCGGGTTCCTGGTGAACGACTCGGGCATCGCGATCCCGGCGATGGCGCTCACGGTGGCGGTGCCGCTGACCCTCGCCGCGTCGATCCGCGCGCTCCAGAGGTCAGGGCCCACCACGCCAGAGCGGCCGTCAGCGCCAGCAAGATCCACGGCACCACCTGGGACCGCAGCACCATGACCAGCAGGTGGTGCAGGTCATCCGGCTGGAACTCCTGGCGGGCCGGCAGGTAGGCCGCCGAGAGCACGCCCAGCCGGGCGACCATGAAGCCGTCCAGGGCACTGGCCGGGAGTGCGGCGAGCAGCGCGAACGCGAGCCCGTCGTACCACGGCAGAGCGTACGGGGTGGCGAAGAGCCAGGCGGCCACGGCCACGGCGGCGGCCCCCGCCGCCGGCCCGAAGCCGCCGCCCGGCCGGTTCCCGGCCTCTGGTCCTCGCCCGGCGCCCGGCCGGTTCCCGCCTCCGAATCGCCGTCCGGCACCCGGCGGACCTCCGGCGCCTGAGCGATGTTCGGCGTCCGGCGGATCTCCGGCGTCCGGCCGGAACGCCGCACGGAGGGCCGGCCACCAGCCGCCCTCGGCGGGCGTGCCCGTCGCGCGAGCCGGGACGCCGCCGGTCAGGCCGTACGGCTCTCTCAAGGCCCGCGCCAGCGCCACGGCGAGCAGCACGAGGAGCGCCATGGACCCCAGCTGGATCCAGACGCGGTACGCCCCGGGCCCGAGGAGCGCCTGCAGGCCGCTCTGCACCAGATGCCACGGGGTGGCCCACGAGATCGACTTGCTGGCGTGCAGCACCGGGTCGAGCGCGTGCGGACCGGCCAGGGCGTACGCCGCGAGGACGGTCGCCGTCGCCGTGCCCGCCACGACCGCGAGCGACCTCGGCCGGAGCCGCAGCGCCCACGCCGGGCCGAGGGCGACCAGGCCGGCGTTGGCCTTGACGGCGATGCCCAGGCCCAGGAGCGGCCCGGCCGCCCACCGGCGCCCGCTCGCGCCGGCGGCCAGCGCCGCCACGACCAGCGCGATGGCGAGCGTGTCGACGTGCATGCCGGCGACCAGCTGATAGATCACGAGCGGGTTGGCCGCCCACAGCAGTGCCGCGCGCGCCTGCCGCGGCCGGTCGCCGCGCGCCTGCCGGTGCAGCAGCCACGCCGTCGCGACGAAGGCCGCCGCGTTGACGGCGGCGAGAACGAACACCGTCAGCCGCACCGACCCGCCTCCGGCGAGGGCGGCCAGCGCCTGCACGGCCGTGGCCACCGGCCCGTAGACGCTGGGCTCCTCCTCCCAGGGAAGCTCCACCGCCTCCGCCACGGGGTCGCCCGGCAGGGCGTTCGCGCCCAGCACGTACGGGTCATGCCCGAGGACGGCCATCCGGCCGTAGGCCGCGTAGTTCAGGTGGTCGGCCGAGCCGGAGGGCGGCAGGAAGGCCAGCACCGCGGCGGCCAGGCATCCGGCGAGCAGCGTCCATCGCGGGTCGGGAGCCCAGCCGCGCCGCATGGCGAGCAGCCCGCCTGCGAGGCCCGCGGCGCCCAGCGCGATGGCCGCGGCCTCCATGGCGATGACCAGGTGGCCGTCGGGCCTGATGTCCAGGAAGTAGGGCGGCTGCCATGCGGGCCCGGGAAGCGGCGGCACCACGGCCGAGGGCCCGAGAACGCCGATGGCGATCGTGACGAGGACGCTGAGCGCCGCGCCCCCGACCGCGACGACCGCCCAGCGTTCATGGCCCGCCGGCCCACCCCGATTCACCGCACGATTCCAGCACATCCGCGACGCCGCCCGCGCCACGCCGGCCTCACGGGAGCGATTCGCCGGACGCGAACCCACATCAGCGAGAGCGGCCCGCCGGACGCGAGCCCGACATCAGCGGGAGCGGCCCGCCGGATGCGCGCCCCTCGTCAGCGGGAGCCGCGCACCGCGCCTCTGATGTCGGTGACGACCTTCTCGCGCACGGCGATGGCGAGCGCGACGTCCCGGAACTGGCGGGCGCGGTGGAGTTGCGCGCGCCAGTCGGTGCCGGTCGCCCGGTGGGACATCTCGACCTCGACCTCGACGACCCGGAAGCCCTTGCGCACCAGGTCGATCGTGAGGCCGGTCTCGACCCCGAACCCGCGGGCCAGCGGGCGGGCCGCTTCGAAGGCCGCTCTGGTGAGGCATCGCTGCCCGTTGAGCGGCTGTCCGGCCTCCCAGCCCGAGGCCCGCTTGATGCCCTCGCGGGCGAGCCGGACGACGAAGCCGTGGCCGCCGAGCTTGACCCGGGTGACGAACCTGGCGATGGTCATGTCGGCGGAGCCGTCCCGGACCGGCCCGATCAGCGGCGCGGCGCGGCCCGCGGTCTCGGCGAGGTCGGCGTCCAGGAAGAGCAGGTGCCGGGACCGCTGCTCGTCGAGGAGGCGCACCGCCTCGGCGCCGCTCTCCATGGCGGCGGCCTTGCCGCGATTGCGACTGTGGCGGACGACGCGCGCGCCCGCCGCCTTGGCCACCCGGCCCGTGGCGTCGATCGAGCCGTCGTCCACGACCACGACGAGATCGACGCCCGGGATGGCCAGCGCGGCGGTCACTGTGGCGCCGATGCGGTCGGCCTCGTCCTTGGCCGGGATGATCACCGCTGTGTCTGGATGTGCGGATGCGTCGCTCATCGCTCCTCGTCCGGTCGGCTGCCTTGTGACGATCGACCGACGCTAGCACCGAATCGAGACCGGCCCGAGACTCGCCGCCGGGCCGTAACGGTGATCCGGCGCGAGGCTCGCCTGCCGTGACGGTCGTCCGGCGCCCGGTCGCGCCGGTCGCCGGGGTCGGCGCGTGCCTGAACCGCCGTCCGTCCTGGATGTCCGGGCGGCGGGTGAGGTGACGACGCGGTCAGCCGGGGTGCTCGGCCGTGAGCAGTTCGGCGGGGATCGTGTCGTGGACGGTGAACACCGAATCCAGGCCCGTCACCTGGAGGATCTTGCGGACGGCGGGACGCGGCGAGGCCACCTCCAGCACGCCGCCGCGTTCTCGCATCCTCTTGAGCGCGGACAGCAGGACGTTCATGCCGGTGGAGTCGCAGAACTCCACGCCGGACATGTCTATGACGACCCGGTCGGGCCCGGTCTCCAGCAGGCGGCTGAACTCCGCCTGGAGACGAGGCGCGGTATATAGGTCGATTTCGCCGACGACCGTCAGGATGGCGTGTCCGGCATGTGATCGAGTCGAGACCTTGAGCTCCACAGCGGGCACACTAGCGCCGTACCGGCCCCGGGTCACGCTCTACCGCGATAACCGAAGAGTCGTCCGCCCTTTGTTCCCCGTTTCGGTCTCACGAAAACGCTCCGTACGCAAAGCTTAACGCTATGCGACACCGGCTCGGCCGGAAGGGGGGGAGGCCCGGAACCTCCGCATCCGGTCGTCACTTCGAGAAGGAGGGACGGGCGTGGAGTGTGACGGGCCCGACAGCGCCGATGAACAGTGAGATACCCGAAGATCCCCAGCGAATGAGCATGCGCGAGCGGCTGGAAGGCATCCTCGCGCGCACTGACAGGGCGCGCGCCTGGGGGGCCGCCGCGCTTCCGTTGCAGTCGCTGCTCAACCGGGACGGTTACGTCCCGATCAAGACGCGGCTCACGGTCGACGACCTCGACCTGCTCATGGCGGCGCGCGAAGAGCTGATCTGCTTCGCCGGGCTGGGCCTGCGCCTGCTCGACCTGCACCAGCCCCGTGACGCCGGCGGCATCACCAGCGACGCCGCCCATCCGATCCTGCGCTGCAGGAGCTGCATGTGGCGCTGGCCGTGCCCGACGTTCCGCGCCATGTCGGAGGCGCTGGAGTCGTTGCCGCTCGCCGTCCCGCGGGGTGACCTCGCCGCGTCCGGCGACGCGGCCGCCGGCGCCCGTCACGACGTGCCCGTGGCCGGCCTGCTCAGCGGCGCCGCGCCCGGCCTTCTCGGCGCCGCCTCGGCGGGCCGTCCCGTGACCGCGAGCCGGTGACGGCGGCGTCGGTCGCGGGTTTCGGTCAGGTCGCCGCTTCCGATATGGGCAGCCTGATCTCGAAGCGGCAGCCCGGTCCCTCGTTGACGACGTCGATGGCGCCCTCGTGCGCCTCCACGATGCCGCGGGCGATGGCGAGCCCGAGGCCCGCGCCTCCGTCCGGGCCCGGGGTGCGCGCGGCCTCGCCGCGGAAGGCCACGTCGAAGACCCGCGCCAGGTCCTCCTCCGGGATGCCGCCGCAGCAGTCGGCCACCGACAGCCGCACGATGCGCTCGTCGGCCTCCACCCGCACGACCACCGCGCCGTCCTCCGGCGTGTGCCTGATGGCGTTGACCACGAGGTTGCGCAAGGCGCGTCCCAGTTCGTCCGCGTCGGCGTAGACGGGCAGGACGTGCCCGGCCTCGCCGGTCAGGCGCACTCCCTTGGCCTTGGCCAGGGCCTCCACGCCCGCGAGCGCGTCGGCCACCAGGTCGCCGACGCCGACGCGGCGCGGCGAGAGCCGCAGTGTGCCGGCGTGGATCCGCGAGAGCTCGAACAGGTCGTCCACCATGTGCGACAGCCGGTCGACCTCGTGCCTGATCTGGTTGTGGTAGCGGCGCACGGTGCCCGCGTCCGCGACGACGCCGTCCTCGAGCGCCTCAACCATGGCGCGCATGCCCGCGAGCGGGGTGCGCAGGTCGTGGCTGACCCAGGCGACCAGTTCGCGCCGCGCCCCCTCCAGGGCCCTCTCCCGCTCGCGCCCTTCACGCAGCCGCCCGTAGGCCTGGTCCAGGGCCTCGGAGATGGTCGTGAGCTCGGCGGGGAGGGGACCGGCGGGCGGGATGTAGTCGCGGGAGGCGGTCACGGCCTCCACGGCGGCGACCAGCTTCCTGCTGGCAGCGACGACCTGCCGGGCGACCGCCAGGGCGACGCCGAGCCCCACGAGCCCGGCGACGGCGACGACGGTGAGCACGACGTTCTTGGGATGACCGTCGATGATCATCTCGATGGTGATCGCGACCACTCCGGCGAGCGTGGCGGCCACGGTCACGACCGCCACCACGGCCAGCATGACGCCGATCGACCGGCCGCGCAGCAGCCGCAGGATCGCCATGCCCAGGCCGGCGATCAGCAGTCCCAGGCCACCCGTGACGGCGACGATCTCGAGGATCACCGGCTCTCCTCCGCGGGGTCGCCGTCGACGGGTTCGTATCGGTATCCGACGCCCCACACGGTGACGATGCGGCGGGGCGCGGCGGGGTCCGGTTCGATCTTCTCGCGAAGCCGGCGGACGTGGACGGTGACCGTGGAGGTGTCGCCGAACGACCAGCCCCACACCTGGTCGAGCAGGGCGGCGCGGCTGAAAGCCTGGCGCGGGTTGCGCATGAGGTAGGCGAGCAGGTCGAACTCGCGGGCGGTGAGGGTGATCTCGCGCTCGCGCAGGCGCACCTCGTGGGCGCCCACGTCGACGAGCAGATCGCCGTCGCGCAGCACCCCGGTGCCCGACGTGACCAGGGCGCCGCGGGCGCGCCTCAGCACCGACTGGACGCGCAGCGCCAGCTCGCGGGGGCTGAAGGGCTTGGTGACGTAGTCGTCGGCTCCGGTCTCCAGGCCGACGACGCGGTCGATCTCCTCGCCGAGCGCGGTCAGCATGATCACCGGGACCGGCCAGCGTTCCCGCAGTCTCTTGCAGATCTGCAGGCCGTCCATGCCGGGGAGCATGAGGTCGAGGACGAGCAGGTCGGGCGGGTCGGCGAGCGCCCTGCGCAGCGCCTCGGCCCCGTCTCCGACGCTCTCGACGATGTGCCCGTCGCGTTGCAGGTACTTCACGACGACCTCGGCCACCATCGGGTCGTCGTCCACGACGAGGATGCGAGGCGCCGAAGCGGTGCTCGTCATCAGCCCCCCACCTCGCCCAATTTGTCACATTTTACTTCCATAAAGCACCCGGAATGGCCGAAAGAGCTTCCTGGACTTCTTTGAAACCGGCACAACGGACGGCACCGCGAATCGGGCCGCTCCCCTGCGGACAATGACACCTCACGGTAGATCCGATCGGGCCGGCGCCACGACTCTCGTCATCACTTCGTAAGAGCCGCGGGCCGGGCCACGGGTCGCCCGGAAGGTCACGATCAGGGGAAAGATCGCGGAGGACTCGCGGCCGGGCCCGGTGCGACGTACCTTCTGGATATGGCCCGCATCGTGCTCACCATCCTCGGAGTCCTCCTAGCACTCTATGTAGTGTTCGGGCTCCTCATCCCGCTCATCACCGGCATCCTGAAGATCTTCCTGATCATCGCCGTGATCGGCGCCGTCGCCATGGCGGCGGTCACCGTGATGGGCAAGCTCTCGAAGTGACATGACCGCCTTCCACGCCACCGTCGCGCTCCTCGCACAGCTCCTGGCCGGTCAGACGGGCCCGGGGACGCTGGCGACGGCCGGCCTGGTGGGCGTCGTCACTCTGGTCCTGTTCGCCTGGGCGCTCGCGCGCCCGGCCGTGCGGCCCGCCGTGGCGGTGGCCGGAGGCACCCGCCCGCAGGCCGGGCACGCGGTGTTCGTCCGGCTCAGCCACCCCGCCGCACCCGGCCGTCCCAGGCCCAGGGCCCCTACATCCGGCCCCGCGCCCGTCTAGCGTCCTGCCCGCCGGTCCGTCACCGGCGCCGCCGGACGCCGGACGGGCGCTTCGTCATGTCCGCACACGGACGAATGTGTCATGTCCGCACAGACGAAGGGCTTTTCCATGTTCGACGCCGTCATCGACCCCGCTTACCGGCTCATCAGCGCCATCACCTCGCTCACCGGCCCCGTCCTGGCGATCGTCCTGTTCACCCTCGCGGTGCGCCTGCTGCTCGTGCCGCTCAGCCTCCGGCAGGCGAAGGCGCACAAGGCCCGCCTGCGCCTGGCGCCCCAGGTGGACAAGCTGCGCAAGCGGCACGCCCGCGACCCCGAGCGGCTCATGCGGGAGACCTCGAAGCTGTACGCCGCCGAGGGGACCTCGATGTTCGCCGGCCTCCTGCCCGGCCTCGCCCAGGCGCCGTTCTTCATGGTGACCTACCGCGTCTTCGTCTCGGCGACGATCGCGGGCCATCCGAACCTGCTGCTCGCGCAGAGCGCCCTCGGCGTGCCGCTCGGCGACCACTTCGCCGCCGTGCTGGCGGCGAGCGGGCCGTTCAGCGTGCCCGTCCTGGTCTTCGCCGGGCTGTTCGCGCTGCTGGCGGTGGTCGCCTGGGTGACCTGGCGGCGCATGGACGACACCGTGCGGCCGCGGGTGCTCCGCCTGCTGCCGTTCGGCACCGTTCTCGCGGCCGCCTTCCTGCCGCTCGCGGCGGGGCTGTACCTGCTGGTCAGCACGGCGTGGTCGGCGGCCGAGCGCACGGTCCTGTACCCCCGGCCCGCCTGATACGGCGACCCTCGCGCCTCGGCGGGGGTTTGTACACCATTAACGTGGAATGCCGGAAGCGAGGACACAGTGCGCCGACCGGGAGGTCCGAATGATGAACGGTGCCGACAGCGAGGTCGGACGGCTGGTGACGGTGCTGCTCCACCGTCCCGGCGCCGAACTCAAGCGGCTGACCCCCCGCAACAGCGACAAGCTGCTCTTCGACGGCATCCCGTGGGTCGGCAGGGCCCAGGAGGAGCACGATGCCTTCGCGCAGGCACTGCGCGACCACGGGGTCGAGGTGCTCTACCTGACCGAACTGCTGCAGGACACGCTGGAGTACGACGAAGGGCGGCAGGAGATCATCGGCGCCGTGCTCCAGGAGCGCCAGCTCGGCGACCGGCTCGCCGAGCTGGCGCGCCGCCACCTTTCCGAGCTGCACCCCGAGGACCTCACCCAGACCCTGATCGCGGGCCTGGCCCGCGAGGAGCTGAAGACCGGGCGGGGCCTTGTGTACGAGCTGATGGACCGGCACGACTTCGTCATCGACCCGCTGCCCAACCTGCTGTTCACCAGGGACTCCAGCGTGTGGATCGGCGACCGGGTGGCCGTGACCAGCCTGGCCATGCCCGCCCGCACCCGTGAGAGCCTGCTGACCCGGCTGATCTACACCTACCACCCGAGGTTCTCCGGCACCGACCACCTGTACGAGCCGTGGCTGGAGCACGTCGAGGGCGGGGATGTGCTGTTGATGGCGCCCGGGGTCATCGCCGTGGGCACCGGCGAGCGGACGACTCCCGCCGGGGTGGAGCGATTGTGCCGGCGGGTCTTCGCCGCGGGGCTGGCGCACACCGTCCTGGCGGTGCCGATCGCCCAGCAGCGCGCCACCATGCACCTGGACACCATCTGCACGATGGTGGACCTGGACACCGTGGTCATGTATCCGCCGGTGGCCTATTCGCTCCAGGCGTACACGGTGACCTCCGCCGAGGGCGGCGAGCTGCGAGTCTTCGAGCCCCGCCCGTTCCTGGAGGCGGCCGCCGCGGCCATGGGGGTCGAACGGGTGAAGGTCATCGACACAGGGCTCGACCCGGTCACCGCCGAACGCGAGCAGTGGGACGACGGCAACAACACCCTCGCCCTGGCCCCGCGCGTGACGGTGGCCTACGAGCGCAACGTCGAGACCAACGCCCGCCTGGAGGCCGCGGGGATCAAGGTCATCCGAATTGCGGGCAGCGAACTCGGCAGCGGCCGGGGAGGTCCACGCTGCATGTCATGCCCGGTCAGCAGGGAGCGTCTAGCCGCACTCGCGTAGCGCCCCTATTTCGGACGTTCTCACTTGCGAATTAAGGACAGCAACCGGGGCGTGGATGACCGCCCACACCGTGGTCACGTCACCGTCATGACGCACCCCCCAGCGCTCGGCGAGGAACTCGACGATGCCGAGCCCTCGCCCGCCGAGCGAGGAAAGAGCCGGCCGGCCCGCGCGGGGCTCCGTGGCCGCTCCCCCGTCACTCACCGTGACCTCGAGGTGGTCCTCCGCCCACTCCCAAGTGGCCATGATCTGGCCTGATGGGAGCGGGTGGGCGTGACGCAACGCGTTGCTCAGCAGTTCGCTCACCACCAGGGCGGCGTCCTCTATGGCCGCGGCGAACACTCCGCATGTCTCGAGATCGGCGCTGAGACGCTGGCGTGCGACGGCGACGCTGGTCGGCGCATACGGCAACAGCACGACGCCCTCACTTCCCCGTTCTCCTGCATTTCCCCCTGAGGAAAACACATCCCAGTACGACCGAAATGCCCCGTTCGATGGTTCTGGAAACCGCACGGCGATCATTGCTTGTGCAGATTCGACAATAGGTGCGGTCATCCGTGACCAGCTCGTTACCGCTTCGGTGTGTCGGATCCGATATAGGCGCCGGCGACTCCCAGAACGAATCGCATTCTGGTGCCGCCGTCCGGGCGCGGATGCGCGGTCACCTCACCGCCCTGCGCTCGGGCGAGGCTGCGGGCGATGTAGAGCCCGAGCCCCACGCCGCCGAAGCGCCGGCGGTCGCCGCTGTCGGCCTGAACGAACCGATCGAAGACGCGCTCGCGGTCCTCCGGCGCGATGCCCACCCCCTCGTCCTCGACCGCCAGAACCACCCGGCCTTCCTCCGGCCAGGCGAACACCCGGATCAGGCCGCCGTCCGGCGAGTACTTGAAGGCGTTCTCCAGCAGCTGGCCGAGCAGGATGTCGGTGGCGAGGGCGTCACCGTCGACGAGCGGCAGGTCGTCCGGGATGTCCACCTCGACGTGGTGCCGGTCCGACAGCACCGGCATGCCCAGGGTCGCCGCGCGGACGCGCTCTCCAAGGTCGAAGCTCTCCAGGCGGATCTTGAACTTCTCCCCGCCCGCCCGCGCGCCGAGCAGCAGGTGGTCCATGAGCCGGCCGAGGTCGCGGGCCCGCTCGGCGATGGTGCGGACGGCCGAGCGCCGCTCCACGTCCGACAGCTTGTCCCACCGCGCGTCCAGGGTGCTGGCGAAGCCCTGGACGACCGTGATCGGCGTGCGCAGCTCGTGGCTGGTCGTGGCGAGGAAGAGGTCCTTGGCCTCCTCCAGCTCCTTGGCCCTTGTGACGTCGCGGAAGTCCACCACGACCTCGGCTGTCTCGCCGATCTCGGCGCTCACCACGTCCAGCCAGCGGCCGGAGGTGAGCTGTGTGGTGAGCTTCTCGCCCGGTGAGGGCAGCGGGAACGGCGGCCGGCCGCCGATCACGTCGAGCGCCCGCAGGCCGGTCAGCTCCTCGGCGGCCGGGTTCCACTGGGTGACGTGCCCGCCCCCGTCGAGCACCGCGATGCCGTCAGCGCTCGCGTCGACGACGGCCCGCTCGTGGGCCCGCTGCCGCACCGCGTCCTGATAGGCCATGGCGTTGGCGAGCGCGATGCCGGCGTGCCCCGCCAGCAGCTCCAGCAGCTCCAGCTCGATGTGGCCGGCCTTGTGCTCGGCGAACAGCGCGTACAGCGCGCCGTAGGGGCGGCCGCCCACCGCCGCGACGCCGAGCGCGATGGTGTGCAGGCCCGGCAGCTCCGACCAGATCAGCTCGTCCAGCGCGGCCTGGTCTCCGGTCTCCAGCAGCACGGTCTTGCCGGTGCGCAGCAGCTTGCCCACCAGACTGGTGCGCAGGTCGGCCGTCGCGCCCTTGAGCCGCTCGGGCAGGCGGTGGGTGCTCACCACCCGCAGCCGCTCGTCCTCGATCAGCACGAAGCCGCCCGCGTCCGCCCCGGTCAGCTCGGTCAGGCTCGCGGCGATGCGGTCGAGCACCGGTTCGAGCTGCAGCTCGGCGTTGATGTCGCCCACCACGTCGGTGAGCCGCCGCACGAGCCGCGCCCGGCGGGCGGCCCGCTCGCGGGCGGCCTCGTCGTTCTCCGCGGGGTGGTAGACGCTCACGTACCCGAGCAGCGCGCCGGCCTGCGACCGCAGCGCGCTGATGTCCACGCCGACGTCGAGCAGCCGGCCGTCGCTGCGCAGCCGCTTGGTCCGCAGGGAGACCGGGCCGCCGGTGCGCACGCGTTCCAGCACCGCGTTGTGCTCGGCCACCAGCTCGTCGGGGACGAGCGGCGCCCTGCGCCCGGTCATGTCGCCCGCCGGCCAGCCGAACAGGCGCTCCGCCGCGGGGTTCCACACCAGTACGTTAAGATCACGATCGAGGGCTACGACGGCATTGGGCGAGCTCGCGATGACAGCGCGGGCAAAGCCGTCATCGGGGTTCTCTCCCCAGTCGTCACTCATGACCCCCATCGTGCCCGTTTTTGCCCTCGCGCCTTGGCACTTTCGATGTGCGAATCGTCGCATTCGGCCCATCCATCGATGACATGGCCGCCACTGCTCCTGGCAAGGCCGGTAGCAGGGCTTCCTCCGATACGCTGCCGGTAGGCGAGAGGGGTACGGCCATGACGACAGGGGATCTCGAGGCCCTGGTGCGGGTGACCGCTCCCGGCTATGTGGGCGAGACCCCACCCGACGTGGCCTTCGGCACGACCGAGAGCCCGGTCGGGCTGCTGGCCCTCGCCGTCACCGCGCGCGGCCTGGTCGCGTGCAGCTATGAGAACGAGCACGTCGTGTTCGCCCGCGTCTCGCGCGAGATCGGGTCGTTCATCGGCCCCGACCCGCGTCGGCTCGACCCCGTCCGCCGCGAGCTGGACGCCTACTTCTCCGGCCGGCTCCGGGCCTTCACCGTGCCGGTCGACCTGCGCCTGGCCACGCCCTTCGCCCGCACGGTGCTGCAGATGACGATGGCCGTGCCCTACGGCAGCGTCACCACCCACCAGCAGATCGCCGGCCGCATCGGACGGCCGCAGGCGCTGCGCGCCATCGGCAACGCCCTGACCGCCAACCCGGTGTGCGTCATCGTCCCCTGCCATCGCGCGGTCGAGGCGGCCGGGCGTCCCGGGGGATACGCCGGCGGCCCCGCCGCCAAGGCCCACCTGCTCCATCTCGAGAGCGCCGAGCGCGAGCGCCGGGCCGCCGAGCGCTAGCGCCCTCGCCTGGTGGTGCGGTGCGAGTCGCCGTCACGAGATCAGGCCGAAGCCGCGGATCGCCCGGGCGTAGTGGGCGGTGAGTTCCTCGTCGATGGTCGCCGACGACGCCGGATCCAGCAGACTCGCGGAGGTGTCCCCATCCGGCGGGTTCGAGCGGGTCAGGGCCGCTTCGCGGAGCTCGGCCACGGTCGCCCCTCGCAGGGCCGCCGCCTGGACGGGCACCAGGAAGTGCCTGTCCCGCATCAGTTCGGTCAGCCGGGTCGCCTCCGCTTCCGTCACGATGCCGGGAACGCCCCGCCGGATGGTACGGCCGTCGTGCTCGCGGGTCAGCCGGAGCAGGAGCCGTTCCAGCAGGAGCGCCGGCCAGCCGATCACGGCGCCCACGACCATGCCGAGGGTGCCGGCGGCCTGGTACGAGCCGGATGGTGCGAATCCGGCGAGGACGCCGACCATGTAGGTGTGCGCCTCGTCCCGTTGTTTCAGCGGGCCGCCGCTGCTCATCGACCCGCGCCACTGCGCCAGCGTCCACAGAGCCCCGCTCACCAGCAGGTCGTGGTAGCTCCGCTGAGCGTAGGTCAGGGCCAGCAGCGCCATCCGCTCCCTCGCGGACAGAACCAGCCAGAGGGGCAGGCCGACCATGAGAACGGGCCGGCGCCGCCAGCCCACCTCGGCGTATTCGCAGGCCACGGCGAGGTCCCTGACCGCCACCGCCGACGGCGGCCGGGCGCCCACCACGTCGGCGACGCGGCGCGCCACCCCATACGTCTCCGGGGCCGACGAGGGGCTCAGCACCTCGGCGTCGGCGGGGAGGCGGCGCGGCCGGGGGAACAGCAGGATCCCAAGCGCGACGAACAGGCCGCCGAGCAGCCAGGCGGGCAGGAAACCGGGAGCGCTGTAGATGATCAGCACGCCCATCGTGATCATCGTAAGGGTCAGTCCGTGCACCACGAGTGAGATGCAGAGGGCGGCGGTCCTCTTCAGTGTGATCACGGTGAGAGCAGGCCTTTCCGGACGGATCGCGATGACGGTGCCGTGTGCGCCTGGCGCACAGAAGTTCCACATGATCATTTTCCAGCGGTGGCGCTGAATGACCACGATGCTGGCAAGCCGGTCTCACCGGGATCTGACCGGGAACTGACCGGGAACTGACCGGACTCTCACCTGGGGGCGGAGTGGCCGCTCTGCTGGAGCAGGGTTTCGGCCTGGAGCCGTTCGGCCATCGCGGCCTCGACATCGCCCATGTCCTGGTGAAGGGCGGCGAGAGCGCGCAGCGAGCGCGCCTGCCATACGGGCGCCCGCAGGTCCCGGCACAGTGACAGGGCCTCGGTCAGGCAGGCGAGGGCCTGGTCGACGTCGCCGCGACGGCGGTGGAGCCTGCCCAGGGTCAGCAGAACGCGCACCTGGGGCACCTCCTCGCCGATGTCCACGGACAAGGCGAGGGCGCGGCTGAGCAGCGGCTCGGCCTCTCGCGGGCGGTCGTGCAGCAGGCGGATCAGCCCGAGGCCGTGCAGCGCGGACACCAGCAGGTGGGGAGTGCGCGCCTGTTCGGCGTGCCGGCGTGCCTTGGTCAGAACGTCCTCGGCGCGGTCGAGGTCACCCACCGCCAGCCGGGCCTCCCCGACGAAGTACAGGGCCCTGGCGCGTTGGTGCGGGCCGAACGCGGGGGCGGTATGGGCCAGGTCGAAGGCCTGCTCCATGGCGAGCAGGGCCAGATCCGGGCGGCCCTGGTCGAGGTGGAGCTCGCCGATGTTGCCCAGCACGAGAAACTGGCCGCCCCGGTCCTCCGCCTCCCGCATGACGGCCAGGGCCTGCTCGTACCGGGCCAGGACGCCGTCGAAACGGCCCTGCATCTGAGCGATCCGGGCGTCGGTGACGTTCGCCAGGGCCAGGCCGCCTCGGTTGCCGGTCCGCTCGAACAGCTTCATGGCCGTGTCCAGCTTCGCGCGGGCACGCTCCCAGTCGCCCCGGTAGTTCTCCAGCAGCCCTTCATTCGCGCTCATCAGGGCCGCGCCCCGGTCGTCACCCGCTCGCAGCGCCGCCGCCGACGCGACGGCGTGCGTCTGCCGCCACTCATCGTGATGTGAGCGGGCCTCGAACAAGGGCAGCGCCGAACCGGCCAGATCCCAGCACAGCTCGACGGCTCCGGTACGGGCGGCCTGCCCGACCGCGGCCACGATGTTGGCCCGCTCGCTGTCGTACCAGCTCAGCGGGTCGGCCTCCAGGTGCTCGACGCCCTCCCTCACCCGCCACCGGGCGGCTCGTCCGTGCAGCGAGAGGTAGTCGCCACCCCACAGGGCGGCGTTGGCGTCCTCGGTCAGCGCCAGCCAGCCGCCCAGGGCGCGCAGCAGGGCGGCGTCTCGGCTCGCCGGCGTCTCCTCGGCCTCGGCGCGTTCCCGGGAGAACGCGCGTACCAGATCGTGCGGGCGGTAGCGGATCTGCCCGCCCGGCTGGGACCGCACCGCTTCCAGCAACTGCGCGTCCGCCAGGCGTTCCAGTGATTCCTCGGCCTCGGTGAGCGGAACGTCCAGGACCGCGGCGGCGACCCAGGCGGCGAAATCGGTCGCGTCCAGCAGGCCCAGCAGCCGAAACAGGCGGCGCTCGGGCGCACCGAGCGCACGGTAGCCCGCGTCCAGGACGGCGCGTACCTCCATCGCTCCCAGGACCAGGTGGTCGAGCGGGCGATGGGCCCGGTCGAGCTGGTCGGCCAAGCGTGCCACCGTCCAGTGCGGGCGTGCCGCCAGCCGCGCCCCGGCGATGCGCAACGCCAGCGGCAGGCGCCCGCAGGCTTCGACGAGCCGCCGCGCCGGTTCGGGCTCGGCCTCCATCCGGGCGCCGCCGATCAGACGCCCCAGCAGCCCGACGGCTTCCGAGGGCGGCAGGACGGGCAACCGGACGCGCGTCATGCCGTACAGCCCCGCCAGGTCGAACCGGCTGGTCAGGATGGCGGCACAAGCGGGTCCGGTGGGCAGCAGCGGCTGGATCCGCCCGGCATCGGCGACGTTGTCCAGCACCATCAGCACCCGGCGGCCGGCCAGCCGCGCGCGCAGCAGCTCGGCCCGCTCCTGCAGGCCGTCAGGGATGGCATGTGGCTGCGCGCCCAGCACCCGCAACCAGCGTCCCAGCACCTGCGCCACGTCGGCGGGACGGCCCTCTGGCCCGTTCAAGTCTGCGAACAGCTGTCCGTCCGGGAACCGGCCGCGGAGCCGGTGCCCAGCCCGGACGGCCAGCGCGGTCTTGCCGACCCCCGGCATGCCGCAGATCGCCACCATGGACGCGCGGTCGTCATCGGCCGACAGCGTCGAGGTGATGCGCTCCAGCTCCACCTCGCGGCCGGTGAAGTCGGGCAGGTCGTACGGGAGCAGGCAGACGGGCGAGGGTGACGGGCCGGGCATCGGCAGATCGTCGCCGAGCAGGGCCACGTGCGCACGACGAAGTCCCGGACCAGGGTCCACACCGAGGTCGTCGGCCAGGGTGCGCCGAAACCGCTCGTAACGGCGCAGCCCTTCGGCACGGCGGTCAGCGTGCCCGAGCAGGATGATCAGCTGGGTGTGGACGGTCTCGTCATGCGGCAGCGCCTCGGCCAGGCGCTTCAGCGGGTCGACGGCGTCGGCGGCGCGCCCGCAGCGGACGGCGGCCGCCGCCAGATCCCGCGCACCATGGATCCTGGCCTGCTGCAGTTCCGCGACCGCGGGCAGCGCGTGGGGCCACTCCAGGTCCCCGGCCAGCACCGGCCCGCGCCACAGATCCAGCGCCGCCAACAGCAGATCCGTCCTGCGACCGGGATCCGGCTCCTCCCGCGCCCCGGCGACGGCGACACGGAAACGGGACGCGTCAACCTGCTCAGGCAGCACCTCGATGCGGTAGCCGTCGCCTTCACGCACCACCCCGATGCCGCTCGGCCTCAGCCACTCCCGCAACCGGTACACCGCGCTGTGCAGCGCCGCCGGCTCGCAGCCGGACGCCCCCCAGGCGAACTCGATCAATCGCGCCCGATCCACCAGGCGGCCCGGTGTCAGCAGCAGCGCGCCCAGCAGCCTGCGCACCGCCGGCCGGGACGCCGAACGTTCCCGGCCGTCGACCCACACCCGCAACGAGCCGAGCACCTCGAAGGCGGGCGGACAATCGCCGACACAGGCCACATCACCATCGGGTACCAGTCGCGCGGCTGAGCGTCAATGTGCCGGGCACTCCCGCTCGGAGCTAGGCCATCGGGGCGTCGGCGGGCACGGCGCGGTCGCGGGCACGGCGCCGCGGCAGGCCCACCAGCAGCGTCACCAGCGCCGAGACGACGAACGCGGCCAGCGCGGCGTTCATCCACGGCTGCCGCTCGAACCCGATCAGCTCGCGCGCCGCCGCCCAGCGCCCGTCCCACCACGGCACCGTGGGCGTGACCGTGACCAGCCAGTACGCCACGAAGCCCAGCACCCACGGCACGAGCATCGCCCAGCGCGAGGGGGCGTCCTGCGAGGTGTTCCACGCCGCGGCCCCGCCAAGCACGAAGTAGTCCACGGCGAGCACGGCGAACATCGGGACGAACACCGCCCCGATCACCAGCAGGAACGCCCCGTAGGAGTTCACGTCGGCGAACAGCGCGACGACGGTGGTCAGCACGCCGACGCCCACCGAGAAGACGCGCCGGTCCACGCGGGGCAGCAGGTTCTGCAGGGACATGGCCGTGGAGTACACGTTGGCGAACGACTGGTCGGCCTCCCGCAGCACCAGGATGCCGAAGAACAGCGCGCCGAGCGGCACCGCGACGAAGGCGCTCCACACCTTGGTGTCGTCGTTGCCCACCAGGGCCAGCGCGACGACGCCGAGCACCAGGCAGGCGACCTGGGCGACGGTGTAGCCGGTGACGACGCCGGTGAACGCCGCCCGGCTCGACCGGGAATGCCGCGCGTAGTCCGCCGCCACGGGCACCCACGAGACCGACAGCGCGATCACGTAGTCCACCGCGGGGGCGAACGCGTGCCAGCTGCCGCCGCCCAGGTGCGGCGCCTCGCGCAGCAGCGCGACGGCGAGCCAGACCATCGCGACGACGACGCCGGCCGTCACGAACCGGCGCAGCAGCCGGATCGCCCCGAGCGGGCGGATGGTCAGGCCGATCGTCAGCGCGCCGGCCAGCAGCACCCACACCTGGTACGGCACGGCGTCGCCGAAGACGGCGCGCGCGCCGGTGGCGATCACCCACAGCTCGAACGCCCCCCAGCCGAGCATCTGGACGATGTTCAGCACCGTGGGGACGTAGGACAGGCGCGCACCGAACAGCCCGCGCAGCAGCACCATCGCCGGCGCGCCGGTGCGGGCGCCGGGCACGGCCGCGAGGCCCACCATGACGGTGCCGATCAGGCTGCCGACCACGGCGGCCAGCACGGCCGCGGTCAGGCTCAGCGGCGCGTCGCCCAGGGGGTCGAGGAGGTACAGGGCTCCGGAGAAGCCGAGAAGGCTCACCCCCAGGTTGGCCCAGAACGCGCCCTGGTCGAGGGCTCCGAGGGTCTTCGGAGGGGCCTCGTCGAGGGTCAGAGGGGCTTCATCGACGGCGGACGTCATCGCACGCTCCCTACGCCGGCATTACCCGGACAGGTTCCGGCGGTCGGCGGCGCGCCCAGCTCTCGCTGGGAACCGCCCTCTCAGCCCGGTAGCGCCCGAGCTCCCGCGGTATGGATTTTGGCGAATTATTACATTCCGACCTTAGGCGACGTACGGCTGCCCCCCGTTCTCGGCGACCATCGGGCGGCCGGCCGCGGCCCACGAGAGCATGCCGCCGCCGACGTTGACGGCCTCGCGGCCCACGTGGTTCAGCCAGGCGGCGGCCTGGGCGGACCTGCCGCCGATTCGGCAGACGACGTACACGGGAACTTCTGCGGGGATCTCGTCGACCCGCTGCTGCAGCGTGCCGAGCGGTATGTGGACGGCCGCCGGGGCGTGGCCCGCCTGCCACTCGTCGGGCTCGCGCACGTCGAGCAGGTAGACGTCGTCGGGCACGGCCCCGGCCTCGATCTCTGGGACGGTCATGCCGACCATTGTCCCCGCTTCGCGAGCCTTCCGCCCGCTAACAGACGGTTGTCACGTCATGACGCTGCGACGTTTTCCATCCGCGGCCCGGCGAAGACCCGCAAACCATCCCGTTCCACCCCGCGACGCAGACGACCTGGTGCTCCCGCTCGGGCGGGCGGAGCCCTACTTGAGAAGCCGGGACAGCCGGCGATCGGCCAGCGGCTTGCCGCCGGTCTGGCACGTCGGGCAGTACTGCAGCGAAGAGTCGGCGAAGGAGACCTCGCGGATCGTGTCGCCGCAGACGTCGCACGACTGCCCGGTGCGTCCGTGCACGCGCAGGCCGGACTTCTTCTCGGTCTTCAGATCTTTGGCCGCCAGGCCGCGGGAGCGCTCGACGGCCTCGCGAAGGGTGGTGACGATCGCCTCGTACAGGTCGGCGACCGCCGTGTCGCTCAGCGAGCCGGCGATCTTGAAGGGTGACATCTTCGCGGCGTGGAGCACCTCGTCGGAGTAGGCGTTGCCGATGCCCGCGATCACCTTCTGGTCGCGCAGCAGCCCCTTGATCTGCGTGCGGCTGCCGCCGACGATGCCCTTGAGCACCTCGGGCGTGAAACCGGGCGACAGCGGGTCGGGCCCCAGACCCGCGATGCCGGGCACCTCGGCGGGGTCGGCGACGACGTAGACGGCCAGGCGCTTCTGTGTGCCGGCCTCGGTGAGCTCGAAACCGGGCGCACGGCCGTCGTCGGCGGGGGCGAACCGCACCCGGACGGCCAGCGGGCCCTTGCCGGGCCGGACCGGCTTGGCGCCGGAGAGGTCTTCCCGCCAGCGCAGCCAGCCGCCACGCGCCAGGTGGGTGACGAAGTGGAGCCCGTCGCAGTCGAGGTCGAGGAACTTGCCGTGGCGGGCCACGCCCGTCACCGTCAGGCCGCCGAGGGAGGTGACCGCCGGCAGCACGGTCTTCAGCGCCTGGAAGGCCACCACGTCCACACCGGCGACCACCTGGCCGACGGCGCGTTCGCGCAGGAACTCGGCGAGCGACTCCACCTCGGGAAGCTCGGGCATGCCATCACACTAACCGCTCAGCGCCCGCCCAACCCTGCTCCGCCCGGAGCCGCCCGCGCGCCGGGCGGCTCCGGGCGCGCGGCACGCCCCGCCCCTGGTCACCTCACCCGGCGAGCGCGGCCCGGGCGCCCGCGAGCGCGTCCTCGGCGCCCGGCGAGCGCCTTCCTCGGCACCCGGCGCGCCCGTCTCCGCCGCCTATTTGGTGAGCACGTCCTTGGGCACCGGCTTGTCCTCGGCCAGGGAGTTGAACAGCCGCAGCGCGCGCTCGGTGTCCCACTTGACGACCGAGGCGCCGTTGATCGTCGGCAGCGATCCGATGGGGACGGCGGTGGCGATCGGGTCGCCGCTCATCGCCAGCCCGAGCGACAGCAGGTCGAAGGCCCCCGTGTCGCCGTCGACGGCGACCGAGTCGGTGGCGGCCGTCGCCAGCGGCAGCGAGCGGAAGGGGTTGATCAGGACGCCGGGGCTCGCGGCCTTCTTGACCACGGCCGAGAAGAACTGCCGCTGGCGCTGGGTGCGTTCGAAGTCGGGAATCGCGCCGGTCGCGCGGGTGCGGACGAACCCCAGGGCGGTGCCGCCCTCCATGTCCTGGCAGCCCTTCTTGAGGTTGATGCCGGCCTTCGGGTCCTTGATGTTCTGCTTGACGCAGATGTTCACCCCGCCGATCGCGTCGACGATGCCGACGAAGCCGCCGAACCCGATCTCCATGTAGTGGTCGAGGCGGATGCCCGTGACCTTCTCGACGGTCTTGGCCAGCAGCTTCGGCCCGCCGAAGGCGTAGGCGGCGTTCAGCTTGTCGCTGCCGTGCCCGTCGATCGGCACGTAGGAGTCGCGGGGGAGGCTGACCAGGGTCGGCCGGCCGCTGCCGCTCGGCACGTGCAGGAGCATCATCGTGTCGGTGCGCTTGCCTGCGGCCCGTCCGGTGGCGAGCTTCCTGCGCTGGGCGGCCGACAACCCGGCCCGGCTGTCGGAGCCGACCAGCAGCCAGTCTTCGCCAGGGGTGGCCGCCGGGCGCCCGTCGTATTCGGTGAGCGAATCGACGACGTTGATCCGGGAGTTGATCCAGAAGAAGCCGCCGACGCCCAGCACGATCAGCAGGACGAGCAGCCCCGCCAGGATGCGGACGATCAGGCGGCCGGTGCGCCGTGGCCGGCGGGGCCGCTCGCCGCCGGGCGGTCGCCCTCCGGGCGGTTGCCCGCCGGCCGGCTGTGTCCCCGGCAGCGGCCGCACCGGCGACTGCCCCGGCCGGGGCTTGCCGTACACACGGCCCTTGCCCCGTGCGCCGTCGCCCGAGGGCGCGGCCGGCGGAGCCTGGCCTGCCGCGCCGTAGGCCTGCAGAACCGTGGCGTCGTCGTCGGCCTCGCCGCGCCCCCCGCCGGCGGGGGCGTCGCCGCCGCGTCCGCGCTCACCCTCGGGAGCCCGCGTGCCCGGCGGGAAGCGGTGCGCGGGCTGACCCGCGGAATAGCCGCCCTCGGCACCGCCCTGCGCGCCGTACCCGCCCTCGGCACCTGCGCCGGCGGGGCGCCGGATGGCCCGAGTCGGACCCTCGCGGGTCTCGTCGGATCCCCCCGACCCGCCGTTTCCCGGCCAATCTCCCACTTTCCGTCCCCGTCCTGTGCCGAGAGTCGTCCTGCCTCGAAGTTACGCGGTCGGAGAGCCACCGGAAGCTCTCTCACCAAGGTTTTCTCCGGTAAAAGTACGCAGAGTCACAGTAAGTCACCAATGTTGAGTCGCGGGAAACATTGCCCGACCCCCCACCGTTACCGTTATCGACGACCTCTAGCGAAAGGACAGTCGTGTCCGCTCCGGACCCGTGGAGTACCTGCCCGTGCCACGGCACGGGCCTCGTCAAATCCGGGACGGCCCAGCTGTGACCATGGTTCTCGGTCTGGCCGTTCTTGTTCTCACCCTGGCGACGGGTTTCTTCGTCGCACAGGAGTTCGCGTTCGTCGCCTCCGACCGGGCGACGCTCCGGCAGCAGGCCGCCTCGGGCGACGCCGCCGCCGAGCGGGCCCTGAAGGTCACCGGCAGGCTCTCGTTCATGTTGTCGGGCGCCCAGCTCGGCATCACCGTGACCACGCTGCTCGTGGGCTTCATCACCGAACCCGCGCTCACCCCGCTGATCACCCCCGGCCTCGCGGCCGCCGGCGTCCCGCAGGCCGCGATCCCCGGCGTCGCGGTCACCCTCGGACTGGTCGCCGCCACGATCGTCCAGATGGTGCTCGGCGAGCTGGTGCCCAAGAACTTCGGCATCGCCCGTCCCGAGCCGGCCGCCAAGTGGCTGGCCGGGCCCACCCTCGTCTACATGGCCGTCGCGGGACCGGTCATCCGCTTCTTCGACACCTCGGCCGCGCGGTTGCTCCGCCTGTTCGGCGTCGAGCCCGTGGAGGAGGTGGAGCACGGCGCCACCCCCGAGGAGCTGTCGCGCATCATCGCCGAGTCGGAGGCCGCGGGCGACCTCTCCGGGCGCCTGTCGGACCTGCTGGAGCGCGCGCTGGAGTTCGGCGACCGCACCGCCGAGGACGTCATGGTGCCCCGTCCGCGCGTGGTCTCGCTACGCGCCGGACGGCCCGCGTCCGACCTGCTCGCCGCCCTGAGGTCCTCCGGGCACTCCCGCTACCCCGTGCTCGGTGAGGGCGGCGACGTCTTCGGCGTGACCGGCCTCCGAGAGTGGCTCAGGGCCCCCTCCGACGACGTGCCCATCGAACGCATCAGCGTCGCGCCCCTGCTCGTGCCGACCACGCTCCCGCTCCCCGCTCTGCGCGAACGGATGCGCGTGTCCGGCCGCGAGCTGGCGTGCGTCATCGACGAGTACGGCGGCCTGGCCGGCGTCGTCACGATGGAGGACCTGGCCGAAGAGCTCGTCGGCGAGCTGGTGGACGAGAACGACCCCGACCCGGCCGAGGCGGTCGCCCTGGAGGACGGCACCTGGGACGTGCGCGGCACCCTGCGCCTGGACGAGGTGGAACGCGCGACCGGGCTGCGGCTTCCCGAGAGCGACGACTACGAGACCGTGGCGGGTCTGATCATGGCCCGCCTCGGCCGCCTCGCCGAGCCGGGGGACGAGGTGAACCTGCCCCTCGTCGCCGAGCCGGACCTGCTGGAGGTCAGCGAGCCCGCCGGCAGGGAGGTCCTGGTAACCGTGCTGGACGTCCAGCGCAGGATCCCCGACCGGGTGCGGCTCGCGCCCCGGGTCTCCGACGCGGCGGTCATGAGCGGTGAGGTCCGATGAACACCGCCACCGCCCTGCTGCTCGGCGTCGTGCTGCTCGTCGGCAACGGCCTGTTCGTCGCGGCCGAGTTCGCCGTGGTGTCGGGCAGCCGGCACCGCCTTGAGGAGGCCGCCTCCGGCGGGGGCCGCCTGACCAGGGCGGCCGGCCGCGCCGCCCTCCGCAACGGGCGAGAGCTCTCGCTCATGCTGGCCGGCGCGCAGTTCGGCATCACGCTGTGCTCGCTCGGCCTGGCCATGGTCACAGAACCGGCGATCGAGCACCTGCTCGAACCGGTCTTCGGGCTCGTCGGGCTTCCCGAGTCCGTGCGTGTGGGCGTCGCCTACGTCATCGCCCTGGCGGTCATCACGTTCTTGCACATGGTGGTGGGAGAGATGGCGCCCAAGTCCTGGGCGCTGACCCACCCCGAGCGGGCGGCGATGCGCCTGGCCCTGCCGTTCCGCGGATTCACGTGGATCGCCAGGCCGGTGCTCGCGGCGCTCAACGGGCTCTCCAACGGCCTGCTGCGCGCCTTCGGCGTCCGGCCGCGCGACGAGCTCGCCACCACGCGGACGCCGCCCCAGCTCGCCATGCTGGTCGGCGAGTCGGCCCGCATGGGGCTGCTGGACCGGGACGAGCACGACCTGCTGACCAGCGCGCTCCGCGTCCAGTCACAGCCCGTGGAGCGGCTGATGGTGCCCATCGAGCAGGCCACGGCCGTGCCCTCCGGCGCGTCCGAGAGCGTCGTGCGGCGCGTCGCGGCGGCGACCGGCCACCTGAGGCTCCTGGTCAACGGCGGCTCCCCGGCGAACGTGCTGGGCGTGCTGCACGTCCGGGACGCCGTCCTGCACCCAGGGACGCCTCCAGAGAAGCTCATGAGCCCCGCGCCGCGCCTCAAGGCGTCCACCACCATTCCGGAGGCCGTGGAGCGTCTCCAGGACGCTCACGCCCATCTGGGCCTCGTCACGAGCGGGGACGGGCGCGTCGTCGGCCTGGTCAGCCTCGGCGACCTCGTCGGAGAACTGCTGAACGCGCGTGCAAGCACGCCGAAAGCGATCTGAAAGCCGGGACGGCTAGACATCCGGGGTGGGTCGGCCACAGCGCACGTCAAGAAATATGCCGGCGAGCGCCCGGCGGGGCTTCTCTCGCCGGGCGCCGCGGACTACCTTGATCGAAGCCCCTTCATCACAGGGGTGTCTTGTGCCTTCTGCTGGGCAAAGCCCATCAGGCGCCGCGAGACCTCGAACCTTCGGGGGTTCCAGGGGCCGACTCCTTGGACACGCCAACCCCGGAGGCCGACGCATGACACCGATCGCCTTAGAACCCCGGACCGACACGAGGTCCCCGGGGCGGACGCCCGAGCTTCGCCCAGCGGGGTCTCGGAATTCCGGGGGGTGTCCCTCTGGAGAACACGAGAACCCCGGGGGAAGAGGTCTGAGCCTCGACCATGCGGGGTCCGGGGGTTCCAGGGGGTGTCCCCCTGGGAAAACACAAGGACCCCGGGGAAGAGGCCTGAGCCTCGACCGTGCGGGGTCCGAGTGGGCGAGGAGGGATTTGAACCCTCACATCCTTTCGGACACACGGACCTGAACCGTGCGCGTCTGCCATTCCGCCACTCGCCCTTGTTGAGTGCGGTGAAAGGCTAGCACGGATCCGTGCATGCCACCGAACCCGGATACGATCCTCCTAGACGATGGAGGAAGGGAGGTACCCGGTGGGAGTCCTTCAGCGCTTCGAGCGCAGGCTCGAAGGCTTGGTTGAGGGGGCCTTTGCGCGGGCGTTCAAATCTGACCTTCAGCCGGTCGAGGTCGCCAGCGCGGTCCAGCGAGAGATGGACGAACGGGCCGCGATCGTGGCTCAGGGCCGCACGCTTGTGCCGAACGACTTCGTGGTGGAGCTGTCCACGACCGACAGCGAGCGGCTGGAGGTGTACGCCGACAGCATCGGCCACGAGCTCGCCAACCTCGCCAGGGAGTACGCCAAGGAGCAGGGGTACTCCTTTGTGGGACCTGTCCGGGTGCGCTTCGAGACCGCCGACGATCTGGCGGTGGGTTTGTTCCGCATCCGCTCGGGGGTGATCCGGGGGGCGACGGTCGAGCAGGACGAGATCCGGCAGCCCGTCAGCGACCTCCCCGCGAGCAAGCCGAGCGCGTTCGCCGGGCGTCCGCGCCTGCTGGTGTCCACTCAGGACGACCCGCAGGGCCAGCGATCGTTCGAGCTGACGACCCCTGTGACGCTTCTCGGGAGGGGCACCGACTGCGATCTGCGGCTGGTGGATCCAGGCGTCTCCAGGCACCACGCCGAGCTCAGAGTCGAGGGGCCCACAGTCGCCCTCGTCGATCTCGGTTCAACGAACGGCACATTCGTCAACGGCCAGCCAGTACGCCGGATCGAGCTCCAGGACGGCACCCGCGTGACCTTGGGGCGCACAACTCTGGTGTTCCGGCGCGATTAAGGGTAGACAGACGGTCCATGTCCGAGCTCACTCTGCTGCTGATCCGGCTCGCGTTCCTCGCGGTGCTGTGGTTCTTTGTGATTGCCGCGGTGGGAGTGATCCGGACAGACTTGTTCGGATCACGCTCGACCGCTCCGGCGGTCGCCCGCAAACCCGGCAAACCCGCACGCCAACCAGCCAAGCCCAAGAAGGGGGAGCCGAAACAACTGGTCGTTACGGGTGGTCCCCTGCAAGGAACCATCATCAACCTCACGGAGACGCCAATCACTATCGGTCGGGCGAATGACGCCACGCTGGTGCTCAGCGACGATTACGCTTCCAGCCGGCACGCCCGGCTGTTCCCCCAGGACGGTCAGTGGATCGTGGAAGACCTCGGCTCGACCAACGGCACGTATCTCGACCGCTCCAAAGTGACCCGCCCGACTCCGGTGCACCTCGGCCAGCCGATCCGCATCGGTAAAACCGTCATCGAATTGCGCAAATGACAATCGCACTCCGCTACGCCGCCCGCTCGGACGTCGGCCTCCTCCGCGAAGGAAACGAGGACTCGGCGTACGCGAGCCCGCGCCTGCTCGCCGTCGCAGACGGTATGGGCGGGCACGCTCACGGTGAGGTGGCCAGTTCGGTCGCCATCACCGCCATGTCGTCCCTTGACCGGGACGCCTCCGGGGGTGACCTGCTCAGCGCCATCGAGGCCGCGGTGCGCGATGCCAATCGCAAACTGCACGAGATGGTCGGCCGTGATCCCAGCCTCAAGGGCATGGGCACCACCCTCACGGCCATGCTGTGGTCGGGCACCCGCGTCGCCCTCGTCCACGTCGGCGACTCCCGTGCCTACCTGCTCCGCAACGGCGAGCTGTACCAGATCACGCACGATCACACCCTGGTGCAGTCGCTGGTGGACGACGGAAGGATCACACAGGAGGAAGCCGCCAGTCATCCTCAGCGCTCGATCTTGCTGCGCGCCCTCGACGGCAGCGGCGAGGTGGATCCCGATCTGTCGCTTCGCGAAGCGCAGATCAACGACCGCTACCTGCTGTGCTCGGACGGCCTGTCCAGCGTCGTCAGCGCCGAGACCCTGCATCACACCCTCACCACGGTCGACGAGCCCGAGTCCGTCGTACGGCAGCTCATCGACCTCGCCAACCGGGGCGGTGGCCCCGACAACATCACATGCATCGTCGCCGACGTCGTCGAGATCGAGGAAGGCCAGGTCGTGGCGGGTGACGCCGCGGTCGTGGGCGCCGCCGGGTCCAACCGGCTGCGTTCCCAGCCTCCCGACACGCCGGCGGGGCGCGCGTCCACGATCACCGCTCCTCAGCCTGTGATCGTGGACGACGACCTTTCCGACGAACCCGCGGGCGGCCCGGCGGCGAACGCCATGGCCGCCCCGCGGCGTGTCAGGAGACGGCGCGTGTGGCCGATGGCCGCGGTCGTGATCGGGCTTCTCGTGGTGGTCGTGGGGGGTGGTGGTTATTTCGGATGGCGGTGGACGCAGGATCAGTACTACGTCGGCGCCAAAGGCGACGAGCTAGTCTTGTTCCGCGGAGTCGACTCCACCATCGGACCGATCCAACTGAACTCCGTCGCCCAGAGCACCGGCCTTTCCGTGTCGTCGATCCCCGAGCCGGAGCGCGAGCAGGTTCGGCGGGGCATCCCCGTGGCCGACCTCCAGGCAGGACAGACGAAGATCAACGACCTCAAGGCCAAGTCCGGCGGCGACCAGAAGACCACGCAGCCGACTGCTACCCCGAGCCCCACGGAGTCCTCGTAAGTGAGTGCCGTAGACGTCGCGGCCGTCCCCATGACCGCAAAACGGCGCGGGGCGCAGCTTGTCATGCTCGCCTTCGCGGTCGCGATCGTCATGGTCGCCTATGCCAATGTCGGTCTGGGCGAGGGCGGCAAGATCCCCGCCGGCATGCTGGGCTACGGCCTCGGCCTCGGTGGCCTGATGCTGGCCGCCTACTTCGTGCTGGCGAAGTTCGCCCCCTGGGCCGATCCCCTCATTCTTCCCCTGGTGACGCTGGTCAACGGCATCGGCCTGGTGATGATCTATCGCCTTGAGCTGGCCACGAAGCTCGCCTCGCCGAACACCCAGCTGTTCTGGACCGCCCTCGGCGTCGTCATGTTCTCCGTCACGCTGATCGTGCTGCGCGATCACCGCGCGCTGCAGCGCATGACGTACACGGCGGGTTTCGTCGGGCTCGGGCTGCTGATCCTGCCCATGGCGCCGTTCGTGGGCAAAGAGATCCAGGGCGCCCGCATCTGGGTCGTGGTCGGGGGCTTCTCCATCCAGCCGGGCGAGTTCGCCAAGCTGGCGCTGGTCGTGTTCTTCGCGGGCTACCTGGTCGCCAAGCGCGACGTCCTCGCGCTCGCCGGGCGCCGCCTGCTCTTCATCGATCTGCCCCGGGCCCGCGACCTCGGGCCCGTGCTCATCACCTGGATCGTCAGCGTCGGCGTCCTGGTCCTCGAGAAGGACCTCGGCACCTCGCTGCTGCTGTTCGGCGCGTTCATCGCGATGCTCTACATCGCCACGCAGCGCACCTCGTGGGTCCTGATCGGCGTGCTGCTGTTCGTCGGCGGCGCGTTCGTCGCCGGCCAGTTGTTCAGCCACGTCGGCAACCGTTTCGAGGTCTGGCTCAACCCGGGCGACCCCGAGCTGTTCTACCGCGCGGGCGGCAGCGGTCAGCTGATGGAGAGCCTGTTCGCCCTGGGGTCCGGCGGCATCCTCGGCACCGGGCTGGGGCAGGGCCATCCCTATCTCATCCCGCTGTCCTTCTCGGACTTCATCTTCACCGCCACCGGCGAGGAGCTCGGGCTCACCGGCCTGATGGCGCTGCTCATGGTCTACGCGCTGATCGTCGAGCGCGGCCTGCGCACCTCCATCGCGGCGCGCGACCCGTTCAGCAAGCTGCTGGCGGGCGGCCTGTCGTTCATCCTCGCCTGGCAGGTCTTCATCATCGTCGGGGGCGTGACCAACCTGATCCCGCTGACCGGCCTGGTCACGCCGTTCATGTCGCAGGGCGGCTCCGCCCTGCTGTCTAACTGGATCCTTATCGCGCTGCTGGTACGCATGTCGGACGCGGCACGCAGGCCGCCGCCGCAGGCGATCCAGGACGAGGGGCTGACGCAGGTGTTCCAGCGATGAACGGCACGCTCAAGCGGGTCGCGGCGGCCTGTCTCCTCATGTTCGGCCTGTTGATGATCAACATCAACTACGTGCAGGCCGTCAAGGCCGACCAGCTCCGCCACGACAACCGCAACGCCCGCAGCTTCTACGCGCGCTACGAGAGCGAGCGGGGCATGATCACCGCGGGCGGCGAGACGCTCGCCAAGTCGGTCGACACCGGCAACGGCAAGACCTTCCGCTTCCAGCGCAAGTACGTCGACGGCCCGGTCTTCGCGCCGGTCATCGGGTTCTTCGCGCCCGAGAGCGAGCGCGGCATCGAGAACGCCGAGAACGAGTACCTCAACGGCACCCACCCCGATCTGTTCGTCCGCCGCGCGGTCGACCTGGTCACCAGCAAGCCGGCCCAAGGCGCGGCAGTCGATCTGACCCTGGTGCCCAAGGCACAGAGGGTCGCCTACGAGGACATGCGGAAGAGCGGCAAGCGCGGCGCCGTCGTGGCGCTCGACCCGAAGACCGGAGCGGTGCTCACCATGGTGTCGGTGCCGAGCTTCGACCCCGGCCCGATCGCCGTGCCCGACAAGGGCAAGGCCGCCAAGGCGTACAACAAGCTCAACGCCGACGACAACGAGCCGCTGATCAACCGCGCCACGAGCAAGACCTACGCCCCCGGCTCGACGTTCAAGGTGATCACCTCGGCGGCCTACCTCAGCGAGGACGAGTCGCGCGACGTCAACACCACGGTGGACGCGCCCGACATCCTGCCGCTGCCGGGCACCACCATCGGCCTGCGCAACTACCACGGCGAGTCGTGCGGCGGCCGCGCCACGCTCCTCGACGCGCTGACCATCTCCTGCAACACGGCGTTCGGCACCATGGCGCTGGAGATGGGCTACGACAAGCTCCAGGAGCAGGCCGCGAAGTTCGGCATCGGCCAGGAGATGAGCATCCCGCTGAGCGTCGTCAGGAGCGACATCGGCTCCGACGAGGGCAAGGCCGCGCTGGTGCAGACCGCGATCGGCCAGCGCAGCAACCAGATGACGCCGCTGCAGATGGCCATGGTGGCCGCGGCGGTGGCCAACGAGGGCAAGGTCATGAAGCCCTACCTCGTCAACAAGATCGTCAGCCCGGGCGGCGACGAGATCGACAAGGCGCGCCCGCAGGAGCTGGACGAGGCCATCAGCGCCGACGTCGCCGACAAGCTGCGGCAGATGATGATCAGCGTGGTGCAGAACGGCACCGGCACGGCGGCCCAGCTTCCCGGCATCACGGTGGCGGGCAAGACGGGAACGGCCGAGACCGCCAAGGGGGCCGCGTCCCACGCCTGGTTCATCTCCTTCGCCCCCGCCGAGGACCCGAAGGTCGCGGTGGCGGTGTTCGTCGAGTCCGGCAGCGCCGGCAACGACGCCACCGGCGGCCAGGTGGCCGCGCCCATCGCGCACGACGTGATGCAGGCGGTGCTCGGCCAGTGACCTTCACCGACCGGGTGCTGAACGACCGCTACCGGCTGACCGGGCGCATCGCCGCCGGCGGCATGGGCGAGGTCTGGCGCGCCACCGACCGGCTGCTCGGCCGCGACGTCGCGGTGAAGTTGCTGCGCCAGCACGTGGCAGCCGATCCTGAGTTCCGCGAGCGCTTCCGCAACGAGGCGCGCATCACCGCCGCCCTGGCCGACCCCGGCATCGCCCAGGTCTTCGACTACGGCGAGCAGGACGACCTGGCCTATCTGGTGATGGAGCTCGTGACCGGTGAGCCGCTGTCGGCGATCCTCGCCCGCAACGGCACGCTCAGCCCCGAGGTGACCCTCGACGTCGTCGGCCAGACCGCGCGGGCCCTGCACACGGCCCACCGGGCGGGCATCATCCACCGCGACATCAAGCCGGGCAACCTGCTGGTCACCGAGGCCGGCCTCATCAAGGTCACCGACTTCGGCATCGCGCGGGCCCTCGAGAGCTCGCGCATGACCATGACGGGCACCGTGCTCGGCACCGCGCAGTACGTGAGCCCCGAGCAGGCGTCCGGCAGCACGCTCACCCCGTCGACCGACCTGTACTCCCTCGGCGTCGTGGCGTACGAGTGCCTGACCGGGCAGCCGCCGTTCACGGGCGGCAACCAGGTCGCGATCGCCCTGCGCCACCTGAACGAGCAGACGCCTCCGCTGCCCGCCACGGTGCCGAGCCCCGTGCGCGACCTGGTCGTCGCCATGCTGGCCAAGGCCCCCGAGCACCGGCCGGGCACCGCCCGCGACCTGGCCGACCGCGCGATGGTGCTGCGCGACTCCCTGGCGGGCGCCACCGATTCGCACCTCAGCATGCTCACCGATCCGTCCGGCTTCGCGGTCCGCAGGGCGATCGAAGAGTCCGGCGCCCTGTACGCGAGTGGCGCGACGCCCGTCCCCGTGACCGGCGCGACGGCCGGCACGGCCGGCAGGCCCTCCGGCGGCTTCGCCGCCCGGTACGAACCCACCACCCAGGACGCCCCGCCCGCCACGCCGACCCGCATCGGACGGCCTCCGGCGAGCCCCGGCACGGCCCGGCCGCTTCCGCGGCGCGGGCGCCGTCGCAGTCGCGGCGCCATCGGACTGGTCGCCGCCGCGGGTTGCGCGGCGGCGGTCGGGCTCGGCGCGCTGGCGGCCGGCGCGATCCCCGAGTTGCGCCTGGACGGCGGGCCGGCCGCGCCGCCCAACCCGGTGACCGGCGACCCCGTGCCGTCCTCGGCCCCGGCGCGCACTTCGGCGGCATCCGTTCGACCGAAACCGGTGAAGTCTGTCAAGCCGCTGACGTCACGGTCGGCTACGGTAATCACGTCGGCGACGCCAACCCGGCGACGCACGCCGACACCGACCCCGTCCGCTACTCCGACCCCTACTCCGACGCCCACACCGACCCCCACGCCGAGTGAGACGCCAAGCCCCACCTCATCAGCAAGCACCACAATCCCCCCGAACGGGGAGACGTAATGCGGTGCGGGGTCGATGATGGACACCGGCAGCCGCACCGCGGGCCGGTACCCAAGATGAACGGCAAGGGACAGTGCAGGAAATGACTCAGCCTCGGCTACTCGGTGGTCGCTACGAGCTCGACGGAGTCGTCGGGCGCGGCGGCATGGCCGAGGTGTATCGCGCCCGGGACATCCGGCTGGACCGAGTTGTCGCCATCAAGACGCTCCGTTCAGATCTGGCGAGAGATCACACCTTCCAGGCCCGTTTCCGCCGCGAAGCACAGTCCGCGGCGTCGCTGAACCACCCCTCCGTCGTCGCGGTGTACGACACCGGCGAGGACATGACGGAGTCCACGCCCGTGCCCTACATCGTCATGGAGTTCGTCGACGGACGCACCCTGCGCGACCTGCTGCGAGCCGACCGGCGCCTGCTTCCCGAGCGGGCGGCCGAGCTGGTCGACGGCATTCTGCGCGCCCTCGACTACAGCCACCGGGGCGGCATCGTCCACCGTGACATCAAGCCGGCCAACGTCATGATCACGCTCGCCGGCGACGTCAAGGTCATGGACTTCGGCATCGCCCGCGCGATGGCCGACTCCGCCGCGACCATGACGCAGACGGCGCAGGTCATCGGCACCGCCCAGTACCTCTCCCCCGAGCAGGCTCGCGGCGAGCGCGTGGACGCCCGCAGCGACATCTACTCCACGGGCTGCGTGTTCTACGAACTGCTCACAGGCCAGCCGCCGTTCACCGGCGACTCGCCGGTGGCCATCGCCTACCAGCACGTGCGCGAAGACCCGATCCCGCCGTCGCGCATCGACCCCGACATCCCCCAGTGGGCCGACGCGATCGTGCTGAAGGCCATGGCCAAGGACCCGGCGCACCGCTACCAGAGCGCCGCCGAGATGCGGGCCGACATCCAGCGGGCCATGTCCGGCATGCCGGTCGACGCCTCGCACACCATGGCGATGAGCAACAACTACACCGGCCAGCAGACCCGCACGCTGAACACGCCCGGCGGGCCGGCGACCCAGCGCAGCAACGCGGTGCCCGCCTACGAGTACGCCCCGACGCAGACCGGCGGCCGCTCCGAGCGCCACCGCGCGTCCTCGGGGAACACCGCGCTCAAGACGGCCGCGTGGATCCTCATCCCCCTTCTGGTGATCGGCGCCTTCATCGGCATCGGCTACGCCTTCCTGAGCTCCGACGGCGGCCAGGAGGCCGCCACCCAGGTCTCGATCCCTCTGGTGAAGAATCAGACGGAGGACGCCGCCAAGGCCAAACTGGAGAGCCTGGGGCTGAAGGTCGAGGTCGTCCAGGAGTTCAACTCCGACGTCGACAAGGGCACCGTCATCGGCACCGAGCCCGCCGCGGGCCAGCAGGTCGCCAAGGGCGCCACCGTCCAGCTCAAGGTCTCCAAGGGCGTCAAGCAGGTGGCGGTGCCCGACGTGATCGGCAGCACGGTGGAGGAGGCCACTCAGACCCTCGAAGCCGGCAAGCTCAACGTGCAGGTGGTCAGCGTCGTCTCCGCCAAGGAGCAGGAGAAGGTCTTCCAGACCAAGCCGGCCGCGGGCGAGAAGGTCGACGAAGGGGCGATCGTCAAGATCTACGTGCCCAAGACGCAGACCGACGTGCCCGACGTCACCGGCCAGACCGTCAAGGACGCCACGGCCACGCTGAAGGGCGCGGGCTTCAAGGTGAGGGTCAACGAGCAGACCAGCACCGACGTCCCCCAGGGCAGCGTCATCAGCCAGAGCCCGCGTCCCGGCTCCAAGCTCACCCCGGGCATGACGATCACGCTGGTGGTGTCCTCCGGGCCGCCGGAGGAGACCTTCCCGACCGACCAGCCCACCGACCAGCCGACCGACCCCAACCAGCAGCCGACCGACGAGCCGACGACCGACGACCCGTTCAGCGAGCCGCCGCCGGACGACTTCGGCAACTGACGCCTGGTCCGCTCGACGCGAAAAGCCCCTCCCCGGCTCGGGGAGGGGCTTTTCCGCGTCCGGGGGCCCGTGGTCCGGGGCCGGGCATGAGAAGAGGGTCTCCGCCGCTCGGGGGCGACGGCGGAGACCCTCATCCGATAGTCGTCACAGAGCCGTCCGGCGTTACACGATTTGGGCCAGCCAATTTCGGAGAAGTTCGTGACCGTGCTCGGAGAGCACGGACTCGGGGTGGAACTGCACCCCCTCGACGCGGGCGGTGACGTGCCGCACGCCCATGATCACCCCGGTGTCGGTGACGGCGCTGACCGAGAGCACGTCCGGCACGGTGTCCGGGACGACCGACAGCGAGTGGTAGCGGGTCATGGTGACCGGTGAGGGGAGGCCGGCGAACACGCCCTTGCCGTCATGGAAGATCTCGCTGGTGCGGCCGTGCATCAACTCGGGCGCGCGGGCGACGACGCCGCCGTAGGCGACGGCGATGGCCTGGTGGCCGAGGCAGACGCCGAGGAGGGGAAGATCGCGTTCGGCGCAGAAGGTCACCAGGGGGACGCTCACCCCGGCGGCCTCCGGCGTGCCGGGCCCGGGGCTGACGACCACGCCGTCGAAGCCCTCGGCGTCCTGGACGCGCACATGGTCGCGGGGCCGGACGTCGCATTCGGCGCCCAGCCGGCGAAGGTACTGCACGATCGTGTGGACGAAACTGTCGTGGTTGTCCACCACGAGCACGCGGGTCATCGGCCTACGGTCACCCTGTCGAGGGGCACGTGCGGCTCCAGTGAAGGGAACACGAAATACCAGAGTACGACCCCGGCCGCACCGGCCAGGACCAGCATCGTCGCCAGCTTCACCCCGGTGCCGCCCGGGATGATCCGCCAGAGCCATCCGTACATCGTGGCCGCCTCGCTTCCTCGAGAGCCGCAAAGAGCGCCGGGCATGTGCGTGGCCGTCAGGTGCGCCGCTCGCGCCTGCCGGCCAGGACGCCGTAGACGACCAGCCGCTGCCGGGCGGAGTACTCGGGGTGGCAGGTCGTGAGGGTGATGACCGCCTCGGTGGGACGCGCGCCGGGATGGTTGGGCACGGGGGCGATGACGTCCACCTGATCGGGGGTGACGACCTGCTTGCCGGAGACGCGGTAGGTGTAGCGGGCCTCGGGGGCCTCGACGACGATGTCGTCGCCACGGCGCAGCTCGTCGATGCGGTTGAACGGGGCGGCGTAGGTCGTCCGGTGGCCGGACAGGACGAAGTTGCCGATCTTGCCCGGGCGGGCCGTGCCGGGATAGTGTCCCGGCCCCCGGCGCAGGTCCTCCGGGCCGACGCCCTCCAGGACGGCGTACTCGTAGTCGCGCCCGAGGCGGGGGATCCGGATCAGCGCGACGGCGTCGCCGAGGCGGATCTTTCCGAGTTTCGCGAGCTCCGCGAGCTTGGCGGGCTGCCGGAGCTGCTGCTTGAGGAGGTGCTGGTACCACTCGGTGTAGGAGCCGGTGCCCCACAGCAGATAGGCGCAGAACAGCAGCATCACAAGGCCCGCCGTGACGCTGAGCTCACCGCAGGAGCGCAGCAGGGTCCTCATATCCACCGCCAGAAGGCATAATCACGACATATCCGGAGTAGCGGAGGAGGCGTGCGGACCACGCCTGCGCGGCCAGCGTAGGCAGGGCTTCCCGCGGCGTCGCGACGACGATCGGCGCTTGACCTACATTTTGCGCGTGAATCGCCGTTCGACGCCCACGCCGACTAGGCTTACTGCGGTCTTCGTAGGCCAGCGATTACGCTGGCTGCCAGTGCCCGCGACACCGCGCGGGCCCCACCAGGAGAGCTGCCGTGCCCAAGTCCAACACCCGCAAGAAGGCGGTCTACACCCCGCCGCAGAAGTCGCAGCAGGTCAAGGTGAGCCCCCGCTGGCTGGCACCGACGATGGTCACCACGTGGATCATCGGCATCCTGTGGATCGCCGTCTTCTACATCAAGCCGGACGCGCCGGGCCTCGCCGCCCTGGGCAACTGGAACCTGGCGGTCGGCTTCGTCCTGATCATCTTCGGCGTGGTGCTGTCGACCCGCTGGCGATAGAAGGCGTGCGCACTCGCCGGCGGCGGACGGTCAGACCGGGCACCTGCGGCGAGTGACGTTTTCCACAGGTTTTATCCACAACCTGGGGAAGCAACCCGGGGTCCCACCCCGGGAAGCACCCGCTCAGGCTCCCAAGGGGGTCATGAGCGCCACCAGGGCGACGCAGGCCGCGAGCACCACCAGCACCGTGCCCAACTGGACGGCCTTGCGGTTGCCGGCGGGCGCGTAGGCGAACAGCGCCGTCACGAGCGCACCTGTGACCAGGCCGCCGAGGTGGCCCTGCCAGCTGATCCCCGGGATCACGAAGGTCAGCACCACGTTGATCCCGATCAGCCAGATCACTCCACTGGCGTCGTAGCCGAGACGCCGGGCCACGACGAACATGGCGCCGAACAGGCCGTAGATCGCGCCCGAGGCGCCGACGGCCACCGAGCCGAAGAGATAGACGGCGACCGACCCGCCCAGGGCCGCGAGCAGATAGACGCTCGCGAACCGCAAGGAGCCGAGCATGCGCTCGAGTTGAGGGCCGATGACGAACAGGGCCCACATGTTGAACAGGATGTGCCAGTAGGACGGCGGGGGCGCGTGCAGGAAGGCGCCGGTGACCAGCCGCCACCACTCGCCCCCGGCGACGTTGTAGGCCGACATCGCGAACCGGCCGATGACCTGGCTCGGCTCGACCACCTCGCCGAGGTAGGCGAGCACGTTGATCGCGAGCAGGGCCCACGTCACGATGGGCGTGGTCACGGGCCTGCCGCCGAAGGGCGCCTCGGCCTGGCGGACGGACTTGCCGCCCTCGCGCACGCACTCGACGCACTGGTGGCCGACCGAGGCCACGCGCATGCAGTCGGGACAGATGGGCCGGTCGCACCGCTGGCACCGCACATAGGTCTCGCGCTCAGGGTGCCGGTAACAGGTGGGGACCGCGTCAGAGGGGCCGGGCTGAGGGTGGTCCTCAGGCCGGTCGGACGGACTCGGGTGATCTGGCTGAGTGGTCATCGCCTGTTCGCGGCCCCTTCACCTGTGCGCGCCTATCCACAGACTGCCACCCTATGCACGCCGCCGGGCGCGCGGCGCCATGGATCGCCGCATTCACCTGCCACAGCGGGGGCGTGGCCCCTGGCGGCCCCGATGGGCCGAGGCCGCCGAGGGCACCTCGCTCAGGCCTGCACGCGCTCGATCACGACCTCCTGGATGACAACGTCGGTGAGCGGGCGGTCCTGCCGGGTCGGCGTCTTGACGATGGCGTCCACGACGTCCTGCCCCTCGATCACCTCGCCGAAGATGGTGTGGGCGCCGTTGAGGTGCGGGGTGGGAACGACGGTGATGAAGAACTGCGAGCCGTTCGTCCCCCGGCCGAAGCGCTTGCCGGCGTTGGCCATGGCGAGCAGATAAGGCCGGTTGAACTGCAGGTCGGGGTGGATCTCGTCGTCGAAGTCGTAGCCGGGGCCGCCGATGCCCTGGCCCAGCGGGTCGCCGCCCTGGATCATGAAGCCCTGGATGACCCGGTGGAAGATCGTGCCGTCGTACAGCTTGTCGTTGGTCTTCTGCCCGGTCTCTGGGTGGGTCCACTCGCGGGTGCCTTCGGCCAGTTCCACGAAGTTGCGCA
Organism: Sphaerisporangium dianthi; assembly: GCF_042654065.1. Classification (NCBI taxonomy): domain Bacteria; kingdom Bacillati; phylum Actinomycetota; class Actinomycetes; order Streptosporangiales; family Streptosporangiaceae; genus Sphaerisporangium; species Sphaerisporangium dianthi. The sequence goes on along the minus strand of NZ_JBHSFP010000004.1, from coordinate 309,538 downwards.
CGGTCTTGGGCGCGTGGTCGGGGAAGAGGCGGAGCTTGACGTCACCCAGAGTGGTCCGCAGCTTTGCGATGAGATTCTCAGCCACGAGGACTGCCCCCTTCGATATGTCCGGTTACCGGTTAGATCGCGATGCTTCATTGACTATGGCGCAATGGCCTACCCCGCATCCTCCCATGCCACGTCAGGATTGAGCCGCTTTCGATCGGGAAGGTGAGCCTGCGGGGCCCCAAGCACAGGGGAGGTTATCGTGTCCCTGACACTGAAAAGACGCCGCGTGAGCCTGGTCATGCCCATGGCCGCCACGCGGATGGATCGCATGAAGACACAGGCCATGAGGACGGCCGACCAAGTACGTCCTGTGGCGCAAACCGCCCGTGAGGTGGCCGCTCACCGCATCGAAGACGCCCGCGTCTGGGCCGCGCCCATGCTCGACCGCGCGGCCCATTCGGTCGAGGAGCAGATCGCGCCGAAGGTCAGCGCGTTCCTCGTCCGCGCGGCCGAGCGTGTCGATCCCGCGCCGTCGATCAAACGGCGCAACCGCTGGTCGATGCTCGCACTGGCGGCGGGCGTCGCCGCCTGCGCGGTGGGCATCGTGCTCTACCGCAACAACGCCCGCCAGTGGAACGACACCATGAAGGACACCGGGGCCGATGCCAGCAGGTGGTCCGGAGGCAGAGTGGAGGACACCGGGGGCGCCGAGGAAGGCGGCATGAGGACCGACGAGTCCTCGCGCAGGACGTTCTGAGCCGAGCCGTGAGGCGCCCCCCGGGTCGATCCCGGGGGGCGTTTCCCGCGTCCGGGGCGCCCGCGCGCGGCGACGATCCGCCCGGCGGCGGGCACCGGCGAGCGCTGACCGTGTCCCCGTTGTCCCCGTTGTCCCCGTTGGGTGCCGATGCCGATCGCCCGGGGGGTGCCCGAACGGTCACGATCACGATCGGCGTACAGATCGCGAAATTTCGGCATTTATCAGGTACGGAGCGGGACTGAAGCGACGCCCGGGGGGCAGCAAGGACCGCGTGTCCGACACCGGCAGCTCCGAGCGCGCAGACATCTCCAGCGTCTTCCCTTCGTTCCCCGCGGACGCGTCCGACGCCTCCGGCGCGTCCGACGCGTCCGACGCCGTCCATCCGGCCGGCGCCTCGGATCGGTCCGGCGGCCCCGGCCCGTCCAGCGACTCCGGCCGGTCGAAGGACTCCGTACCGGCCCCGGCGCCCCGCCCCTCCGACGGCCCCGCCCCCGCCGCGGCGGACCCCGGCGCCGCGGGCCAGGGCATGGCGGAAGCCGCCAGAGTCGATCCCAAGGACTACGAGCAGCCCTTCGGGCGGCCCGGGCGTCCCCTGCGGAGCAACCCGTTCCTGTTCGGCCTGACCGGCGCCCTCGGCGTGCTCACCGCCTGGCTGCTCGTGCAGGCCATCGCCTCGGCCGGGTCCGCCCTGGTCCTGATCATCATCTCGCTGTTCCTGGCGATCGGACTGAACCCCGCCGTCGAGGCCCTCCAGCGCCGCAACCTGTCCCGGCGCCTGGCGATCACGATCGTGTTCGGCGGGGTCATCGCGTTCTTCGTGGTCTTCGGGCTGGCGGTCGTCCCTCCGCTCACCGAGCAGACCACGGGCTTCATCCAGCATCTTCCGGAGTACGTCCAGCAACTGCAGAACCACCCGCTGATCCGCTCGGTCGACGAGCGCTACCAGGTGCTGGAGAAGGTGCAGCAGTACGTGACCAGCGGCGACCTGGCGAGCCAGATGTTCGGCGGCCTGCTGGGCGTGGCGAGCGTCGTGATCAGCGCGCTGTTCAGCGGGCTCACCATATTGGTGCTGACGCTGTACTTCCTCGGCTCGCTGCAATCGATCAAGGAGACGGGCTACCGGCTGGTCCCGCGCTCCCGGCGCACGCGGGTGCGGCTGCTCGGCGACGAGATCCTCAGGCAGATCGGCGGCTACGTCGCCGGCAACCTGATCATCTCGCTGATCGCCGGTGGGGTGACCTTCATCTTCCTGTCGGTGCTCAAGGTGCCGTACGCCCTGGCGCTGGCCATCTTCGTGGCCGTCACCGACCTCATCCCCATGGTCGGCGCGGTGGCGGGGGCGGTGGTGGCCTCCGGCGTCGGCTTCCTGACCTCGGTGCAGGTCGGCATCGCCTGCGTGATCTTCTTCATCGTGTACCAGCAGATCGAGAACTACGTGATCTCGCCGCCGGTGTTCAAGTCGTCGGTGGCGGTGCCGCCGATCGCCACGATCATCGGCGCGCTGCTCGGCGGAGCGCTGCTCGGCATCGTGGGCGCGCTGCTCGGCATCCCGCTGGCGGCAGCGGTCCTGCTCCTGGTGAGAGAAGTGGTCTTCCCTCGCCAGGAACGGGTGTGAGGACCGCGGGACCGGCCGGCGACCGGGCGTCCTAGCGGCGGTTGCGCGCCGAAGGCCCCTGCCAGGAGTACGGATTGCGGGAGGAGCGGCCGGGCTCACGGAGCACGTCGTGCCGATCGCCGGGCCGCTCGCCGGGCTTGCCGGCGTTCGCGCCGCGGCGCTTGCGCATCAGCCACCACCCGACGCCGAGGATGACGAGCCCGAACGGGGTGCGGGCCAGCCAGCGGGTCACCACGAGTTTCAGGATTCTCTTCATGCCTTCTCCTCGGTCCGGTCGTTGCGCCTGCCTCTACCCCCCTGACCGGTGAACATGCTGGTGCGGGGCTCGCGGGTCACAGCCTCCACTTCTGGTTGCTCCAGCGGTTGCAGTCCCATAGGTGGACGCGGGCGCCGTTGCTGCCGACGGCCTTGAGGTCGGCGTCCAGGCACCGCCCGTTCGCGAGGCTGTAGACGGCATGGCTACGCCGGTCGTACAGCCACTGCTGATTGGCGTGGCCGTTGCAGTCCCACAACTGCACGCGGGTGCCGTTCCTGGTGAGGTTGCCGTGGTCGGCGTCCAGGCACCGCCCGTTGACCAGGCTCCTGAGGGTGTGGGTCGCCGGATCGTAGGTCCACGACTGGTTGGCCCAGCCGTTGCAGGTCCACAGCTGGATGCGCGTGCCGTTGCTGCCGATGCGGCCGAGGTCGGCGTCCAGGCAGCGGCCGTCGGCGCGGTTGCGGATGGGCCCGGTCGTGGAGGTGCCGGCGACGGCCGCCGGCGCACCGGCGGCGATGGCGGCGGACTCGGCGCAACCGGTCACGATGATGAACGCCCCGGCCGCTCTCAAGAGGTGGCGTCGCATGGCCCGGCTCTCAGATGGTCCACTTCTGGTTGGCCCAGCCGTTGCAGTTCCACAGCTGGACCTTCGTGCCGTTGGACCCGATGCCGTTAAGGTCGGCGTCCAGGCACCGCCCGTTGTACATGCTGTAGATCGTGTGGCTGATCGCGTCGTAGATCCACTTCTGGTTGCTCCAGCCGTTGCAGTTCCACAGCTGGACCTTGGTGCCGTTGGACCCGATGGTGTTCAGGTCGGCGTCCAGGCACCGCCCGTTGTACTGGCTGCGGATCGTGTGCGTCTGCACGTCGTAGGTCCACTTCTGGTTGTTCCAGCCGTTGCAGTTCCACAGCTGGACCTTGGTGCCGTTGGACCCGATGGTGGTCAGGTCGGCGTCCAGGCACCGCCAGTTGGCGTGGCTGCGGATCGGCCCGGGCGCCGCGGCGGTGTCCACGGCGGCCGACGCGCCCGTCGTGCCGGCGACGATCGCCGCGCAGCCGGAGACGACCGCGAGAGCCCGAGCCGCCTTGGTGAACTTCCTACGCATCGTGTCGATCCCCTGTTCAAGCGCGTTCAACTACTGTGAGTAGTCGAAGTTATACGCCAAGCGATGGGACGAGCGGGCCCGACACGACGACGCGCCGCGGGGATCACATGTTGATCATGTGGCCGGCCAGCCCGTGGACGGCCTCCTTCACCGCCTCGCCGAGCGTCGGGTGCGCGTGCACGTTGCGCGCCACCTCGTGGACCGTGAGATCCCACTGCTGAGCGAGCGTCAGCTCCGGCAGCAGCTCGGTGACCTCGGGCCCGATCAGGTGAGCGCCGAGCAGCTCGCCGTACCGCGCATCGCTCAGGATCTTGACGAACCCGACGGCGTCCCCGAGGCCGTGCGCCTTGCCGTTGGCGGTGAAGGGGAACTTCACCACCTTGACCTCGAAGCCCTTCTCGCGCGCCTGCGCCTCGGTGAACCCGAAGCTCGCGATCTGCGGCTGGCAGTAGGTCGCGCGCGGGATCATCACGTAGTCGAGCTCCATCGTCTCGGCCTCGGCGATGGTCTCGGCGGCGACGATGCCCATGGACTCCGCCGCGTGCGCGAGCATGAGCTTGGCCGTGACGTCCCCGATGGCGAAGATGTGCGGCACGCTCGTGCGGCAGTGGCCGTCGATGTCGATGGCGCCGCGCTCGGTCAGGCGCACGCCGGTGTTCTCCAGCCCGTAGCCCTGCACGCGCGGCTGGAAGCCGATGGCCTGCATCACCTTGTCGGCCTCGATCGTCCGCCGCTCGTCTCCGGTGGCCACCGTGACCCGCACCTTCTCGCCGGACTCGTCGATGGCCTCCACCCGGGTCGAGGTGAGCACCTCGATGCCGAGCCGCTTGTAACGGCGCGCCAGCTCGGCGGAGACCTCCTCGTCCTCCAGGGGAACGATGCGGTCGAGGAACTCGACGATCGTCACCTTGACCCCGTAGTTGCGCAGGATGTACGCGAACTCGACGCCGATGGCGCCGGCGCCCGCGATGACGATGCTCTCGGGAAGGGCGTCGCTGAGGATCTGCTCCTCGTAGGTCACGACGCGGTCGCTGACGGACGTGCCGGGGAGCAGCCGTGTCGTCGCGCCGGTCGCGATGATGCAGTGGTCGAACGTCACCGTCTCGGCGCCGCCGTCCGCGCGGGCCACCTGCAAGGTGTGGGCGTCGGTGAAGGTGCCACGGCCGTCGTACTCGGTGATGCCGTTCTTCTTCATCAGGAAGTGGACGCCCTTGACCCGCCCGTCGGCGACCTTGCGGCTGCGCTTGAACGCCTCGCCGTAGTCGAAGGTGACCTTGCCTTCCACCTGGATGCCGAAGGTCTTGGCCTCCTGGGTGAACAGGTGGGCGAGCTCGGCGTTGCGCAGCAGCGCCTTGGAGGGAATGCACCCGACGTTGAGGCAGACACCGCCCCAGTAGCGTTCTTCGACGATGGCCGCGCTCAGGCCGAGCTGGGCGGCCCGGATGGCCGCGACATACCCACCGGGGCCGGCTCCGACAACCACGACGTCATAATGAGCAGTCATGCACCGGACCATATGTGGTACCGGCGCGTGGCGCCGCACCGGGGTTGGACGCGACGGTGCGCCGCGACGGACACGGCCCCCCTTGTCACGATATCCACGCACTTCTTCACCAGGTTGCACGCGTTGCGCCTTATCGCCCGAGAAAACACCCTTCATCCGCACGCAATGGACGCAGCTGTTAAATCCCCTTAATGAGGACTAAGGGTCTGGTTCCCCGGAAATAGCCACCCGGACCGGCGCGGCCCCCGGTCGGCCGCGGGCGTCTCGCTATAACGAGATCAAGCCGAGCATGTCCGGTGAAGTCGGGAAATATTGAATCGAAGACCACAACAAGAGCTTAAGCACATAGCAAAAGTGGCGGTAATTCGTTTGTGCTGCGTGCAACCAGGAAAACAAGACAAGTAGTCAGACTCGCTGAGTCACCACAGCATTCACTGGCAATACGGATGAATGCCGCTCTCAAGCACCCGAAGTCATCCAAGGGGGATATGCAATGCCCAACGCCAAGAAGTTCGTGAGCACGCTGACGGTCTGCGCAGCGCTCACCGGGGGCATGCTCGGCCTAGGGGCCGCGACCACCACCAGCGCGAACGCCGCCGCCGGCATCACCATGGGCGGCGGGGGCGGCGACCGCGACTGGTCACGTCCTCGCAACCGGAACTGGAACCGCAACTGGGCCCGCAATTGGAACCGGACCTTCGCCCGCAGCTGGGCGCGCAACTGGGCCCGCCACCTGAACCGCAGCCACAGCCGCAGCCACAGTGTCAACCGCCAAGCCCAGTCGATCAACATCCGCCTGATCTTCCCGAACTCGACCGGAACGCCGGTGTCCGCCACCGCCACCTCCTCGCCGACCACGTCCTCGTCGGTGCCGAACATCCCCTGACGGAAAGATGCCCGCCGTCTCGCGGATCGTGGTCCCGTCGTCGGACCACGGTCCGCGCGGGGGTGAATGCCCATACCATTTCCCGGATATCGGTCCGACAACTTCCAGCGTCTTGACAATTAATTCTGTCGGTGAGACTGTTGACGCATGTTGGACGTAGCGGTGATCGAGGACCCGGCGGCGGCCGAGGTCTCGCTGGATCCGGTGAGAGCCAGGCTTTTGGCCGAGCTGTCGGAGCCGGGGTCGGCCACCACGCTGGCGGCCAAGGTCGGCCTGCCCCGCCAGAAGGTCAACTACCACCTCAAGACGCTGGAGCGGTACGGCCTGGTCGAGCTGGTGGAAGAGCGGCGCAAGGGCAACGTCACCGAGCGCATCATGCGCGCCACCGCGGCATCTTACGTCATCTCGCCGGTGGCGCTGTCGGCGGTCGCGCCCGATCCATCCCGCGCGCCCGACCAGCTGTCGGCGCGCTGGATGCTGGCGGTGGCCTCGCAGCTGGTGCACGACGTCGGCCGGTTGATCACCGGCGCGGCCAAGGCGCGGCAGAAGGTCGCCACCTTCGCCATCGACGGCGAGGTCCGCTTCGCCTCGGCCGCCGACCGTGCGGCCTTCGCCCGCGAGCTGGCCGAGACGGTCGCCGCGCTGGTCGGCAAGTACCACGACGCGGGCGCCGAGGGCGGTCGCGATCATCGCCTCATCGTCGCCGTCCATCCCAGCGTCAAGCCGGAGGCGGCCGAGCCGGCGGGCGAGCTTTGAACGGCATCGCCCGGCCGCACCGGGTTCGGCCGCACTGAGCCCATCCGCACCGTGCCCGTCCGCCCGAGTCCCTCATGCGCGGCGGGCCGGGTTGTGTCGGTGCCGCGTGGCATGGTGCGGAGGCATGACGCACATCTCCGCCGAGAACCTTTCGCAGCCCTGGCCCGACGACCCGCGCACCGACCCGCCCTCGGTGGCCGGCGAGCGCGAGCTCCTCACGTCCTATCTCGACTGGCATCGCCAGACGTTCGAGCTGAAGTGCTCAGGGGTCCCGGCCGAACGGCTGTCCGACAAATGCATCCCGCCGTCCGAGTTGAGCCTGCACGGCCTGCTCCGCCATCTCTCCGGGGTCGAACGTTGGTGGTTCCGCCTGCAGTTCGCCGGTGAGGACCTCCCCCTCCTCTACTACTCCGACGACGACCCGAACCAAGATTTCGACTCCCTCGACGGCGACGTCAACGAGGCCTTCGCCGTCTGGCGGGCCGAGTGCGACCACTCGCGCCGCATCGTCGAGAGCGCCGCATCCCTCGATGCGACGGGCACGCGCTTCTCGACCGGCGAGCCGATCTCGCTGCGCCGCATCCTCGTGAGCACGATCGCCGAGTATGCCCGGCACAACGGCCACGCCGACCTGCTCCGCGAACGCATCGACGGCGCCACGGGCTCCTAACCGCGCCTGCCGGGAGCCGGGCGGCGATAGCCATGGGTCTCGTACCTCTTGGCGAATCCCAGCGACCGGTACAGCTCGCGTGCGGCGTGGTTCTCCGCGTCATGGTTCACCGTCACCGTCACCATGCCGAGCGCCTCCATGCGCCGCATCGCCAGCAGCATGACCGCGCGGGCCAGGCCACGGCGCCGGAAATCCCTGTGCGTGCCCACCGGCTCGACGTGCCCGGTCTTGTTGCGCTCGTCGACCCAGTAGACCGCGAATGCCGCGATCGTGCCGTCCGGGGCCTCGGCGACGATCTCACGGCGGGGGTCGTAACCCGGCTTCTCCATCACGGCCGACCGGTACAGTTCGCCGGTCCACTCCTGCTGGAACGCGTGGTTGCGGGCGTCGGCGAGGCCACCGGCGTCGTCCGGGCGGGCGGTGCGCACCACGAAACCGGCGGGCGCCGGCGCCTCGGGCAGCCGGTCTTCGAGCCCGCGCTCGTTGACGTCGTCCCAGACGCGGAAGCGCTCGAAGCCGAGCCGGGCGAGCAGGTCGATCCTGCGGGTGTCGCAGTCGAACACGTCGGTGAGCACGAACGCGCCGTCCTCCATGTGCCGGGCCGTCGTTTCGTACGCCTCGCGCAGCATCCGCGACTCCGCCGGGGTGCCGCGCAGGCGAGGGGCGGCGAACACGTCGAACGCGGCGCCGAAGCGGAGGTTGATCGCCAGGCCGGCGAAGCGGTCGCCCTCCTCCCAGACCCGCACCAGCTCGCCCACGGGACGGCGGCCCCGGAGATCGCCGTAGATCCGATGCGGCAGCTCTCCTACGTGGTCGTACCCGCAGCGTCCCGCCTCGGCGATCCACGCCGCGAAGGTCGCCAGAAGCCGCGGCAGGTCGGCGTCGGCGTAGGGCCGCGAGATCACGTTCTGCGTCATAGCGGCCGGTATATCACCCTCGCCGAACCGGTCCGGGCGGGTTGGGCCAAGACGGACAGGCGGGTCTCCGGCAACGAGCAGGCGCGTCTGACCAGGTCGGCAGGCGGGCCGACCGGTCGGCCCGCCGCGTCCGCCGGATCGAGAGCCGACGACAACTCTGTTCTTGACAATTTTAGTGTTCGGTGGCACCGTAGGAGCCGCAGCGGGCGGTGAAGGAGCGTCAGCCCCCACCGCCCGCCGAGAACCGCACCCGTCACATCCACCCGGATGACGTCCATGGAAAGAGTGATCCCCATGCAGAAGGTCACGTCGGCCGACGGCACCACCATCGCCTACGACCGCTCGGGCACCGGTCCCGCGGTCATCCTGGTCGGCGGCGGCTTCGCCGAGAGGACCAACCCGATCTTCGTGGCGGTCGCCGAGGCGCTGTCCTCCCGGTTCACCGTGTACAACTACGACCGGCGCGGCCGCGGCGACAGCGGCGACACCGAGCCCTACGCCGTGCGGCGCGAGATCGAGGACCTCGACGCCCTCATCGCCGAGGCCGGCGGGTCGGCCCTGGTGTTCGGCGGCTCCTCCGGCGGCGCCCTCGCCCTTGAGGCGGCGCACGCGGGGTCCGCGATCAGCAGGCTCGCGGTGTTCGAGCCCCCCTACGTCACCGACGGCAGCCGCCCCGCGCTGCCCAGCGAGCAGGAGATCACCGCCCTGGTGCGCGAGGGCCGCCGCGGCGACGCGGTCGAGCTGTTCATGGTCAAGGGCGCGGACGTCCCCGCCGAGATGATCGGCCAGCTGCGCGACCAGCCGTTCTGGGCCGGCATGGAGGCCGTGGCCCACACCCTGGCCTACGAGGCCGCCATCGTCGGCCCCGGGCCGGTCCCCGCCGACCGGTTCGCCTCCGTCGCCGTGCCCACCCTGGTGCTGGTCGGCGCGGACAGCGCCGCGCGCATGAAGGACGCGGCGCACGCGGTCGACGCCGTGCTGCCCGACTCCCGGCTCAAGACCCTCGAAGGCATGGCACACGGCCAGGTCGACACCGAGATCCTCAGCGCCGAGCTGGCCGCCTTCTACGCGTCCTGACGGGCGGACGCGTCGATGTCCCGTCTCGACTGATTCCCGTACAGTGCGAAGGGTGCGAAAGAGGTACACACCGGCTCCCGAACACCTGCCTGTTCGCCGAGGCCGGATGTCCGCCGCACCCGCCACGCTCGGGTTGCTCGCGCTGGCCGTGACGCTGGGCATCGTCCTGAGCACGGTGTTACAGGCGCCGAGCCCGGGGCCCGCCCCGGCGCTCACCTCCACGCCCCTGCCGGCGGGCGCGGTGACGTGGGGAAGCCTGGAACGCAACCTCGTCTACGCGGCGGACGTCCCGGTTGATCACTGCCCCGCCCCGCCGGCGGACGACACCCGATCACGGCTGGTGCTCTTCAACGCCCTGACCGACTGCATGGGCCGCTCCTGGCGCGCGGCTTTGAGAACCGCCGGCGTCCACCTTGCCGAACCCACCAGGGTCTTCTGGACCAGACCCGGCCGGGGCGCTTGCGGCGACTATCCGGGGGACGCCGCGGCCTTCTACTGCCCGGCCAATCAGGGCATCTACCTCGGCGCGGTGGACGACGAGCACTGGATGGTGCTGAGCGCGATCCTGGCGCACGAGTACGGGCACCACGTGCAGGAGGTCACCGGCATCATGGACGCCGAGGCGGAGAAGGAGTACGGCACGACCGGTGACGCCGTGATCGCCGCCCTCAGCCGCCGCCTCGAACTGCAGGCCGACTGCTTCGCGGGCGTCTGGTTCTCGGCGGTGCGCCGGTCCCTTCCGGTGACCGGGAAAGACTGGGGCATCGTGCTGGAGGACGCCGCCCTGCGCGGCGACGAGGAGGACGACGAGGTGCGCCTGCGCACCCATGGGACCGGCGAGCACGTGGCCGCCTGGCTGAACGGCGGGTTCCGCGGCGGCCGTCCCGGCCACTGCGACACCTGGGCCGCACCCGCCGCCGACGTGGCGTGAGCGCATCCACCGCGGACCGTCGGCTCGCGCGGCCCCGGAAGGGCATAGTGGCCGTAAGGCCGCGGGAACCGGAGACGGCGGCGGGAACGGGAAGAGGGGCGCGGGAGGGCCGGACTCGGGGTGACGCCGGGGTGAACCCTGCCGAGAAAGCAGGGAAGGACCCTGATGTCCTGATCGCCCCGGACGACCACCATCGGGGCATGAATATCGCAAGGTTCGCCGTCGTGGCCGCGCCACTGTTCATGATGGCCTACGGAGTCATCAGGTTGATCGGCCGGATGGACGGCGTGTACGGGCCCGGCCTGGACTGGCAGGCCGCCCACCTGGCCAACCTCGCCGGCCTGGTGTTGTTCGTGTTCCTGGTGCCGGCGCTGCGCCGTCTCCTCTCCCCGGGGTGGGTCAGGGACGCCGTCGTCGCGGTCACCCTCATCGGCGCCGCCACGTCGATCGTGCAGTTCGTGGCCGACATCGTGCAAGGACTGCTCGCGGCGGACAAGGCGGAGATGCGCGCGCTCGGCCGCGAGTTCCACTCCCTGCCCGGCGTCGATCTCGCCTTCTATCTGGTGGGGCCGCAACTGCTGTACGTGGGCATGATCGCGCTCACCGCGCTGCTGGCGCGTGCGCGCGTGCTTCCCTGGTGGAGCACGGCGCTGGTGCTGGTGAGCAGCCTCCTGCCGGTCGTGACGCTGGACCTCATCCCGCTCAGCGCGGCCGGCTATCTGATGGCGCTTCTCCCGCTCCGGCGCCCGCTGGAGCGCCGGCGGACCGAGTTCGCGTCGCTCACCGCGGGCGCCGCCGGCTGAGCGGCAGGCCCGCGTGTCCCACGGAAGTCGGGGTTCAGCGGTGCCAGACTGAGCACCTGACTCGAAGACCGGCTCGGGCCGAACCGGGACCGGCTCCGGGCCGGGACTGAGGACGGCTTCGGGCCGAGCTTGTAGGCCGGCCGCCGGGGCCTGCCCGAAGCGGACTTGCGCGCCGGACGTGCGTGCCAGACGTGGGGGTACGAAGAGTTCACCGCACTTTTGGCGATCGTTGTCGTTATCTGACCAGGTCTGTCGGCGATCATTACAGATGTCCGTTCGCGCATCCCCCCACAAGGAGGCTACGTGCACACCCTGTATCGCCCGCGACCTTCCTGGCCGGCACGGCTGACCGTCATGCTCGCCGCCCTCTTCTCCATGACCGGCCTGGTGGGCGTCACCCCCGCCGACGCGTCGGTCTACGGCTCCTGCACCATCTCGCGGTGCTCCGACGCGCGCTCGGCCAACGCGATCTGGTCCTCCAAGGGCTACCCCACCAGCGCAGGCTGGTACACCTGGCCCGACGGCAGGTACAACTACACGGGCGGGCGCTTCTACAACCGCGAGGGCCAGCTTCCGAGCGGCGCGACGTACTACGAATACGACGTGTACTCCCGCGCGAGGGGCGCCTCGCGCGACGCGTACCGCATCGTCGTCAACCGCAGCACCGGCGTGACCTGGTTCTCGCCCAACCACTACACCGACTTCTACCGGCTCTAGGAACCCGATGACACCCGCCGCACGTCCGCTGCCGCGATGGCTGACGGTGTCCACCGGCTCGGCGCCGGCGGTCGTCGACGGGCGCGCATGCCCGACCCGCGCCGCCTTCTTCCAGGAGGTGGCGCGGGCCTTGGGGCTCCCCGCCTACTTCGGCCACAACTGGGACGCCTTCGCCGACTCCCTGCGCGACGCCACGAGCACCGGGACGCTCGTCCTGACCGTGGAGCACGCCGAGGACCTCCTCGGCGCCGAACCCCCCGGGCAACTCACCACGTTGCTCGCCGTCCTGGCCGAGGCCGACGAAGCCGCCGAAGCCGGCCTTGCCGTGATAATGCGCACCGACCCCGCCCACGAAGCCGCGCTCCGCGAACGCCTCGCCGCCGCTCTGCCGTGACCGCGCCTCGTCCCGTCTCACCGTGACCTCCGCGCCGTCCGGCGCACCGGCGGCCGAGCCCCCGCGTCCGCACCGGCGGTCGAGCCCTCGTGTTTCCTCCAGGCGGCCGGAAGGCGGTCAGAAGAGGGTCAGCGGCTCGGCCGGCATGGGGTCGGGCAGCGGTTCGACCTCGGGCACCTGTGCCCGCACCTCGTCGTGGAAGCGACGGGCGAGCACGAGCGCGTCGGCGTTGTCGGGCGTGTGGACGAACACGGTCGGCGAGCGGCCTTCCCTCAGCCAGCCGGCGACCGTGGCGACCCATGGCCGCCAGCCCTCCACCGTGCGCGCCGTGTCGTCCCGGCCGAGGTAGCGGACGATCGGACGGTCGGTGAGCGCGGACGACCGGCGCGGCACCCGCGGCTTCTTCGTCCACGCGTCTCGCTCGGCGTCGCTGGTCGGAGGGCTCTGGAACAGGGCGGTGGTGTCGAAAGGGACCCACTCGGCGCCGGCGCCCGCGAGGACCCGTTCGAGAAGCCCCGCCGAGCGCGCGTCATCGAAGAACGCGCGGTGGCGCACCTCGACGGCATATCTGTACGAGCCGGGCAGCCCGCGCAGGAAACCCGCCAGGGCGCCGACGTCGGCCGGGGTGAACGACGCCGGCAACTGGATCCACAGGGCGTGGGCCCGCGGCCCGAGGGGCTCGACGGCCTCCAGGAACGACCGGAGCTCCTCGTCCGCGTCGGCGAGACGCCGCTCGTGCGTGATCGTCTTGGGCAGCTTGACCACGAAGCGGAAGTCCGGGCCGGTCTGCCGCGCCCACGACTCAACGGTGCTCCGCGCCGGTGTCGCGTAGAACGTCGTGTTGCCCTCCACCGCGTCGCACCAGGTCGCGTAGGCCCGCAGGCGCTCACCGGGAGGGAGCGGGTGAGGCAGGAACCGCCCCTGCCATGGCGCGTGCGTCCACATCGCGCATCCCACATGAAGCCGCATACCCCCGACGCTATCCAAGCTCGGCGAGAAGCGAAGACCGCCGGGCGCTCCTCCGCCGCTCGCCACGCGGACGACGCGGGCCTGCGGGAAGGCGGAGGACCTCTCGCCCCCTGGCCTTCGGCGGGCGCGGGCCTGGAGCCGGGACACCGGGACGCCGGGCGCCGCGTGGTCGCCCGGCCACGTCGGGAGGCGCGAGTAAGATCCGGCGTCATGACCGAGACGCAGCCCATCGTGCGACAGGTGTCCTCCCGTGTCGTCTACAGCAACGCGTGGATGACGGTGCGCGAGGACGCGATCGAACACCCTGACGGCTCCGCCGGCCTGTACGGGTACGTCGTCAAGCCCGACTTCGTGCTGATCGTCCCCCAGGAGGGCGACGGCTTCCATCTCGTGGAGGAGTACCGCTATCCGATCGGCCGCCGCTCGTGGAGCTTCCCGCAGGGTTCCGCGGAGGCCGACACCCGCGAAGACGAGGCCAGGCGGGAACTGGCGGAAGAGACCGGCCTGCGCGCCGCCCGCCTGCGGCACCTCGGCCGTCTGGACAACGCCCACGGCATCACCGACCAGGGCCTGCACGTCTACCTGGCCACCGGGCTGACCCCCGGTCACATCGACCGCGAGCACACCGAGCAGGACATGCGTCAGCGCTGGGTCCCCCGGCCGGAGCTCGAGCGGATGATCCTCACCGGCTCGATCACCGACTCGGCCTCCATCGCCGCCTACTCACTGCTCCTGCTCCACGAACGAGGCTGACCGAGACGGTGCCGGGCGCGGCGCCGCCGGCTTGCCGGTCCTCGCACCGGTGCCCGCCCGTTCCCACGGCCGGACGAGGAGCCCGGTCACATCCGTGACCGGGCTCCCCGCGTTCTCTCGGCCGTTCGATTCGGCCGTCCCGTCCGGCCGTTCGGTTGCGCTGTCCTGTCCGGCCGTTCGGTTCGGGCCGCTCGGGTCGGTCACGTGGTTCGGTCACGCGACCCGGCCGTTCGGTGTCCGCCGTGGGTCAGCGGACGGCGAGCGGGCGGTAGGCCAGGAAGCCGGTCCCCGGGGACAGGCCATGCGTCAGACGCCGATGGTCGGTGCCATAGCCGCGGCGCTGCTGGTACGCCCAATAGGAGCGGTGCCCGGCGTCGGCCCAGCGGTCGAAGATGATCACCTGTCGTCCGGTGGCCGGTCCGGTGGCCCTGATGACCAGGTCACCGGGCTGGAGCGCGGTCACCGGGATGGGCTTGCCGTAGCGAGCGGAGGCCAGTCCCCGGGAGTCGGGCCCCGGGGCGCCGAGCAGCAGCGCCATCGAGGCGTAGCCCGAGCCGTCGGCGCGGTAGCCGCCCTGCGTCTTGGTCCGGCTGTACGGGACGCGCCGCGCGGTGCCCGGCATCCAGCTTTTCGCGCGGGCGATGACCTGCGCGCGCGTCACACCGGACGCGGGCCACAGCGCCGCGACGATCAGTTGCCCGTCCGCCGCCTGCGGCTGGTACCGCTCCGGGTACTTCGACACCTGCACCCGCTGGCAGACGTCTCCCACCACCGCCGACCGCCAGGACCCGTCGGGATACTTGCGGAGCATCTTGCCGAGGAACGCGCCGGTCGCCCATGTCACGTCCAGCCGCTGCGCGGCACTGCCCCAGGTGGCCCTCTGCTGGAACACGCCCAGGCTGTCGTGGTCGACCTCCCGGTCGATGTTCCGCACGCCCGTCTCGACGATGGCCGTGGTGACGGCGATCACGGCGGCCTCCCGCGGCAGCCCTCGGGCGCGGACCGCCCCGACCACCGCCCGGGCGCAGGAGACGCGGTAGCCGTCCAGATGGCCGCGCATCTTCATCCCCAGCCGGGTGTTGAGCTGAGCGGCCAGATCCGCGTCGGCCGCCGTCACCGGGGCGAGGCCGCAGGGGGCGGTCGAGACGGCCGCCCGTGCGGGAGTGCCGGGGACGGCCACCAGCAGCGCCGCCGCGATCAGGGACGCCGCCGCCGTCCCGGCCTTTCGGACCGGGCCGGCGCACGGTCGCGGGCTGCGCACTAGCGGATCCTCGTCGGGCGGTAGGCCCGGAACTGGGTGCCGGAGGTGAGGCCGTGGTCGACGACGCGGTGGTCGGTGCCGTAGCCGGCGCGTTGCTGGTAGGCCCAGTAGGAGGTGTGCGCGGCGTTGGCCCATTTGTCGAAGATGACCACCGCGCGGGCGGTGTTGCCTCCCACCGGGTCGATGACCAGGTCACCCTGGAGCAACTCGGCCATCTTGATCGGACGGCTGTAGGCGCTCGAGGCCAGGGCGGTCGTGAGCGGTCCGGGCTTGGGCAGGCCCAGTGTCATGGAGACGTAGCCGGAGCCGTCGGTCCGGTAGCCGCCGTACTGCTTGCCCTGGCTGTAGGGCACCCGCTTCGCGGTCGCCGGGTTCCAGGTCTTGGCCCGGGCGATCACCTGGGCGCGGGTGACGGTGGGGGGCGGCACCGGCGCGTCCTCGCGGATGTTCAACGCGCGATAGGGCTTGTACTCGCTTCCCGAGGACAGGCCGTAGCTGCGCGTCCGGTAGTCGGTCCCGTAGCTGCCGCGCTGCTCGTAGGCCCAGTACGAGCTGTGCCCCGAGTTGGCCCACCGATCGAAGATGACGACGTGACGGGTGGTGTTGGAGCCGATGGCGTCGATGATCAGGTCGCCTCTGCGCAGCTCCGAGAGCTGGATGCGCCGGGTGTAGGCGCTCTTGGCCAGTCCGACGGTGATCGGCCCGGGTTTGGCCAGGCCGAGCGCCATGGAGACGTAGCCGGAGCAGTCGGTGCGGTAACCGCCGTGCGTCTTGTTCTGGCTGTAGGGCACGCGCTTGGAGGTTCCCGGGTTCCAGGTCTTGGCCCGGGCGATCATCTGCGAACGGGTGACCGGGGCCGCGGCCGCCGCGGCCCGCGATACTCCGGAGACGCCGGCGGTCGAAGTCACCGCGTCACCAGGTGTGCGGGACGCCGTCTGCGCGGACGCCGCGGGCGCGAGAGCGCCTCCGCAGACGACAACGGTGACGACCGCCAGGTTTCCCGCCGTGATCCAGAAGCTTCGGTCCGAGGGCATGTGCTCTCCTTGTCCCTGCCGTTGATCGTTCGGTTGGCCGGCCGGGCACACACGCTGGCAGGAAATTCCTGAAACACATCGTGAAATTGGTGAAGTTGGGACAATAGCCACCAAGGTGCCGACATGACCTGCGATGACTCAGACCGCTGAGACAAGGTTGGGACGAACCACCGTGGCGAACGGAATCGAGAACTCGAGCCGGAACCGGCGGCTGCGACCGCTGTCCGACGATCTGCCCGTGCCGACCCGCGTGCTTCTGCGGGAGCTGAGGGCCCTGAAGGAACGGGCGGGGTTCGACCTGCGAGCGCTGGAACAGGCGACCCACGCGAGCCGATCGTCGTGGGGCCGCTGGCTCGCCGGCGAGACCTGGATTCCCCTGGACGCCGTGGAAGGGCTCGCCCGGCTGTGCCGCGCGGACGAGAACCGGTTCCGCGAAATGTGGGAGGCGGCCGAACAGGCCCGGCGATCGGCAGGAGCCACGGACGGCGACGCCTCTCACCAGGAAGCCCCTCTCCAGCAGCACCCCGGGCTCGCCCCGCCCGCCGTGCGCGCCCCCGGCCCTGGCACGCCTCCGCCACCGGCATCCGGACCGGCGCCACACGGGCAGGCGGCGCCACACGAGCAGGCGCCACGTGAACCGGCGACGTCAGACGAGCGGGCGGCGCCACGCGGGCCGGCCGACCGGCTGCGGCGACGGTTCCTGGTCGGGGCGGCGGTGGGCCTGGTCATCGGCGCGGTCGCCGGCGCGGTGCTCACCGGGTCCGCCGTCAGAGGCGGAACGGGCGGGGAAGCCGCACCGGCGGCCACCGGAAGCCCAGCGGGCCGTGGCACGCCGCGGGCGGCGCCGGTCACCGGCCGGGCGGAGGTGACCGGTCGTGCCGGCGGCTGGCGACCGGCCACCGCGCGGCGCGTGCCCTACAGCCAGTTCAAGACGTACGGCGGTTACCGGACCGACGGCTCGGGTTATGCCTCCATGGCGCTCGGGCTCCCGCGACCGGGCCCCAACACGATCAGTCTGGCCTCGAGCGCCTACAGCCGTCCGATCAAGATGGCCGAGTTGCTCCAGGGTGACCTGGTCATCGACCCGGTGGGCGGCAACACCGCCCGCGCGGTGGTCATCTTCGACAAATGGGCCAACGCCGCGCACACCTCCTACTGGGCCTACCAGCAACGCGCCGGCTACGGCACCGACCACCGCGTCGTCGACCACGGCCTCACCTCCGGCACCCAGTTCCGGGCCTACCGCCCGGTCAACATCCGCGACGCCGCCGGCGGCTGACAGATCTCCGCGTTCGGACTACTTGGCGCTCGCGTCGGAGCGCATTCGGGGGCAGACGCCTCCCGGCGTCGTCGCGAGCTCGAAATGCCACATCTCGTTCGCGTAGACCTGGCACAGCCCGTAGTCGCGCCCGTGCTGGCTGAGCCAGCTGTCGGCGTCGGTGGGACCGATGTCCACCGCGTCGCCGGTGACGTGGTGCGACTGCTCAGGAGTGGCGACGTAACGGCGGGCCTCCCGCTCGCCGCCGTACTTGACCACCGCCTCGGCGAGCAGCCGCCGCTGGTACGCCTTGCTCCGCCAGCCGGTCGTGAGGTACATGTCGACGCCGTCGCGGGCCGCGTCGTCCGCCGCCTTCCGCACGGCGCGCAGGAGCCGGGGGTTCAGGTTGGCGATCGCCGGCAGTTCGGTGTCACGGGGAGAAATACGCCCGCCGTCCGGCACGAACCCGTCCTCGACTCCGACGGGGCCGCCGGAACGCAAGGAGCCTGAGCCGTCCGCGGAGGAGAAGGGGGCCCAGCGGGCGCCGAAGACGGACGCGGCCAGTCCCAGACCCACCGCGGCGGCGATCACCAGTGCGAGGACGAGCATGCCTTTCGGCCGCCTCCCGCGCGGGCCGGCGCTTCCCCGGGAGTCGGCGCGCTCACGCGGGCCGGCGCTCCAGCTGGGGTCGGGGTACTCACGCGAGCCGGGGTGCTCGCGCGGAGCGGCAGGATGCGAGCGGGGCGCCGCACCTGCCCGCATCAGGGTGGAGGGGGCGGCGGGTGCCGCATACGTGTCCGGTTCTCTTCGCACGCCGACCACCATCCGGCGCGCCGGCGTCCAACCCGTTGAGACCGCGTATCCACCGCCGCTTTCCTGCGTATCGGGTGGGTATCGGGGGCCGCTGCCGCGCCGCGCCGGCGCTCCGCTCGCACGCGGCGAACGTCCCCGCGGCGGAGGCCGGACACGGCCAGATTAAGGTGATTCCATGAATCTTCGGGACATTCCGGTGCGCACGCTGGCCGGTGCGCCGTCCACACTGGGAGACCTTGCCGGCGACACGGTGACCTTGGTGGTCAACGTGGCGTCGAAGTGCGGCCTCACGCCGCAGTACGCCGGGCTCGTCCGGCTTCAGGAACGGTTCGGCGACCGCGGTTTCACGGTCATCGGAGTGCCCTGCAACCAGTTCGCCGGGCAGGAGCCGGGTTCGGCGGAGCAGATCCAGGACTTCTGCGTCACGACCTACGGCGTGGACTTCCCCCTGCTGGACAAGACCGACGTCAACGGCGACGACCGCCACCCGCTCTACGCGTCCCTGGTCGAGACCCCGGACGCCGCCGGTGACGCGGGCGACGTCCAGTGGAACTTCGAGAAGTTCCTCCTCGACCGCGCGGGCAACGTCGTCGCCCGCTTCCGGCCGCGTACCGACCCCGAGGACCTGTCCGTCGTCGAGGCGATCGAGAAGACGATCGGCCGTTAGACCGGCGATCGGCCGCTTCCCGGCCGCCGGCGGCGTGAACGGCGTGAACGGCGTGAACGCCGCCGGCGTCACAAAGGGCCTCAGACGGAATGGAACCCCTTTGCCGCGTTGATGCCGCACAGCGACAATCCAGTCATGGAACTGCACATCACCACGCTGGCGGAACGTCCCGAACTGGAGCCGCAGCTGTGGAGGATGCCCGACAGCTGGCCGGTCTTCATGAAGGAGGATCCGGCCGCGAACCTGTTCTACCCGGTCGCGACCTCCCAGTACGCGGAGTACGTGCTGGTCGCCGTCGACCGCGCCGATCCCGGCGACCTCGTGGCGCGCGCCCTCTCGGCGCCCTTCCTGCTCGATGGCGACGAGCTGCCCGACAACGGCTGGGACGGCGTGCTCTGGCGCGCGACCGCGGCGCGCCGACGCGGGGTCTCCCCCGACGCGATCTCGGCGCTGGAGATCACGATCAGGCCCGACATGCAGGGGAAGGGCCTGTCGGCCGTCATGCTCTCGGCCCTGCGGTCGAACGCCGCCCGGCTGGGCTTCGGTGAGCTGTTCGCCCCTGTGCGTCCGAACGGCAAGCACCTGCGGCCTCGCGTCCCGATGGCCGACTACGCGGCGCTCCGCCGGGAGGACGGCCTGCCGGCCGATCCCTGGCTGCGCGTGCACGTACGGGCGGGCGGGGTCATCGAGAAGGTCGCCCCGCGATCCATGGTGGTGGCGGGCACCCTTGAGGAGTGGCGAGGCTGGACCGGCCTCCCGTTCCGCACGACGGGCGACGTCGAGGTCCCCGGGGCCCTCGTGCCCGTCCACTGCGATGTCGATCACGGCCACGCGGTGTACGTCGAGCCCAACGTCTGGGTGCGTCACCCGCTCCGTCAGGCCGCTGGACCGCCCACGGTGTCGTGACACGGCTTGAGTCGCCGGCCTGACACCGCACGGGAGGTGACACGGCGGGCGTGGCGTTAGGCTGCCGCAATGCGTGATCACGAGAACGATCCGCGCCCGCCTCGTGGTGCGGTGCGGCAGGTGTACGACGTGGAGAAGGCGACGGCCCTGGCATACTCCCCGAGCCTCGACGGGCTTGCCGATCCGGGCGAGGTCGTATGGGCCTGGGTGCCGTACGAGGAGGACGCCACGCAGGGCAAGGACAGGCCCCTCCTGCTCGTCGGCCGCCACGGGACGGGCCGCCATGGAACGAGACTCCTTGGCATGCTGCTGTCGAGCCGCGAGCCCGACGAGGAGTACCAGGATGACTGGCTCGCGGTCGGCCCGGGTCCCTGGGATCGGGAGCAGCGGACGTCCTACCTGCGGTTGGACCGGGTCTTCGAGCTGGACGAGGACGACATCCGCCGGGAGGGCGCCATCCTCGACGAGGCGAGGTTCGCCCGCGTCGCCGCGGTGCTGCACCGCCGCTACGGCTGGCGGTTCGCCGCGGAGCGCTGAGCCGCCCCCGTGCCTGCCGCCGACGGCGGCGGCAGGCACGGACTCCCGTGCCCGGCCGCCGTACGGCGACCTTCCCCGTGAGCTCGGCCCCGGTCAGATTGCGACCGTGGGATCCGCGCCCGTTCTGCGTACGGTGGCTACGATTCAGTCATGAAGGCTGCGGTCCGCTCCCGATATGGTGCGCCGGAAGTGGTCAGCGTCTCGCAGGTGGAAAAGCCGGCGGTCGAGCAGAACGGCTTGCTCATCAAGGTCCACGCGACGACGGTCAATCGCACCGACTGCGCGTTACGGGCGGCCAAGCCCTTCATCTGGAGATTCTTCACCGGGCTTGTCCGGCCGAGAGTGACGGTTCTCGGAACCGAGTTCGCCGGGGAGGTCGAGGCGGTCGGCGGCGGCGTCACGTCTTTCAAGGTCGGCGACAGGGTGTTCGGATACAACGATGGAGGGTTCGGGGCCCACGCCCAGTACATGTCGATCCCGGAGGACGGCAAGCTCGCGATCATCCCGGCGGGCCTGACCTACGAGGAGGCCGCTCCCAGCACCGAGGGTTCGCAGTACGCCCTCGCGATGATCAGGTGGGGGAAGATCCGGAGCGGGCAGGACGTCCTCGTCAACGGCGCGACCGGGGCCATCGGCTCGGCGGCGGTCCAGTTGCTGAGGAGCCTCGGCGCGGGCGTGACCGCCGTCTGCGAGACGAAGGACATGGAGCTGGTCAGAGGGCTGGGCGCCGACAGGGTCATCGACTACACGGCCGAGGACTTCACGAAGGACGAGCAGGCGTACGACGTCGTCATCGACGCGGTCGCCAAGAGTTCGTTCGGCCGGTGCAGGCGCCTGCTGAAGCCGCGCGGCATCTACATCTCGTCGGACCTGGGCCCCATGGCACAGAACCTGATCCTGGCGCTCGTCACCCCACTGTTCGGCGGCAAGAAGGTGATATTCCCCCTCCCGCAGAACGACGTGGCGATAGCGCGGCATTTCAAGGAACTGATCGAGTCCGGGGATTTCAGGCCGGTCATCGACAGACGGTATCCGCTGGACGAGATCACCGAGGCTCACCGGTACGTCGAGACGGGCCGGAAGACCGGGAACGTCGTGATCAGCGTCGACCATTCACGCTAGACCCGGCGCCCCGGTCGAGGCGGACGGCCACGCGTCGACGCCCGCACCCTAGGGTGGCGAGTGGTCATCGGGCGGGGGCCAGTTTCTGAGGACGGCGTCGAGGGCGTCCAGGGTTCTGGACCATGAGGCGTCCACCTCGCGCGGGTGGCGGCGGAACCCGCCCGCCGTCTCCAGGCTCACGTACCCGTGGAACGTGCTGTGGAGCATCCGCACCGCATCCGTCTGGTCGGGCTCCGGCAGGTCGTATCCGCGCAGTATCGCCCGCGTCATCTCCGCGTGCCGCCCCGCCGCGCCGGTGGCCGCCGTCTCCAGGTCGAACACGACCTGCATCGCCGCGTACCTCCCTGGATGCTCTTTCGCGTAGTCCCTGTAGGTGTTCGCGAAGGCCAGCAGCGCTTCCTTGCCCGCACGGCCGGCCAGCGCGTCGGCGGCCCTGTCGGCGAGCTCCGCCAGGGCCAGCAACGCCACCCTGACCTTCACGTCCTGCGCGTCCTTGATGTGCGAGTACAGGGCCGCGGGCTTGACGCCGAAGCCGCGCGCGAGCTCGGAGACGGTCACGTTCTGGAAGCCGATCTCGTCGGCCAGGTCCGCCGCCGCCCGGGTCAGACGCTCCGCGGTCACTCCCGCCCGTGCCATATGCCCCCTTCTCGTTTGCTTACAGTCTTTAAGTATTTGCATACTACTCTTAAGTAAGACTAGCCTCCCCGCTCATGAGACCAGCCACCGAGCACGACATCCGCGCATCGTTCGTCAACTGCTCCAAGGGGGAGGTCAAGCGCATCAACCTCCCCAAAGACCTCGCCGACCATCCCTGGGGAGATCTCGACTTCCTCGGATGGCGAGATCCGGGCGCGCCCGAACGCGCCTACCTGGTCGCCGAACGCGACGGCCTCCTCGTCGGAGTCGCACTCCGGGTGACGTCGGGCGCGTCGCGCGGCTTCACCTCGCGCAGCATGTGCTCGCTGTGCCTGACCACCCACACCAGCGGCGGCGTCGCGCTGATGACCGCGCGCCGGACCGGCGAGGCCGGCAGGCAGGGAAACTCGGTCGGGCAGTACCTGTGCACCGACCTCGCCTGCTCGCTCTACACGCGCGGGAAGAAGGAGGCGGCAGGGGGCGCGGCCATCGACGAGTCCCTCACCCCGGAGGAGAAGACCGCCCGCACGAAGGCCAACCTGTACTCGTTCCTGGACAAGGTGACCGAGTGATCGCCCGCGACGTTCGGCCCGCGAACGGCGTCTCTCTGATGGCGTGGCCGGGCGGCGGCCGGGGCTGTCCTTGGACAGGACGCCCCTGCTCAGGGGGCTGATGACCCCAACGTAGACTCGGTGAAGCAGCCGTGCCAGCCAACAGGGCCCACAATGAGCGCAACCCGATCAAAGTGGGGTGTCGAAAGAGGGTTGACGCCCCTTATTCTCATCGCCAGCAGCGTGCTAACGCTGCTGATCGGGCTCGTCTTCGGCACACTGATCTGGGCCGTCAGCGACATGCTCCAGGCGACGGACGCGAGAAGGAGCACCCGGACGGCGCTCGTCGAGGCCGGGCGCCTCGAGAAGCTCATCCTCGACCTCGAGACGGGAGAGCGCGGCTTCCTCATCACCCGGCAGGAGCGTTTCCTTCAGCCGTGGGAGGCCGCCAGAGTGGCCTTCCCCGGACAGGCGCGGAAGGTCGTCAGCCTCACCGACACCCCCGAGCTGCGGAGACTCGCCCTCAAGATCAGTGATGAGGGGAGCTCCTTCATCCGCGACTACTCGATCCCGCTGGTCGGCGCCGTACGGCGCGGAGATCCCTCCGCCTGGAGCGTGGAGACGACGGCCGAAGGCAAGCGGCGCATCGACGAGGTCAGGGCCCAGTTCGACCGGTTCGACAACGACGCGCGGTCCATATTGGAGGCGCGGGAGCGGAACGCCGCGGTCAGGGTTCGGTGGTCGATCGCCGCCGCGGCCGGCGGGCTCGCGGCGTCGGCTCTCCTCATCGCCGCCTACACCGGATACCTGACACGGGCGATCGTCCGCCCGGTCCACAGAGCGGCCGCCGTCGCCTCACGGCTCGCCGACGGTGATCTCGGGGCGCGCATGCCCGAGACCGGAGTCGGCGAGATCGGCGACCTCGAAGTCGCGTTCAACAGCATGGGGAGCTCGCTGGAGGAGAGCCGCCGGCTGACGGAGGAGGCGCACATGCGCCTCAAGCTGCTGTACGACGCCAGCATGGCGGTCGGCACCACCCTTGACGTCGGGCGGACGGCGGAGGAACTGGTGCAGGTGGTGGTACCTCGGTTCGCCGACCTGGTCACCGTCGACCTTGCGGCGTGCATCTTGCGAGGCGAAGAGCAGCCGCCGGACGAGAGGGCGAGACTGTTCCGGGTGGCCATCGGCGACTTCCGGGAGGCCGCTCCGTTCCACTCGGCGGGCACGACGATCGACTGGGAGTCCTCCGCGCCTCAGTCGCGCAGTTACCACCTCGGGATCGCCATCATCGAACCCGACCTCCGGGCTTCCGCCACATGGCGGTACCACGACCCGGACGGGGCAGCCCGGATCCTGGACCGCGGCTTCCACTCGCTGATCACGACGCCGCTACGCGCCCGGGAGACGCGGATGGGCGTGGTCAGCTTCTGGCGCTCACGTCTGCCCGGTGATTTCGACGAAGAGGACCTGTCGTACGCGACGGAGCTGGTCGCCAAGGCCGGTGTCGCCATCGACAACGCCCGCCGCTACACCCTTGAGCGCAACACCGCGCTTACCTTGCAGCGCAGCCTGCTGCCCCAGCGGCTGCCCGCGCAGCCGGCGGTGGAGATCGCCTCCCGTTACCTGCCCGCGGGCGCACAGGCAGGGGTGGGCGGCGACTGGTTCGACGTGATCCCGCTGTCCGGCTGCCGGGTCGCCCTCGTCGTCGGGGACGTCGTCGGCCACGGCGTCCACGCCTCGGCCACCATGGGGCGCCTGCGCACGGCCGTGCGCACCCTGGCCGACGTCGACCTGCCGCCCGACGAGCTCCTCACCCACCTGGACGACCTGGTCATTCACCTCAGCGATGAACAGACCGGCATGGCCGAGGGCGAAGCGGCCGCCTCCGGCGAGCTGGGAGCCACGTGCCTGTATGCCGTCTACGATCCCATCTCCCGCTGTTGCACCATGGCCACCGCCGGTCACCCCCTGCCCGTCCTGATCACTCCTGGCGGCGCCGCGGAACTCGTGAGCGGGCCCGTCGGCCCTCCTCTCGGCATCGGCGGCATGCCGTTCGAGACCATCGAGCTGCCCTTGGCCGCGGGCAGCGTCGTCGCCCTGTTCACCGACGGGCTCATCGAGGCCCGCGACCGCGACATCGACCAGGGCCTCGCCGCACTGTGCGGCGCGCTGACCTCGCCGGCCGCGTCGCTCGAAGACACCTGCGACATCGTGACCGGCGCCCTGCTCGGCGGCCGGGCGAGCGACGACGCGGCCCTCCTCCTCACGCGCACCGAAGCCCTCTCCCCCGACCAGTTCGCCACCTGGGACCTCCCCGCCGACACGGCCGTGGTCTCGCACGCCCGGAAACTCGCCCTGGACCAGCTCGTCGTCTGGGGACTGGCCGAGATGGAGTTCGTCACCGAACTCGTGGTCAGCGAGCTGGTCACCAACGCCATCCGCTACGGGGCCGCCCCGATCCAGCTGCGGCTGATCCGCGACCGCACGTTGATCTGCGAGGTCTCCGACGGCAGCAGCACCGCGCCGCACCTGCGCCGGGCCCGCGTCTTCGACGAGGGAGGCCGCGGACTGCTGCTGGTCGCACAGCTCACACAGGGCTGGGGAACAAGGCAGACCACCTCCGGCAAGACCATCTGGTGCGAACAGACGCTGCCTCCCTCCCCGCCGAGTCCGGACCAGACCGAAGGTGACGAAGTTCCCACAGCCGCATGAGCCAGGCGAGTCGCATCAAGGACGAGTGACGCTCGCCGGATGACGGCGTGGCCGGAGTCCGACACGAAGATCACGCCACGGACGCCTGGCGCGATACGTTGATCACACAGAGTAACGTCCGCCGTGAAGTCGATCTACCAGAGAAATCTCTCACGACGGAGTTGAGCTCAGTGTTGATGTCACAACGCCCGAGATCCGCCCTCGTCGCGTCGGCCTTCGCCCTGGTGGCGTTGCTGACCGCGTCAGGGACGCAGGTGGCGGCCGGTGCCGCCGCGCACGCCGCCGTCTCCGTGCGGCACGACGCCACCACCTTGCGGCACAATGCCACCACCTTGCGGCACGACGCCGCCACCGGGCCGCACGCCGTCACGCGAGCCGCCGCCGCGCCCTGTGTCCGGCCCGGGCAGACGACCTATCCCGTGGAGTACTACTGGAAGAACGCGTTCGGCATGCGGCTGGGCAGCGGGGCGATCTCGGTGGACACCTCCCCGTCCCTGTGGGGCGGGCAGATCGCACCGGGCGGCACCTTCACCCTCACGCTGACGCACCGCACCGCCCAGTGGCCACTGCTGGTGAGGACCTACACCACCACGTGGGACCTGTCGTCGCTGCTGGGCAGCGCCGACATCGTCGGCCAGTCGGGGACCGGCGCCATCAGCGGCACCACCTTGACGATCACCTCGCCGGACACCAAGACGGACCCGCCCCCGAAGGTCATCACCTTCCAGGTCAGGCAAGGCACCATCGGGCGCGGCATGACCATCCGGCCGACCGGGATCAGCAGCGTCATCGCCGCTCCTGGCCAGCTCGGGAACAACACCTCCGCCCCTCCGATCCAGATCGTCGGCGGGCAGTCCATCTCGCCCACCACGGCCGCCGACGACACCGCCGCCACCAGGCAGGACACGGCCGTCAGCGTGCCCGTCCCGGCCAACGACACCGCCGCCTCGCCGGTGATCAGCAGCGTCACCAAGCCCGCCAACGGCACCGCGACGATCTCCGGCGGCAACGTGATCTACACGCCCGCCGCGGGCCTCAGCGGCACCGACACCTTCACCTACACCATCACCACGGCCTGCGGAACCAGCACCGCCACGGTCACGGTCGCCGTCACCTGCGCCTACGCGCCGGTCAACCTGGTCAACGGCAGCTTCGAGGCGCCGCCGGTGGCCACGGTCGACTGGTCGATCCCCGACGCCTCCACCAACCCGAGCGTCGGCTGGCACACCACCGCCACCGACGGCAAGCTGGAGTTCTGGCGAGGCGGCGCGAGCGGGATCCCGGCAGCCGACGGCCAGCAGTTCGCCGAGCTCAACGCCAACCAGGTCTCCACCCTCTATCAGGACGTGGCCACCGTTCCGGGAACGCCGATGACCTGGGCGCTGTATCACCGCGGCCGCCTTGGCACCGACGTGATGCGCGTGCTCATCGGCGCACCCGGCGCGACCGTCGCCCAGGTTCCCGCCGGCGCCTCCTCCGCGGACATCTCCGACGACGACACCGCCTGGCGCTTCTACACCGGGGTGTACGTCGTCCCGCCGGGGCAGACCGTCACCCGGTTCGCCTTCGCGTCGGTGTCGGCCGCGGGAGGCACCCCGACGGCCGGCAACTTCCTGGACGGCGTGGTGTTCCGATCGCCGCCGTGCCTGCCCATGACCAGCGGCCGCACGTCCTCCTGACGTCTACGGGAGAGGCGCGGCCGCTCGGGGGTCGTGCACGATGATGACCGTCACCGTGATGATCCACAGCGCGATGAGGGCCAGGACGATCCTGCTCCAGGGGATCCTCGGGGGAAGGTTCACAGCCATCCGCTCTTCCGCAGGAGCCGGTAGACGATGACGACGGCGATGACCATGACGGTCATCGCCAGGGGGTAACCGAGCAACCAGTGGAGTTCTGGCATGTAGTCGAAGTTCATGCCGTAGATCCCGGCGATCATGGTCGGGACCGCGATCAGCGCCGCCCAGGAGGAGATCCTGCGCATGTCGGCGTTCTGCTGCATGGCCACCTGGTTCTGCAGACTGCCCACGAGGGCGAGATGGGCGGTCAGGACGTTGGAGAGCAGTTCGTTGTGCGCGTCGACCTGTCCGTCGACGCGCAGCAGGTGGTCCAGGACGTCGCGGTACTGGTCGGAGATGTGCGCGCACATCCCGACCCGGCCCCGCACGATCTCCTCCAGGACGGCGATGAGCGGGTCCTGGGCGCCGCGGAACTCCAGAACCTCGCGTTTGAGGGAGTAGATGTCCTCGGTGACGTCCTTCTGGTCGGGACTGAACACCTGGGCTTCGAGCGCGATCAGGTCGGCCTCGACCTCGCGGACGACGTTGGAGTAGGTGTCGACGATCTGGTCGCACACCGCGTACAGCACCCCGGCGGGCCCGGCGTCCAGGAGTTCGCGGTCGGCCTCGATCCGCTTGCGGACGGCGGTCAGCGGACTGGCCCTGCCGTGCCGGACGGTGATGACGAACCCCTCGCCGAGGAACAGCATGATCTCGCCGACCTCGATGTCGGAGGTCTCCTCCACGTAGTGCAAGGTCTTCAGCACCACGAACAGCGTGTCGTCATAGTGCTCGAGCTTGGGGCGCTGATGGGCGTGGATGGCGTCCTCGACGGCGAGGTCGGGGAGCTTCAGCTCCCCGGTGACCAGGTCGAACTCCTCCTGGGTCGGCTCGTGCATCCCGATCCACACAAAGCAGTCGCCCTTGGCCCGGGCGGCCTCGAACGTCTCGCTGATGTCCCCGGAGATGGTCTCGCGACCGCCGTCGCAATAGATCGCCTTGTCCACAATCACACCCAGCAGTGTGACGCACCCCCGGGCCCGTACGCGCTACCGATCGAGGACGAGGGACCTCATGATCGACCATGGGAAGGGCCCGGGCTGCGCGGCCGCGCTCGGCACGGGTCAGACGTAGTAGCCCTCGATGGGGACGCGGGCCTCGTCGAAAAGCGCCGGCCCCTCCTGGCGGAAGGACGGCGGACCGGCCGGCGGCTTCAGCGTGCCGAGCTGTTCGGTGGAGAGCGCGAAGAGGACTCGGCCGAGCCCTGAGCGCTCGATGCCACCCGCGCACATGCCGCACGGCTGGCAGCTCGTGTACATGGTGGTGGCGGCCGCGGTGGCCGGGTCGAGCTCGCGGGCGGCCCAGCGGGCGAGCTTCAGCTCGGGGTGGGCGGTGATGTCGGACTCTGTGAGCGATGTGTTGCGCTCCTCGGCGAGCACCGCGCCGTCCGGGCCCACCAGCAGCGAGCCGAACGGCGGGTTCCCGCCCTCCCGGGCCGTGGCGGCCAGCTCGATGGCCCTGCGGAGGAACTTCTCGTCGTCCTGTGTCATGGGTGCTCCGATTTCTCATGGGCGGCGGCCACTGCCGCGAGCATGCGCCATGCCGCCTCTGGATCGTTCGTCTCGTCGGGGTCGCCGCTGAAGGGGTCGAGGACGACGGTCTCGGCGCCCAGCTGACGCAGCCGTTCCAGGTCGTCCATGATCTGGTCGAGGGTGCCCTCGCCCGCCCGGCGCTCCTCGCCCGTCACCGGGGTGCCGGTGAGCCGCAGCAGGATGCGCGGGGCCAGCGCGGGGACGGGGCGCCCCAGGTCCGCCGCGACGGCGGCCAGCCGCTCCGTCCGCTCTCCCAGCCACGGGAGGGTGAAGCGCAGCGGGTGCCACGCGTCGCCGAGGAGCACCGCCCTGCGGAGGGCGGCGTCGCTGCCGCCACCGACCCAGATCGGGATGTGCCCGGCCTGGTAGTCCTCCTCGTCCTGCCAAGCCGAGCGCATCGTCCGCAGGTGCTCGTCGGTCAGCGCCCCGCGCCGCCCGTACGGCACGCCGAGCGCCTCGAACTCCTGCCGCGCCCAGCCCACGCCCACGCCGAGGACCAGTCGTCCCTCGCTGAACCGCTGGAGGTTGGCCGCCATGCGGGCGGTGAGCAGCGGATGGCGGTAGGGCACGATGAGCACCGTGGTGCCGAGCCTGATCCTGGTGGTGATCCCCGCGAGCCAGGACAGTGTGGTGAAGGGCTCGTAGAACGGCGCCGGATACTGCTCGGCGACGTCGGGGGTCACCACGATGTGGTCGGAGACCATGAGCAGGTCGAACCCGAGTTCCTCCATCGTTTCCGCCCAGCCGCGCAGCACGGCGGGCCGGGTGCCCGGCCCGAAATTCGGAACGTTGACGCCTAGTTTCACCGGTCCAGGCTAGTCAGCCGATCAGTCCATGCGGAAGACATGATCACCTGCTTGCGGCCGGTTCGGCCGAGGATCCAGCGGTATATTCGGCGAATGGCCGAGAGTCTTGACGCCACGGACTGGTCCATCCTGGCCGAGCTGCAGCGCGACGGCCGCGTACCGCTCACCGAGCTGGCCCGGCGGGTGAGCCTCAGCGCCTCCGCGACGACCGAGCGGGTGCGGCGGCTGGAGTCGGCCGGCGTCATCAGCGGTTACCGCGCGACCGTCGACCTCGCGAAGGTCGGATACGCCGTGCTCTCCGTGGTGCGGCTCAAGTACCCGGGCAACCGTCACGAGCCGCTGCACCGGCTGCTCGGCGAGCGCATGGAGATCCTGGAGTGCCTGCGCACCACCGGCGACGACTGCTACACGCTGAAGGTCGCCGCCACCTCCATGGCCCACCTGGAGAAGGTGATGGACGAGCTCGCGCAGTTCGGCAGCACCACCACCAACATCGTCTACAGCGAGACGCTCCCGTACCGCGGCCCTCATGCCCCCTCGCCACCGCATGATCACCACCGGGCGGCACATCACGCGACGCCCCGCGCCTCCGCGGGGACGTGACGCCCGGCGGTGAGAGCCGGACGGCCCGCCGGCCGGGAGCGGGCCGGCTGCGCGCCGCTAGTCGTCGGCGGTCATCACGTTCGGCCGCGAAGCCTCACTCCGCTTCTGCTCCGCTTCGGCCGCTTCCTGCTCTCGTTGCAGGAACGGCGCCATGGCAGCGCGGGTACCTCTCGCCCAGGCGGCGAGCATGTCCTGTGTGACGTCGTTCTTCCTGCGTTCGGCCATGTCTCGAGCGTACGTCGTCCACCGCTCGGCTTCCCGGAGCCCACGCCTGGGCATCAGGCCGGATGCGGACCGGCCGGGGACCTCCCCGGCGATCGTCGCCGCGTGGACCGGCGCGAAGCGGGCGCCCTCACGTCGAGAGCGCCCGCTTCGCTCTACGCCGGCGTCTTGACGGCCGAGCCCCTCGCGACCCGCTCCCGCGTGACGCGGCGGCGCCGGGCCGGCAGCCCGAACGTCGGGTTGGCGACGCCCCAGGCCGCGCCCTTGCAGACCAGTTCCTTGTACACGGCGGCGAACCGTCCGGTCAGGGCCGCGCTCACGGCGCGGTCGTCGGCGGTGACGTACTGGATCAGGCCCTCCTTGCGGCCCAGGGAGATGCACTGGTTGAAGTAGCGGATCTGGGCGTCCGGCAGTTTGCCGCCGGTCAGGCGTGCCGTGATCGCGCCGGCGGCCTGCCACGCGACCGGGATTCCCGAGGCGCACGACATCCGCAGCGGCTTGTCGCCGGGGCCCATCACCATGGCCGCGTCGCCGATGGCGTACACCTCCGGGTGCGAGACCGAGCGCATGGTCCCGTCGACCACGATCTGGCCGGTGCCGGCGACCTCCAGGGCGGTCGCCTCCGCGATCGGGTGGACCGCGAAGCCCGTGGTCCACACGGTGACCGCGGCCGGGACGGCCCTGCCGTCGGCGGTGACGACGCGGTCGGCTTCGACGCCGGTGACGGTCGCGTGTTCGTGCACGGTGATTCCGAGATCGCCGAAGACCTTCCGCAGGTGCGCGCGGCCCTTGGGCGAGAGCCAGTCGCCGAGGGCGCCGCGGGCGGCGAGGGCGACATCGAGGTCCGGGCGGGCCTCGGCGATCTCGGTCGCGGCCTCCACACCGGTGAGCCCGCCGCCGACGACCACCACCGTCCGCCCGGCGTCGAGGCCGGCCAGGCGCTCGCGCAGCCGGAGTGCTCCCTGGCGGCCGGCGATCTCGTAGGCGTGTTCGGCGGTCCCGGGGACGCCTTGGGCGTTCCAGCCACTGCCGAGGGCGTAGACGAGCGTGTCGTAGGCGATCTCTTCGGCTTGTCCGGCGCCGTTCGCGTCGATGACGGCGACGGTCCTGCGCTCGACGTCGACGCCGGTGACCTTCGCGAGCCTCAGCTGGACGCCGGTGCCCGCGAACATCTCGCTGAACGGCCGGGGCTTGAGGTCCTGGCCGGCCACGAGTTGATGCAGGCGGACGCGTTCGACGAAATCAGGCTCGGCGTTGACGAGGGTGATGGCGACCTCCTCGCGGCGGAGCCGCCTGGCGAGGCGGCCGGCGACGGTGGCTCCGGTGTATCCGGCTCCGAGGACGACGATGTGGTGCCGCATTCCCTGCTCCTGTCTCGCACGGGTTTGCCACTTGAACCGGGCGGCCCGCCGTTTCCTGACAGGAACTCGATGTGAAGCACCTCACACAGGCATCAGAAGGCGTGGCCCAGAGGCTCCCCGTGGTCCGCGGCCGCCCAGCGCGCGGTCGCGCGTTCGAGCTTGTCGGGGTTGACCTGGTTGCGCAACGCGGCGATGCTCTCGGCGACGACCTCAAGGCATACGATGCCGACGACCCGGCCGTCCACGACGGCCACGACGGCGGGGCCGCCGTTGGCGGTCCAGGCATAGAGCTCGGGCGCGCCGCCGATGATCTGGCGCTTCGCCTCGCCGGGTGCGAGCAGGCCCCGCAGGAACTTCGCGACCGCGACAGCGCCCTCGATCACCTTGACGCGGGCCGGGACCTTTCCGCCGCCGTCGCCGATCGAGACGGCGTCCTCGGTGAGCAGGCGCACGAGCCGCTCGGTCTGGCCGCTTACGGCGGCGGCCAGGAACTCCTCGACGATCCGCCGGGCGGCTGCCTCGTCGATCGCGGTGCGGGGCTTGCCGTCCGCGACGTGCTTCTTGGCGCGGTGGAAGATCTGCTGGCTGGCGGCCTCGGTGATGTCGAGGATCTCGGCGATCTCCCGGTGCGGGTATTCGAAGGCCTCCCGCAGCACGTACACCGCACGCTCGCTGGGGGAGAGCCGCTCCATGAGGGTGAGAACCGCGTACGAGACCGATTCGCGCTGCTCGGCGGTGTCGGCCGGGCCGAGCATCGGGTCTCCGGCGAGCAGCGGCTCGGGAAGCCAGGTGCCCACATAGGTCTCGCGGCGCGCCCGCGCGGAGGTGAGCTGGTTGAGGCACAGGTTGGTGAGGACCTTCGTCAGCCAGGCCTCGGGCACCTCGATGCGGCCGACATCGGCGGCCTGCCAGCGCAGGAACGTCTCCTGCACGGCGTCCTCCGCCTCCCCGGCGGAGCCGAGAAGGCGGTACGCGATGGCCTCCAGGCGCGGCCTTGACACCTCGAACCGGTCGACGTCGTTGGCGGTCAACGGCATGGCCCGAGCCTAGCCCCGGGCACCGCCGGCCGGCGGTGCGCCCTACTCCTCATCGAAGGCCTTGCGGATCTTGGAGGCTCCGTACCCTCCGGGGTCGCAGAATGGGCACGGACGGGTGCCGTGCGCGTCGGGCGAGTACCGCCACCCCGTCACCTGGTTCACCCGCCGGATCCGGTGGATCTCCTTCGCCGCGATCGACCGAGCAATGATCACCTCGTACCCGCGGGGGTCCTCCAGTTCCGTCACCAGAGCGGCGGCCTCGGCACTGCTGACGTGCACCCGGGGGGAGCCATAGTGACCGACGGACACCTCTTCGCCGTCGGGGACGCGGAAGTGCACCGCCATCAGGGTGCGTTGCCCGCCTCGCCGTAGCTCCCGGACCCACTGATGCGTGAGCTGGTAGGAGGGCATCACGGGCAGGCAGTAGACCCCCGTCTGCGAAGCGTCGGCCAGGCTCTGCGCGCGGATGCCGCCGCGCCGTATGGCGCGCACGTTCTTGGCGGGGGTGATGTGAACGAGCATGGTCATCGTTTGGCCCTTTCCCGCCGACCCGAACCGCTCACCCAATATGAGGCATGCCGGTGGCCGCGGGGAAACGGTTAACCGGATCGACGCCCATGGGGCGATCGAGATGTGCCATTACTGTGGCTTCATGGAGGATCTCGGTCGTCAGGTCACGTACTGGGACACCGTGGGCGCCGAGAAGACGTTCACCCACCCCGTCGATCTCGGCTGGCTGGCGACCGCGGGCCGCGATGCTCGAATCCTGGACTACGGCTGCGGCTACGGCCGTGTCATGGCCGAGCTGGGCCGCCATGGCTTCTCCGACGTATCGGGAGTGGACCTGTCCGCCGCTCTGATCGAGCGGGGCCGCCGGTCGCACCCTGACCTGCGCCTCGCAGTGCTGGAATCCCCACCGAGCCTGCCGTACCCGCCGGCGGGCTTCGACGTCGTGCTGTTGTTCGCGGTGCTGACGTGCGTTCCCGACGACGACGCACAGCGGGCGCTCATCGCCGAACTTACGCGCGTCCTCGCATCCGGCGGGCTCCTCTACATCAGCGACATGGTGCTGCAGGACGACGAGCGGAACCGGGACCGCTACGCCGCCTACGCCCAGCGGTTCCACACCCCCTACGGAGTGTTCGCCACCGACGACGGCGCGGTGGTGCGACACCATGACGTGGCCGAACTGCACGCCCTCCTGCCCGCGTTCGATCTCGTCGAAGAGCGTCAGACCCTCGTCGCCACGATGAACGGCCACCCGGCGCGAGCGGTGCAACTGCTCGCCCGCAAACGGTGAGCTTTTCGCCTGCCGGAGCGTGAACCGTTACGCGGGTTCGTTCCGGTGAGGGGGTGTGAGCGCCCCACCTGAGCCCAGCGACGGCTCACGACCGGCGAACCGCCCAGCGACGTCCACCGCGACGAATGCGACCAGTGACGAAATGGCGCCGGAGTCCGCCGATCGGCGCTGGACAGGCGTGCTGGACAGGCGTGCCGAACGCACACCGTCGCGCCGATGGCCGAACTACCGTCCGAACGCCGTCACCGTCCGCCGATCACGTCGATAGGGTCAGACGACCGGCGGCCCGTCCGCGCGGGCCGCACTCGCGTCCTCACCTTTCGGAGACAGGTTGTCGATGCATCTACATCCAGGCGAGACCGAGGCCGCCGGCTGGCGGGTGACGACCGTGCTCGACGCCGTCCGGCAGCTGCGCGACGCGTCACCCGGCGTCACCGGACGCCCGCGGGTGATCGCGATCGACGGCCGGGGCGGCGCCGGCAAGACGACCCTGGCCGAGCGGCTGCGCGACGTGGTGCCCAACTCCGCCATCGTGCACACCGACGACGTCGCCTGGAACCACGCCTACTTCGACTGGGGTGACGTGCTCGCCGAGAACATCCTGCGGCCTCTGCACCGGGGTGAGGCGGTGGACTTCCGCCCTGACGCCTGGACCACCCACGACCGGCCGGGGTCGATCACCATCCCCGCCGGTGCCGACTTCATCTGGGTCGAGGGCACCGGCATCATCCGCGAAGAGCTCGCCCCGTGGTTGGACGCCTCGGTGTGGATGCAGGGTGACCTCGACGAGCAGGAGCGCTTGCTGGTCGTCCGCGACGGTGACTCCCCCGAACAGCTGGAGCACGTGGCGAACTGGCTGCTGGAGGAACTGCCGTTCCTCCTGCGAGAACAGCCGTGGGGCCGAGCGACCATGATCGTCGCCGGTCCTCCGCACATCGACCACGACCCGGAGACCGAGCTGGTCGTCGCCCCGCCGACCAGCCCTTGACGCCGCCGGACCCACCCGCGAGCGGTTCGAGATCGAGAACGCCGGGGTGGAGCGTCCAGTGCGAGGAACCGGCGAGGCAGGACATCGGCCGGCGTGAAACCCTCGAGACGGTCGGCACGGGGTGTTCGTTCGGGATGCTCCTAGGGACCTTCGGGCGATTCGCCGCCGGGGCACGTGGGGGCCGGATCGTCCCCTGACAGGCGCAGGCCGAGCTGTGTGTACAGCTCCAATTGATCGAAGTACTCCCGGTGCGTGACGACCTTTCCATTCTCGATGAACGAGGCGCAGGTCCCCCGCAGAGTGATGCGGCGGCCGGTCGCTTCCAGTTCCCGCCCGTCGGGCAGCAGAAACGGTCCGCTGTGCGTGCCGGTCTCCGTCCATTCGACCATCAGGGGGTTGTCGGTGCCGGTGGCCTCGTACCACACCGTCAGATGGAGGTCCGGAAATCCCTTGAACAATTGCTCATAGAGCCACGCGATCTGGTCGTGTCCCTCCGCCAGGCCCACGGGAGAGACGATGATGGCATCCTCGGCGAAGAAATCGAGCAGCCGATGCACGTCGTGGTCGTTGATCGCTTCGGCCAGCCCGCGCTTGACTTCCCACTTGTCGACCATGGATGTTCCTCTCCGTGGTCGGGATATCAACCCATAGGTCACACTACCCACGGGTAGGGCGACTCCGGACCACGAGGCCGTAGCTGCCACGCCAGGGAACGCCCAGCACTCTCCCATCCGAGGCAAAACTCGCGCAGCCCCTTGCGGACTCACCGGGCCCGGTGTTCCGCCCCTAGGACAAGGACTTCACGCAACGCGGACGCAGGCCCACCGGAGTTCGCCCATGGCCGCCATCAACGGGTGACTTTGTCGATCGCACAGGAGATCATGACGGAAGGGACGAACCAGGAGGCGAGCCTTGGAGACGGTGCGCGGTGAACAGTGACGGTGCGTACACCAGCCTGGGCAAGGCGACCGGCGCCGCGCTTCGCCGCTCCGTCGGGACACGGCCCCGGCAGTGGTTGATCACGAGCACCCTGCTGGCGGGCCTGTTGACGGCCGTGGGGCTGAGCATGACGGCGCCTCCCGCAGGCAAAGGGTTCGCCGCACTCACAGAGACAGTGCAACTCCTGATGTCGGCCCCAGCGCCCTTCCTCGGCGCGCTGCTGACCGGCGACCTGCGCAAAGCACCCCATAGAGCCCACCTCATCCCGTCCTTGCTGGCCGCGATGGTGCTGGCAGCCGCTGTCGGCGTATTCGGGATCTTGGTCTGCGCCCTGACGCTCGCGATCGCTACGTCCGGTTCTGGCGCGGATCCGTGGCTCAACATGGGAATCGTCACCGTGGGCAGCGTTCTGCTCCAGATCGACGCCCAACTGGTCGGCACCGGGCTGGGCCTGCTGCTGCGATCGCCCGTGGTCGCGTGTCTCGGCACCATCGTGTTGCCGATGGGCCTGTGGGTGGTGCTCGGCGGCATCGAGGTCCTGCAGCCCGCCCAGGCGTGGCTCACTCCCTACGCCACCGCCCGGAACCTGCTTTCCGGCCAGATGAACCCGCTGACATGGACGCAGTGGTTCGTCATCCTGCTGATCTGGGGCGTGGGCCTGAACACCGCAGGCGCAGCCCTGCTGAGACGGAAGCGGCACGGGCACGAAGGACGAGACGAGTCCGGGAAAGTAAGAGACCCAGGTTGGGAGATCCAGTCCTGACCTGGGCTTCTTGGGGCCGCCCGTCGTCACGAACGCGCCCGCGTCCTTGCGCCCGTGTGGTCAAACGCACCAAAATCGGGCTTCCTCGCCCAGTTCGCGTCAACTTCTTCGGCGCGGTCTGGGTTGGTCTCCGACGTCCTGATCCGCCGGGCGGTCGCCACTGCTACCAGGATCGTCGGCCGCTCCGCCCCGCTCGGCGCTTCACCACCGGTGCGGTGATGGCCACGGGGATTCCTGAGGGAGCCTGGGCGCCCGTGATACGTCGCAGTTCGGCCTCGCCGGAGCGGACCTGGCTGGTCTGTGGGGCGATACCGGCGTCGGCCATCAGGCGGCTCACGTCGCGGCGTTGGTTCGGCAGGACCAGGGTGACGACGCTGCCGGACTCGCCGGCGCGGGCGGTGCGGCCGCCGCGGTGCAGGTAGTCCTTGTGGTCGCTCGGCGGGTCGACGTTGACGACGAGGTCGAGGTTGTCGACGTGGATGCCGCGGGCCGCGACGTTGGTCGCCACCAGCACCGTGACGTGACCGGTCTTGAACTCGGCGAGAGTGCGGGTGCGCTGGGGCTGGGACTTGCCCCCGTGCAGCGCCGCGGCGCGTACGCCGCTGTTCAGTAGGTGTTCGGTGAGTCGATCCACGGCGTGCTTGGTGTCCAGAAACATGATCACCCGGCCGTCGCGAGCAGCGATCTCCACAGTGGTCGCCTGCTTGTCGGCGCCCTCGACGTGCAGCACGTGGTGCTCCATCGTGGTGACCGCGCCCGCCGAGGGGTCGACCGAATGGACCACCGGGTCGGTCAGATAGCGGCGGACCAGCAGGTCGACGTTGCGGTCCAGAGTGGCGGAGAACAGCATTCGCTGGCCCTCCGGGCGCACTTGGTCGAGCAGGGCGGTGACCTGAGGCATGAACCCCATGTCGGCCATCTGGTCGGCCTCGTCCAGCACGGTGATTCCGACCCGGTCCAGGCGGCAGTCACCGCGCTCGATGAGATCCCTCAGCCGTCCGGGGGTCGCAACGACGACCTCGGCACCGCCGCGCAGCGCGTTCGCCTGCCGGCCGATCGACATGCCGCCGACGACCGTGGCCAGCCGCAACTTCAGTGACCGGGCGTACGGAGTGAGTGCGTCGGTGACCTGTTGGGCCAATTCCCGAGTGGGGACGAGGATCAGGGCCAGCGGCTGCCGCGGCTCGGCACGCTGTCCGGAGATGCGGACGAGCAAAGCCAGGCCGAAGGCGAGAGTCTTGCCTGATCCCGTGCGCCCCCTCCCCAGGACGTCCCGGCCGGCCAGGGAGTTCGGCAGCGTCGCCGCCTGGATCGGGAACGGTTCATGCATTCCCAGACTGGTGAGCACCTTCAGCAGCGCGAGCGGCATGTTCAGTTCAGCGAATGTCGCGGCTGCGGGCAGGGCCGGGGTAACGGTGACCGGCAGTGCGAACTCCCCCTGAAGCGCGGCGGGTCGCCGCCCGTAGCCACCGGAACGGCTGGGGGCGCCCGAACGGCGCGGAGCCGGCGAGCCGGCTCGGCCACCCCTGCCGAGATTGGCAGAGCCGCCCGCACGGGCGGGGGAGTAGCGGTCGTGCGTACGAGTTGCACGGTTCATACGGAACCTTCCTCGATGCGGCACGTATCAAGTGATTCTCGGCGCGATGAGCGGCACAAAGAATAGCGAGCACGAGCCGGAGAAAAGACGAATCGAGCCGGGCGGAAAACAGCCTGGTCCAGTGCGTCGGAATGGTCGGCAATCGCCGATTAGAATGGCGGCTGAGATGCCGGGTCAGAGGGGCTGGAGCGGATCTGAGTCCGGACCGAGCCATTGATGGTCCATCCGCCGCGCGGCGGAGGAGCGGACATGCCGTGCTCGCCGTTCGTGAGACGGTCACGGCACATCGAATACCACGGAGCAACGCGATGGGGCCCGCACCCTAAGGCGCGGGCCCCATCTGCGAGTGCTCAGCGTCAGGCGGGAACGATGTTCTCCGCCTGCGGCCCCTTCTGGCCCTGGGTGACGTCGAAGCTCACCTTCTGGCCTTCCTGGAGCTCACGATAGCCCTGGGCGGCGATGTTCGAGTAGTGGGCGAAGACGTCAGCGCCGCCGCCATCCTGCTCGATGAAGCCGAAGCCCTTTTCTGAGTTGAACCACTTCACTGTGCCTGTAGCCATTTTGCATCTCCTTAGGGGGTAGTGCCCATAAAGCTCGCCCTGTGCGAGCCTCGCGTCGCCGCGATGATTGCCCCGTCCGGAAAAGCACCGGCAATACAAAAGTGCCACCGCCGGCAGAGAACGCCGGTGAGGGCACTTGAAGTCTTTGGGAACCACAACTGCAACTGAAACAACAGTACCACGGAGCGCACGGTCAAGGGAAGCGAGGGCCCGAATTCCATCGGCTACGCCATGAAACCTAACCGCGCGCCGCACCTACTTCTGCATCTTCGGCAACAGATATTCCGCGGAATGAGTGATGGTTCGTACTGTGGAAGTGAGGTGGTGGCCCCACTGAACGGCGGCCGGCAGCCGACGGGTAGCGCCGCCAGGCCGAGCGCTTCGGGCAGCGGGCCAGGCGGCGGAGCCTGCGAGCCGAGCGGGTCGATCAGCGTGACA
Source organism: Sphaerisporangium dianthi (assembly GCF_042654065.1). Classification (NCBI taxonomy): domain Bacteria; kingdom Bacillati; phylum Actinomycetota; class Actinomycetes; order Streptosporangiales; family Streptosporangiaceae; genus Sphaerisporangium; species Sphaerisporangium dianthi. The sequence continues at coordinate 269,958 of NZ_JBHSFP010000004.1, read as the reverse complement.
TCTCGCCCAGACGCGGCCACCGCTGCGCGGACCCGGTCCCCGTCGACGGCGAGCCACCAGTCGGTGGCGGGAAGCGGCGGGCGTGCCGCGGCCAGGTTCCACGCTGCAAGGACGGCAGGTCCACGAGGGCGCGGTCGGCCTGATCGGGCAGACTCGATGCCTGGTAGCCGCCGGCGAGTGAGCACCATCACCTCCTGGACCTTCGAGTCCTATGGTCAGATCGTGCCCTCACCGGTGGGTCAGGGGTCTTGATCGCCGCTGACCGATGCTCAGACCCGTACGAAGATCGACCAGGCTCTCGCTGGATCCGGCTGGGTCATCCAGGACCTGGACCAGATCGCGCGGCTGGGAAGCGCGGGTCCATGGATTTCACTCCGGGGCTTCGGCAAAGGCCAGGAGGTCAGTGACCGACCAGGCCAGGTTGCCGCTGCGCAGATCGTCGATCACCGAGTGAAGCCACTGCAACTCAGCCGCCGTGACGGCACGCAGATATTCGGCTTCGAGCATGGTGATGCGGGGGAGGCCGCGTCCGGTTTCGGCGCTTATGTCGGCGTCCAGTGTGGCCAGTGCTTCACTGAGCGTTCTGCCGCGCCGCTCAAGGGCTTCGCGTATCTCTTCAGGGGCGAGCATCAGCAGGTGGGACAGCGCCGCCGGGAACTCGGGGAACTCCTGCTTGGGCGTACCCAGCATGTCCAGCAACCACTCGCGGGCCACGGCGCGTCCCGTATCGGTGATCTCATACACCGTCCTCTCCGGGTATGCCTGGTCGCGCTCGGTCTCTCGCACCTCGATCAGGCCGGCTGCGGTGAGACGGTCGATCGTCCGGTAGAGGCTCGTTCGCTGGCCCACGTTGACCACCTTGTCCTTGCCCCACTGCCTGATCAGCCGCTGGATGCCGTAGGGGTGCAACGGTCTGTGCTGCAACAGCGCCAGGACGGTCAGGGCGAGCGGTGAGCCGGTACGAGGAGTGGTCATTCCCCAATGTTATCGACGGTGAAACTAGTTGACAAGCAACTAGTGGCACTGACACTATTTTGCCATCGGCCAACAGCGCTCCAAAGGACTCTGCGATGACCATGCATGAACGACCCCAGGCGGCGGAACTCAGCACCGGCTTCGTCACCTCCGACGACGGCACCCAGATCGCTTACAACACCATCGGAAACGGCCCGGGCATCGTGCTGTTGCACGGCTCCATGGAGACGGCCAGGAGCCACATGACCATGGCCGAAGAGTTGGCCGACGCGTTCACCGTCCACCTTCCCGACCGTCGCGGCCGGGGCCAGAGCGGACCATACGGAGACGGCTACAGCGTGCGGAAGGAAGTGGAAGACCTCGACGCGGTTCTCCGTGAAACCGGCGCCCACTACGTCTTCGGCGTCAGCGCAGGCGGCGTCGCCGTGCTCCAGGCGGCACGCGTGCTGCCGGCGATTCACAAGGCCGCCGTCTACGAACCGGCACTGCTTCTGGAGGACATCCCGCAGCTGACCGGGTGGATCGACCGCTTCGACCGGGAAATGGCCGAAGGCAAGATGGCGGCCGCGCTGGTGACCAGCATGCTCGGCCTCCGGCTTGGGCCGCCGATCATGAACATCATGCCACGAGGGCTGTTGACCTGGCTGACCGGTCTGCTGACGAAGAGCGAGGACAAGAACGCCAAGCCAGGCGACGCGACCATGCGCACACTCGCCCCAACCCTGCACTACGAGGGCGTGCTCCTGGCCGAGATGGCCGACACCCTGGACAGTTTCGCCGACATACAGGCCGAAATACTCCTGCTCGGCGGAAGCAAGGGACTGCCCTTCCTCAAGCCCGCACTGTCCGGACTGGAGAAGACCATTCCCAACGTCGAACGGATCGAGTTCCCCGGGCTCGATCACGGCGCATCGGGAGATGTCAGCAAGCAAAACCCCGCCGCCCGTCCGGAGGTCGTGGCAGCCGAACTCAGGCGTTTCTTCACCTCGGCCGCCTAGGCAGCGAACCGGCAACAGTCTTCCTGCCGGGGATAGCGTTCCGCGTATAGTCCGGACCCCGCGTTGGCCGGCTCGGGTCCAGCATCACCGCTCATCTGCCGGCAGCTCGGTGAGCCGCTCCAAGGTTCCCCGCGACACCAAGGTTGGGCAGTCTCAGCGGCTCGGCAAGGTCTAATGGGGAAGGTACGGAACATCGCTGATCCTGCGGAACCGAGAGGCTGGTGTTCCGCACGAAGAACGGGACCGCGCTGAGCGCCGGCAACGTCCGATGGGACTTCCGGAAGATCCTCAAAGGCGCCGAGCTGGTCGACGCGGAGTGGACGCCTGGGGAGATGCGCCACAGCTTCGCGTCACCGTTCTCGGACTCGGGTGTCCCCATCGAGCACATCTCACGACTGGTCGGCCACGCCAACACCGTGGTCACCGAGACGGTCCACCGTCTCCAGATCCGGCCCGTCGTGCAGGAGGGCGCGACGGCGATGGACGGCCTGTTCGGGAGCAGGCAAGAGGCTTGGTCACCCAGACAGCCGCTCGAACCCGGTTTTCGAGATCACGCGTTGAGTGTTTCGGCTGGTGGAGCCCAGAAGATTCGAACTCCTGACATCCTGCTTGCGAATCGGGCTGATCACCTCGGGAAACGTGCCTGCCCTCGGCGGCAAGCCTCCTCTGAGTCCCCGTGACTCCCCCTGTTCACCGCCCTTAATGGCACGCTGATGGCACGACGATCTATGGGTGAGGTGCCGCGGATGGCTTTTACCTACGACGATGTCGCCTGGCTGGCCGAAGAGGGTGGGCTGGGCGATCTGTGGTGCCTGACCTTCGTGCATGAAGTCAGCGAAGTGGAGGCGCTTCGCCGGCTGGGGGCCGACCAGGAGAGCATCCGGCCGCTCACCTACGACGAGTTGATAGATGAGGACCTCTTTCCTGAGACGGTGCTCGCGGGGCGGGTGGGCGACTGGACGGTTCTCATCGAGGAGAGCGGGTGGACGTGCACCGAAGCCGACAAGGCACAGGCGCTGTCGGCGGGGACCGTGACCGTGGCTGTGCTACGGCATGATTATGCATCCGATGACTTCGTCTACGCGGTGGACGGGGAACTGGTCACGTACTTCAACCCCAAGATTCCAGAATGGCGGCATGGGAGTGATCCTGATCGGCTCAACGACCTGATGCGGGAGGCGGGACTTGATCCCGATGACGTAGCCGGAACCGGCGCAAAGGCGCCGTCGTCGGTCTCCGGAGCGCTTCTCCTCGCGGCCCGGTTGACCGGCGTGGTGCTGCCCCCGGAGATCGTGAAAGCGCCGCTCATGAGCGGCATCATCGGTTGACCTGTCTCCGATGGCCCGTCCGAGGGCACGCTTGGGGGCGGGCGTCACATGAGATCTTGCCTCATCCCGGCGGCCATCGTTCTGGCGCTGACGGATCACCTTCGGGATTCGTCGCGGACGGAAGGCACGAACGCCGCTTTCCCTGGTGCGGGAAGCGGCGTTTCGGCTGGTGGAGCCTAGGAGATTCGAACTCCTGACATCCTGCTTGCAAACGGGCGCCAGTCACGACGTAGACAGCTCCCCGCGCTGCTCAAGCGGCCGACGCCGACAGGAGACGTGCGATCACGTAAGGCGGCGTCGCTGTACCCGCTGCTGTACACGGTCCCCGCACCCGCGGGGGCAACACCCTTGGGGGCTCAGGCTGGAGAGCGTTCGAAGGGTGCTCCTAGCCACCGGGTCAGCGCGTTGCCGAGCGTCTCCCGAGGTGCTGGGACGGATCGTGCGACGCGGAGATCGCCGGTCAGCCCAGGTCGGCGTCGTGGACCAGGATGGCGGCCTGGACCCGGTTGGCCAGGCCCAGCTTGGCCAGCAGGCGGCTGACGTGTGACTTCACCGTGCCCTCCGTCAGCCGCAGCTCGCGGCCGATATCGGCGTTGGACAGGCCGCGGGCCACGGCTCTGATCACCTCCTCCTCCCGTCCGGTGAGCCCGGCGAGCTGCCTGCGCGCGGCGTCGGCGCGGGAGGGGGTACGGTCCACATAGGAGGCCAGCAGGCGTTTGGTGACCGACGGGGAGAGCATGGCGTGTCCGCCGGCCACCGTACGGACCGCGGCGGCCAGCTCTCGCGGCGGGCTGTCCTTGAGCAGGAAGCCGACCGCGCCCAGACGCAGCGCCTCGTGCACGTACTCGTCCAGGTCGAACGTCGTGAGCATGACGAGCTTGGGTGGGTCCGGCCGGGCGAGAAGCCGGGCGGCGGCGGTGAGGCCGTCCACGCCCGGCATGCGCACGTCCATCAGCACGACCTCGGGCCGCAGTCGCCGCACGGCCGAGACGGCCTCGGCGCCGTCGCGAGCCTCGCCGGCGATCACGATGTCGCCGGCGGCCTCCAGGATCAGCCGCAGGCCGGAGCGGACCAGCTCCTCGTCGTCCACAAGCAGCACCCGGATCACGCGGGTCTCCCAGGCCCGCTCGCGTGCGGCGGCGCGCTCATGCCGGGATCCGCGCGCGCACCAGGAAGCCGCCGCCGTCCTCGGCGCTCGTGCGCAGCGTGCCGCCGAGCAGTTCGACCCGCTCCCGCAGGCCCACCAGGCCCCAGCCCGCGCCCGGCAGTTCCTCGCGCGGCGCGCCCGGCGCGTCGTTGCGCACCTCCACCTCCAGCACGTCAGGACCGTAGCGGATGCGCACGTCCGTCCCCGCGTCCCCGGCGTGCTTGTGCACGTTCGTGAGCGCCTCCTGCACCACCCGGTACGCGGTCCGCTCCACCGTCGTCTCCACCGGACGTACCTCGCCCTCGTCGTGCCTGGTCACCGTGATGCCCAGGGAGCGGGACTGGTCGAGCAGCCGGTCGAGGTCGGTCAGCGTGGGCGGCGGCCGCAGCGCGCCCTCCCGGTCGGGCGAACGCGGAGAGCGCAGCACGCCGAGCACGTCGCGCAGGTTGGCCAGCGCCTCCCGCCCGATCCCACCGATCAGCGCGGCTACTCGGACCGCCTCGTCGTCGTCCGTTCGCACCTCCAGCGCCCCGGCGTGCAGCACGATCAGCGAGACCCGGTGCGCGACCACGTCGTGCATCTCCCTGGCGATCCTGGCCCGCTCCTGTGCCCTGGCCTGCTCGGCCCGCAAGACCTGCTCGCGTTCCAGCCGCTCGGCCCGCTCCCTCGCCGCCGCCAGCACCTCGCGCTTGGCACGTACGTAAAGGCCCACCGCCACCGGCAGCCCGATCATCGCCAGCGCCATCACCAGGGCGTTGCCCGGGTTGGTGGTCATCACCTCACGCAGGCCGTCCTGGCACGCGCCCACGACGGCGGAGATCCCGCACACGATCAGGCAGCCACCGAGGTAGGCGACGATGCCGCGACTCCGGCTCAGGGTCAGTCCCGCGTAGTAGGAGGAGATCACCAGCGGCGGCCACATGACAAGCCACGCGTAGCCGACGGCGCCCACCGCGGCCAGCGGCCACCAGGACCGCGGCACCCACCAGGTGGCCACGCCCGTGGCCGCGGAGAGCACGACCAGAACCGGGAGCGGCAGGTCCGACGGCACGCCGGCCTGCCCCTGCACCACGAGCAGCGAGAGCGCGAACACCCCTCCGCCGAGTAACACGAACCGCATGTTCACAAGCTAGGGGGTGGCCCGGAAAGGGTGTTATGACGAAAGTAGCAAAGGCCGATCGACGATCGGGGCATCCCGGGCGGCGGGCGAGGGCGTGAACGTGGGTCGCATGCGTAGAACCGTTACCGCCGCCGTCGTGTCGCTGGTCGTCCTCGGTGGTCTCAGCGCCCAAGCCCACGCCCGGTCCGCCGTCACGGCAGACCCGGCCCTGCCGGAGCCGACCGGCTCCCTGTCCGTCGGCACCACCACCCTGTACCTGGTCGACGCGGACCGTCCCGACCCGTGGAACCCCGCGGCGGACAAGAGAGAGCTGCTGGTCTCGCTCTGGTATCCGGCCAAGAAGGCCGTGGGGAAGCGGGCGCCGTACGTGACGCCCCAGGAGTCCGCCGCGATCCTCAAGGACTACGAGAACGTCGCCCCGGACGCGCTCACCAGAACCAGGACCCACGCCAAGGTCGGCGCGCCCGTCCGGACGGTCAAGGGCGGCCTGCCCTTGGTCGTCATGTCGCCGGGGTTCAGCTTCCCGCGCGCCACCTTGACCTCACTGGCCGAGGACCTGGCCAGCAGGGGGTATTTGGTCGCAGGAGTGGAGCACACGTACGAGTCGGTCGCCACCACGTTCCCGGACGGCCGCACCACCTCCTGCCTGGCGTGCGTGCGTGGGCAGGACGGCGCCAGGGTCGCCGCGAGCCGGGTGAAGGACGTGCGATTCGTGCTCGACGAACTCGCCGGGGGCCGCTGGGGCAAAATGATCGACCGTGAGAGGATCGCCATGGTGGGCCACTCGATGGGCGGCAACAGCGCCGCGCTGGCCATGGAGTCCGACTCACGGGTGCGGGCCGGGGTCAACCTGGACGGCAGCTTCAACCCGCTGGTCAAGTCGCTGAAGCGGCCCTTCATGCTTGTCGGGACCCAGGCGCTGCACACGCCCAGCGGAAAGGACCGCTCGTGGCCGGACTTCTGGCCCGGCCTGAAGGGCTGGAAGCAGTGGATCACGGTGGCGAGGACGGACCACTCGGCATTCGTCGACTACGCCGTGCTCAGGCCCCAGCTCGGCCTGCCCGCGCAGGAGTTGGACGGCGAGCGGGCTCTGCGCATCACCCGCGCCTACCTGGCCGCCTTCCTCGACCGTCACCTGCTCGGCAGGCACACCGCAGTCGAGGACTTCCCCGAGGTCACCGACCACACATGCGACGCCCATTCCGGGTAGTCCTTCGAGCGTGATGGCGTCCGCGGCACGGTGGATCGCCGGCGATCCGGCCCACCACGCAGTCGCGTCCCGGCGAGCGCGGAAGCAGCCTCGGCAACGTGGCAACAAGAGCTATCCCGCGATCTTGCCCGAGCTGGACGGCAAGCGTTCCGGGATCTGAGAGTCCCTGGCCAGGGTGTAGCTGCGGGTGACCGAGACGAGGTCGCCGTCCTCTCTGGTGGCTGCGACCAGGTTGGGAGGTCTGGGGACGAAACCCGGCACCGCACTTAGCCCGTCGGTCTCGGCGATAGCGATGAGGCGAATCCGGTCCGTTTCCGGCATGCGCACGGTGATCTGGACTCCCTGGGCGGGGATGCCGCGGAAGCGGATCTCCGAGGGCCAGGTGCCGGCTCGCGTGCCGGTGACGGGCACGCTCGCCGACCCGAACCGGCCGGCCGATGCGGTGGCATGGGTGATCGGCCGGTCGATCCGCAGTGTCACCGAGCGCGCGCCCTTCCCGGCGGTCACGTGCAGTTTGAGCGTGTCTCCGCTACGGGCCAGTACGGTCGCTCGCGGGCCGTCGGTGGTGATCGCCGGTGCGGGACCGGTCCACAGCGTGCCCCGGGCGTACCCGGCGGGCAGCGCGGAGGTGTCGTGCTCGGACACGTACTGCCCGGTCCACCGCGCGGGGGCGTCGTCGGCGCTGACCCAGTGGGCGGTGCGGGTGTCGGCGTCCATGACGTACGCCAGATGCGTGCGCCGCGGCCGGTCGGCGTCGAAGTCGTTTGCCACGAACCCGACGGCGACCAGCCCCGTCGCGAGAAGGAGCGCCGTCAGGGGCACGGCCAGGACGGCGGCGCGCTTGGACCGGGAGGCGAGATCGGGCAGGAACAGTTCGGTGATCGGCACCACGACCAGCCCGAACAATGCCAGCACCAGCGCGCTCACCCCGCCGAGCGCCAGCCCCATCCCGTCGAAGACGTTCCCGGCGAGGGACGGCAGCAGCATCGCGGCCGTGATCGGGCCCAGCATCGCAGTGACCGTCCGCGCCCAGGTAGGCGTGCGGAGCGGGACGGCGGCCAGCCAGCCGAGCGCGCCCATCAGCGTCGGCAGGGTGAACAGGAAGGACGCCCCGGGAGCGACCTGGGCACACAGCACGCCCAGCCCGGCGAGCCAGGTCAGGGCACCGACGGCCAGCGCCGCCGGTCCGAGCCTGCGACGCAGCACCAGGTACCAGCCGAGCACCGCCAGTGCGCACAGGACCGCAATCGCCGCCTGGTACGACTGCGGGCGGTGCGGCAGCCCGCCCATCAGGTCATAGGCGGGCCGCCAGGCCACCAGCAGCTCCCACAGCCCCTGCGCCAGGGCGGCCGACACCACCAGCGGCACCATGGCCGAGGCCGCGGCCGCCAGCAGCCGGGGCAGGCTCAGCAGCCGCCTGACGCGGGCCAGCACCGCCAGGCCCGCCACCGCGATGACGGCCAGCACCGCCAGCGGCCAGACGAGCTGATCCGGGTAGATGATCATGGTGCCGAGCGCGCGGAAGTAGGTGACGTCGTGGTCGGAGGCCGTCGTTCCCAGGTCTGCGTCACCGAGGGCGCGCGCCAGCGCCAGCATGTTGGTGCCGTGGTGCTGCAGGCTGCCCGGGTCGAGGTTGGCGATGGAGTCGCTCGCCGTGTGATACAGCGAGGAGCGCTGGATGTAGGCGAAGTTCATGCCGGTGAAACCGGCCTTGGTCAGCGGGGTGAAGTCGGTGTTGTTGGGCAGCAACCGATACAGCTCCACCATGGCGGAGTCGCCGCGCGGTGCGGGGACGGCGCCCGCGAAGGTCTCCACCAGGCGGGCGTTGTGCCTGGAGGTCTCGAACATCAGCGAGGGGCCGCCGACCCCGCGGGCCTCCCAGTTCAGCAGCACGCCGCCGGCCTTGCCCAGGGGGTGGTCGCGGACGAAGGCCTCGGCGCCGAGTACGCCGTCCTCCTCGCCGTCCGACATGAGCAGCACGATGTCGTTACGCAGGCCGGAACGGGTGCGCAGCGCCCGGACGGTCTCGATCATCGCGGCCACCGCGGCGCCGTCGTCGGAGGCGCCCGGTCCCATGGCCGCAGAGTCGTAGTGGGCGGCGATGAGCACGGTGCCGGTCGAGCCGGTGCCGGGCAGGCGGCCCACGATGTTGTCGACCTGGCCGAACGTCGCCAGCCCCGCCGCGGGCCGGGCGCCGACGGAGCGCTGGATCTCGACCCGAAGCCCTGCCGCGCGCAGCTGCCCGGCCAGGTAGTCCCGGGCCCGGTCGCTCGCCGAGCTGCCGATGGGCCGCGGTTCAGCGGCGAACTCCTTCAGATGGGCCAGTGCGCGCTCGGCGCTGAACTGCTCGCCGGGCGCGGTGGCCGGCAGGGGTTGCATGGTGCTGTCGGCCATGGCGGACAGCACCATCACAGCGGCCAGGGTGAGCAGGGCCGCCAGCCCGGCCAGTACCCGCCGCGAGACGTCCGAGAACTTTCCGATCATGGCCGGGAACGCTAGGCCGAGCCGCTCACCCGGCGGAATGAGGCGCCCGCCCGAGAGCACCTGTGGTTTTCCGCACCCCCGAAACGGCCATGCGCCTCATTCCAGACCCACCATGATCATCCATAGCCTTTGAGGCATGACGGATTGGCTGATCGAACTGATGGAAATCCTCGGAGCGCCGGGGGCGGGACTGGCGATCGCGCTGGAGAACCTCTTCCCCCCGCTCCCGAGCGAGGTGATCCTGCCGCTGGCCGGCTTCGCCTCCTCCAGGGGCGAGATGGACCTGCTGGGCGTGCTGGCCTGGACCACAGCAGGCTCGGTCGTGGGCGCGCTGGCGCTGTACTGGGTGGGCGCGCTGCTCGGCCGCGAGCGCACGCTGGCCCTGGCCGCCCGGATCCCACTGCTGAAGGTCTCCGACATCGCCAAGACCGAGGCATGGTTTCTCAAGCACGGCCGCAAGACCGTACTCTTCGGGCGCGTGATCCCCATCTTCCGCAGCCTCATCTCGATCCCGGCCGGGGTGGAACGCATGCCGCTGAGTGTCTTCACGGCGCTGACCACGGCCGGCAGCCTCATCTGGAACACGATCTTCGTCCTCGCCGGTTACCTCCTCGGGGAGAACTGGTCGGTTGTGGAGATCTACGTCGGAGTGGGGACGAACGTGGTGATCGCCGTCGTGGCGCTGGCCGTCCTCGTCTTCCTGGGGGTCAGGCTGAGCGAGCGGCGAAAGGGTCGGCATGCGCTCCCTGACTAAGGGCCCGCTCCTGCTAGGGGCAGTGCTTGGAGGAGCTGTCACCGCCCTGCTCGGTCTCGTCTTCCTGCTGCCCGCTCTGCCGTTCGCCCGACGTACCGCCGTCCGGGAGGCGGCCCGGCGGCTGGCCGTACTCGAAGCCCGTCGCCTGCGGCTTGACCCCGCCGTCCTGGGGCTCGGTGCGGCCCGGCCTGACGGGCAGGAGTTGCGTTACGTGGCGGCCAGGCTGCCGGTCGGCGTGCTCGGAGGCCTGGTCGGCGCCCTGCTCCTCGTCGGCGTCGGGACGGCCGGATCACTGGTCTGGACGTGGGGAAGGGGACTGCCGTTCGACGGCATGCTGCCGACCGCGCCGCTGCTCGCCTACGCCGCACTGGCCGGGTTCGTTCTGTTGTTCCTCAATCTGTCGGGTCTGGTGGGCGTGCACGCGCTGGAGCGGCGGCTTGCGCAGCGCATGCTCGCCCCCGACCCCACCGAGGCGCTGCGCCGCCGCATCACCGAGCTGGCCGAAAGTCGCGCGGGCGTGCTGGTGGCCGTCGATGCCGAACGGCGCCGGATCGAACGGGACCTGCACGACGGGCTGCAGCAGCGGCTGGTGGCGCTGTCCATGCTGGCCGGGCGGGCACGCCGGGGACGGACTGAACTGCTCGCCCAAATACACGAGCAGGCACAGCAGGCGGTGGGCGAACTGCGCGAGGTGGCCTGGCGGGTCTACCCGTCGGGGCTGGACTCGCTCGGGCTCGCCGACGCGCTGGCCGGCGTGGCCGAGCGTTCCAGCGTCCCGGTCAAGGTCGTGTGCGAGCTGCCTGCGCGCCCGCCGATGGCGGTGGAGACGGTGTCGTACTTCGTGGTCAGCGAGGCGGTGACCAACGCGGCCAAACATGCCCGCGCCACCGCGGTCACCGTCGAAGTTCGCGAAAATGACACCATGGTCGTCGTGCGCGTGCAGGACGATGGTGTGGGCGGGGCGGACCCTGCGGGCGGCGGCCTGTCAGGGCTGGCGCGGCGGGTGGCCGCGCTGGACGGCCGTTTCACCGTGACCAGCCCCGTCGGCGGACCCACCACGATCACTGCGCAGCTGCCATGCGCGTGATCCTGGCCGAGGACTCCACCCTGCTGCGCGAGGGTCTCGTGCGGCTGCTGGAGGAGGAGGACCACGAGGTGCTCGCCGCCGTCGGCGACGGCCAGGCGCTGGTCGAGGCGGTCGCGGTGCGGGAGCCCGACGCGGTCGTCGTGGACGTGCGGATGCCGCCCACGCACACCGACGAGGGCCTGCGCGCCGCCCTGGAGATCAGGCGCCGCTGGCCGCAGGTGAAGGTGCTGGTGCTTTCGCAGTATGTGGAGAAGAAGTACGCCACTGAGCTGATGAGCGGGGACGTCGACGGCATCGGTTACCTGCTCAAGGACCGGGTGGCGCAGGTCGGCGACTTTCTGGACGCGCTGGAGCGGGTGGGCGCCGGGGGCACGGCCTTCGACCCGGAAGTGGTGCGGCAGCTTCTGGCCCGCACCAGCCACGCCGACCCCCTGGCCCGGCTGACCGGCCGAGAGCGCGAGGTGCTGGAACTGATGGCGCAGGGCCTGACCAACGCCTCGACCGCCCAGGCGCTGCACGTGTCACAGAGTGCGGTGGAAAAGCACGTTAACGCACTGTTTGACAAGCTGTCGCTCTCCCACACCGCCGGCTACAGCCGCCGGGTCCTGGCCGTCCTGCGTTACCTCGGCTCCTGAGGCTGTATGGCGAGTGCCATGGCTTGTGGCCCGGCCGAGCCGCCACCCATGATCGACGACGTGCCCGCACCCCAGTGGCTGCGCGATCACCGACGGATTCTGCCGCGTCCCCATACCGACCGGCCGTGGCGGCCGGCCATCACTGAGCGGCGAAAGCACACACTCTCCAAGGGTCTCCTTCCGCGTACCTGAGGAGTTGCGAGAACGCGCGAAGGCCCGCGCCGCCCAAGAAGGAAAGACGGTATCTGCGCTGGCCAGGGAAGCCTTCGAACAGTTCCTCAGAGCAGGCTGACGACCGGAAGCTTGCAGCGGACATGTTGATAGCGGAAGCGCTATCAACCGGCGCAACAGACAGGGAAGCGGAAACAAGCCGGTTGAAGCGAGAAACCCAGGCCGGGAAACGTACCCTGAACCGGCTTTCTGTCGGTCACCGGCCTTCTTGCCGAAAGGACAGCAGGCAGTGATCAGGCCTGGACTCTCACCAGCCTGGTAGAGGCGAGCCCAAGCGCGCCAGGCAGTGTCAGACTTTCTTCAACGCCTGCAAGTCGTGGCGCCCGGGGCGGCTCCTCGTGGTTGCCGATCCCCAGCGCGAGGAGCACGACGCAATCCGTATGGTTCCAGCATGACTAAGAGCTTCCGCCTTGCGCCTATCACACCTGCCAACATCGAGATGGCTACCGCCGTAAAAGTCCGCCCCGACCAGGAGCGCTTCGTCTCTCCGGTGGCGAAGTCGCTGGCCGAGGCTTACGTCCACCCGGAGGTGGCTTGGCCACGCCTCATCTTCGATGGCGACCGTCCAGTGGGCTTCCTCATGGCCTTCCTCGATATCGACTGGGACGGTAAGGGAGTCGATTTCCGGTCCGGCTTGTGGCGTCTCAACGTGACATCCGACGCGCAGGGCGCTGGAATCGGCCGCTTCGCCGTCGGATCAGTGGCCGCTGAGGTCAGGCGTCGCGGTGGCACGCAGATGTATGTCACGTGGGAGCCGGGAGAGGGCGGCCCCGAGGGTTTCTATCGGAAGCTTGGGTTCCGGCTCACAGGTGAGAAGAGCGGAGGCCAGACGGTCGGGGTGTTGGATCTGACGAACCGCTCGTAACGGCGAGTATCGCGGCTCGGTGGGCCGAGGCTCGGACATCCGATGGCAGGGGTGTGTCAAGTCGGTCCGGAGTGACCGCCGACGCGAAACCCAGGGCGGGGTATGTGCCCTGACCTGGGTTTCCTTTCGGTGGAGCCTAGGGGATTCGAACCCCTGACTTCCTGCTTGCAAACTGAGCCAAACAGCAGTTTGACCCTGTCATCTCGTCCCGGACACGAGAACAGTGCGCCAACGTCCGCCAGCGTCCGCGTGCGGACGCACCGGTTGTCACCCAGTTAGTCACCCACGCCCCCGGTCGGCAGAGCGCACGACGCGCGGATGGCGGGCCCCGCCGATCGGCGCCGTCCGGGTCCGGCGGGCTGAAAATTGCATCCGCGACCTGCATCTTCGCGACCCGCCCGGTCGCGTTGTCGACAGGCCGCGACACTCACTTCTACCGTCTGTGTAGCGCGTCGATCGGTATGCAGGCCACCGCCCCGCCTCCTGGCCGCCAGGGAGTCACCATGCAACGGCGAGTCATCTCCATCGTTCTCGCTGCCCTCGCCGCGCTGGCCGGGCTCGGGGCGACCACGCCCGCGTTCTCGGCGACGGCTCCGGCGAGGATCGCGCCGCTCGCCGACACCACCCCGCCGACGGTTCCCACCGGGCTGAGCAGCACGGTCGGATGCAATCCCCTGTCGGTGACGCTGAACTGGACCGCCTCCACCGACAACATGGGGGTCACCGGCTACGACGTGTACGGCGCGCCCTACAGCGGCGGCACGTTCGTCCCGGTCGGGACGACTTCGGCGACCTCGTACACCCAGCCCATCATGGGGCTGTACCTGTACGAGGTGCGGGCACGCGACGCGGCCGGCAACACCTCCGCCTTCACCGAGCCGGTGCGGGTCGTGCTCCCCCCCTGCCCGACGATGACGCCGGAGCCGCAGCCGCCCACGACGCCAGGTACGCCGACCTCGACCGTCACCTGCGGCTCGGTGACGCTGACCTGGACCGCCTCGACGGACAACGTAGGCGTCATCGGATACGAGATCTGGCGTGCGCCCGGCGCCACCGGCGGCACGTTCGCCCTGGTCGGCACCACGACGACCACGTCGTTCACCCAGTCCGGTGTGGGGGTCTACCGCTTCCGGGTACGGGCGCGTGACGCGACGGGCAACTACTCCGCCTTCACCTCACCGGTCACCGTCTACGTCCCGGCCTGCCCGACCAGGGGCTGTACGGCCGTGTACAGCCCGGCCGGCGACTGGCCCGGCGCGTTCCAGGGGAAGGTGGTCGTGACCAACACCGGCACCACCGCGACCACCGGTTGGACGGTTACCCTCACCTTCCCCGGCGGCCAGCAGATCACCCGAGTCTGGAACGCCAGCCTGGATGACTTCGCCAATCCGTACACGATCACGAACGCGAGCTACAACGGAGCGCTGGCGCCCGGCGCCTCCACCACCTTCGGCTTCCAGGCCACCACCAGCGGCACCGACAACACCCCCATCACCGCCTGCATCCGCACCCCTTCCAGCTAGTGCGCTGTCCGGCGAAGGTTCACCGGCTCCGGCGCCGTAACAGGCGCCAGCGTCGCCGTACCACGACCCGCCGCCCCGGCGCCGGCCATCTCCTGCACATGGCCGGGGGTGGAGAGCCGGGCCCGGTGAACCCATGTGTCACCGCCTGGTGCGCCGGCCGCTGACCTTCGCTGGTGTGATGCCCGCTGCGCTGACCACTCACCATCGCCGGGTGCGACGCTCTCCCCGCCCCGAGCGGGCCTTTCTCCGGCGCCGGGTCGGTGGGACGGAGGACGGCGAATCCGGCGCCAACAGACGCCGACGCTCCGTCCATCAGACCCCGACCGCGGCCGATCTGGTGGACCGGCAGTTCGCCCGGACCGGACCGGATCAGCTCTGGGTCACCGACATCACCGAGCACCCGACGAGGGAGGGCAAGGTCTACTGCTGCGTCGTGCTGGACGCCTACTCCCGCCGCGTGGTCGGCTGGTCCATCGACAGCAGCCAGACCGCCACCCTGGTCACCAACGCGCTCGGCATGGCCATCCACAATCGCCGACCCACCGTCGGCATGTTGCTCCGCTCCGATCACGGCGTGCAGTACACCTCTTGGGCCTTCACCCGCCGCGCCCGCGCATCCGGCCTCATCCCGTCGATGGGTTCCATCGGCGACTGCTTCGACAACGCGGTCATCGAGTCGTTCTGGGGCCGAATGCAAACCGAGCTGCTCAACCGCCAACGCTGGAAGACCCGGATCGAGCTGGCGAACGCGATCTTCGACTACCTGGAGATCTTCCACAACCGGCAACGACGCCACAGCGCCCTGAAAATGCACACCCCGATCGAATACGAGATGCTCTACCCGAACACCCATCTGGCATGAGAGTCGAGCAAGCCGACTCCACGGAAGTCGGGGCACATCAGAGTCTCCATCAATCCCGGCGCGGTTCAAGGCGCACAGCAACCCAAAGCGTCGGCAGCGGTGTTGCGCGGTGGGGAAGTGCTGCATGTCCAAGCCTTCGGAGTGGACGGTCCGCGACGCGTACATGACGTTGCGGGCCGCGCTGAGCAACGCCGTAAGGGAAGAGGTGCTGAGCCGTAACGTCGCGGCCAACGTCAGGATGCCGATGCCTCGCAAGCGCAAGGTCAAGCCGTGGTCGGTCGAGGAGGCGCGGGCCTTCCTGGAGTCCGCCCGAACTCGTGAAGATCCGATGTACCCGGCCTACGTCCTGGTCCTCGTGCTCGGCCTGCGCCTCGGGGAGGCACTGGGACTGCGCTGGGAGGACGTTGATCTCACCAACACCGAGATGACCATCGGCTGGCAACTCCAGCGAGTCGCCGGCAAGCTGCTGCACCGGCAGACCAAGACGGACGCCTCGGACGCGACGCTGCCGTTTCCCGAGATCGTGACGGTGGCGCTCCGTGCCCGTCAACGGGCACATGATGAAGCCCGTAAGGCGGCGGGGGACTCGTGGCAGGAGACCGGGCTCGTGTTCACCACGGCGAGCGGGCGGCCGATCGAACCCTCGAACTTCCGGCGCAGCTTCGCCGGCGCCTGCGACAAGGCCAAGGTACGCAAGGTCCACGTGCACGCCACCCGCAAGACCTGCGCGTCCCTGCTCGTCGCGCTCGACGTCCACCCCCGCGTGGCCATGCAGATCCTCCGGCACAGCCAGATCTCGGTGACCATGAACATCTACAGCGAGGTCTCCTCCGAAGAGACTCGCAAGGCCCTCAAGCGGCTCGGTGACCGGCTGGAGTCGTAGCCGTTGCTGTATTTCCGTGCTGTACGCATCGAAAAGGCCACGTCCCGATCATGGGAGGTGGCCTTTGAGCTGGGGTGGAGCCTAGGAGATTCGAACTCCTGACATCCTGCTTGCAAAGCAGGCGCTCTGCCAACTGAGCTAAGGCCCCTTGTTCGGAGGACAGCTTACCGGGAGGAGGTGGCTACTGGCGCGTTGGCCGGGGCACTGTCGAGGACGAGGGCGGGGAAGTCGGCGATGGAGTCGATGATCGTGGTGGCGCCGCCGCGGAGGAGGCGTTCGCGGCTGTGGACGCCGGACAGGACTCCGGCCACGATGGAGGCGCCGGCTCGGCTGCCGCAGAGCATGTCGCTCTCGGAGTCGCCCACGACGGCCACCTCGCGGACGTCGTCGACGCGCAGCCGCAGGAGGGCCGTGAGGACCATGTCGGGCCAAGGGCGGCCGCGGCCGGCGTCCTCGGGGCAGAGGGCGAGGTCGATCTTGTCCATCCAGCCGACGACGCCGAGGACCCTGCCGAGGGTGGCGCGGCTGAAGCCGGTGATGATGCAGATCTTCACGCCCGCGGCGCGGAGCTTCTCCAGGGCTTCGACGGTGCCGGGGATGGGGAGAAGGCCTGCGCGGTCGATGGCGCCCTCGTAGGAGCGCTCGAAGGTGAGGTTGGCCGCCTGTGCCTGTGCCTCGTTGTCGGGGAAGATGCCGCGGAAGACCTCGATCTTGGGACATCCCCGGGACCGATGCACGTGCACCATGGCCCGCGCGTATGCCCCGGTCCCGGGGACTATGCCCTGCGTCGCGATCGCCTCGGCGAACGCCCGCTCCACCATGGCGATGTCACCGATCGTGGTGCCGGCCAGATCGAGGCAGGCGAGCCTGATGGGTGAGGCGTCGGTCATGCCATCACCTCCGCCTTGATCCAGAGCCATTCACGCACCCGTTCGGCTGCCCAGGTGGTCAGTTCTCGCTGCCGGTGGCCTCAGTCCACAGGTCGAGCTCGGCGCGGTCGGCCTGCACCTTGCGCCAGACCAGCAGCCCCCCAAGGGCGACGAGCGCGAGAACGAGCAGCTTCTTCACGGTGTGACCCCACTTCTCAACGGCCCCATCAGCCAGGGATGGGACGGCGCCGGGTTGCTAACAGATGCTTGCAGCCTAGCAAGGGATCGGCTTCATCCCTGGTTCACCGGTGAAGCGGGTGTCCACAATCTTCTGATACGGAACCATCTTCGCGGCATCCGTTACGAGCATCGGCCCTTCAGGTAAGCGTCGGCCGATGGCTTGAGCAGGGGTTACGCCATACAAGATCAGGATGTCATGTCTGCGGCGATTTCCACGGCTTCGTGCAGAGTGGCCGCGAGCGGCCGGAGGAAGGCGCGGCCCTGAGGTCCCACGATTGTCAGAGCTGGTCGTAGTCGAGGGTGTAGGTGTGGGCGCCGCCGTCCTTGACGATGTGTCCGCCGCCGCGGATGCCGGCGAGTTCGCCGGTGCCGGAGTCCGGGAGGACGGTCCAGCTCAGCGACTGCTCCCCGGCGGATCCGGTGGCGTTGTGATGCAGGACGAAGGTTCCCTTGCGGCCGTGGAGGGCGCCGGTGAAGCGTTCGAACCCCACGTAGGCGGCCGAGCCTTCGACCTGCGCCATCGCGGTGAGGATGTCGGTGGTGCTGGTGCCTTCCAGGTCGCCATGGAAGGTCTTGGTGACGTGGACGCGGGACAGGGTCGCCCCTTCGCGCTCGTCGTAGGTCTCGGGCTCCCAGCCGTCGATGGTGAAGGCACCGCTCGCTCGTGGCACAGTTGTCCTCCTTGAGGTGGTGACGAGTCCACTGTGTCGTGCATATATGCCATCTGCCGTCAGGATCCCGGTCACTCTCCGAACGCAAAACGCCCGAATGCGCCTATGTCCGGACATCGACTGGCACATCTCCTCGCGGATAGCATGCGATCGCGACGCGCTCCGCCCACCCGTGCGCATCGAGCGGCGCGCTCACTCGGTGGCCTCATTCACCCTTGGAGAGGTATATGGCCCTGTTCGACCTGCCGTTGCCGGAGCTGCGGGAGTACCGTCCGGAGCGTGACGAACCCGCCGACTTCGACGCGTTCTGGAAGACGACCCTCGACGAGGCCGCCGGCCATGACCTCGCGCCCGACTTCGCCGACTACGACGCTCCGCTGACCGGCGTGCGGGTCCAGGACACCACGTTCGCCGGATGGGGCGGCGATCCGATCAAGGCGTGGATGCTGGTGCCGGAGGGCGCCGAGCAGGTGCCGTGCGTGGTGCAGTACATCGGTTACTCCGGAGGGCGAGGGCTGCCCATCGACCACACGGTGTGGCCCGCCGCCGGCTTCGCGGCGCTGATAGTGGACACGCGCGGCCAGGGCGGCGCGAACATCCAGAGCCCGGGTGCGACCGGCGACCCGCACGGCGGCGGCCACCCGCAGGCGCCCGGCATGATGACCAGGGGCATCCTCGATCCCGAGCAGTACTACTACCGGCGGGTCTTCACCGACGCCGTGCGCGCGGTGGACGTGGCCGCCGCGCACCCCTCCGTGGACGCCGAGCGCATCGCGGTCTCGGGCGCCAGCCAGGGCGGCGGCATCGCGCAGGCCACCGCGGCGCTGCAGCCGAAGGTCAAGGCGGCGGTGATCGACGTGCCCTTCCTGACGCACTTCCGGCGGGCCGTCGAGATCACCGATCGCTTCCCGTACCAGGAGATCGTGCAGTTCCTGTCCTCGCTGCGCGACAGCGAGGAGCAGGTGTTCCGCACGCTGTCGTACTTCGACGGGGTCAACTTCGCCGCTCGCGGCCGGGTGCCGGCCCTGTACTCGGTGGCGCTGATGGACCTCATCTGCCCGCCGTCGACGGTCTTCGCCGCCTACAACCATTGGGCGGGGCCGAAGGACATCACGGTGTGGCCGTGGAACGGCCATGAGGGCGGCGCGAGCCGCCAGCGTGACGTGCAGCTGCGTTACCTGCGGGAGATCTTCTCCGTCGGCTGAGCCGTCGCGACGGCGCGTGCGCGCGCGGGCGATCTCGCGCGTGCGCGGCCGATCGTCCACAGGCTGTGGACGATCGGCCGCTCTTCCACAGGGTGAAAGCATCGGCTCGCACCCGGCCCGTGCGTGAAGGATGCTTCTTCACATGAGAACTCAGGTCGGCATCATCGGAGCGGGCCCCGCGGGCCTTCTGCTCTCCCATCTCCTCCACCTGCGGGGCATCTCCTCGGTGGTGCTGGAGCGTCAGAGCCGAGACCACGTCGAGAAGCGGGTACGGGCGGGCGTGCTGGAGCAGGGCACGGTCGACACCCTCACCGCCGCCGCCGTGGGCGACCGGCTCCGCCGCGAGGGCCTTCCCCATCAGGGCATCGAACTGAGGTACGACGGCGCGGGGCATCGCATCGCTTTCGAAGAGCTCGTCCCGGGGCGGTCGATCACCGTCTACGGCCAGCAGGAGGTCGTCAAGGACCTGATCGCCGCCCGGCTCGCCGACGGCGGGGACCTCCGGTTCGAGGTGGACGACGCGGCCCTGCACGACCTCGGCACCGACCGGCCGTACGTGACCTTCGGCGGCGAGCGGCTCGACTGCGACTTCGTCGCCGGATGCGACGGTTTCCACGGCGTCTCGCGCCCGTCGATCCCGGCGGGCGTGCTGACGGAGTACGAGCGCGAGTACCCGTTCGCCTGGCTGGGCATCCTGGCCCGGGTCAAGCCGTCGGCGGAGGAGCTCATCTACGCGCGCACCGACCGCGGGTTCGCCCTGCACAGCATGCGCTCTCCTGAGGTCAGCCGCTTCTACCTGCAGGTCCCCCTGGGTGAGGACATCGACGCCTGGCCCGACGAGCGCGTCTGGGCCGAGTTGAAGACCCGGCTCGAGACCGTCCCCGGCTTCGTCCTGGCCACCGGCGAGATCACCGAAAAGGGCCTGACGCCCATGCGGAGCTTCGTGGCGGAGCCCATGCAGTACGGGCGGCTGTTCCTGGCCGGGGATTCCGCGCACATCGTCCCGCCGACCGGCGCCAAGGGGCTGAACCTGGCGGTGGCCGACGTGCGGGTGCTGACCGAGGCGCTCACCCAGTGGTACGAGACCGGCTCCGGCGAGCTGCTGGACGGGTACTCCCAGGCGTGCCTGCGCAGGGTGTGGCGGGCGCAGCACTTCTCGTGGTGGATGACGACGCTGCTGCACACCTTCGAGTCCCAGGACCCCTACGAGCAGCGGCTCCAGCTGTCCTACCTGGACTACGTGACCTCGTCGGAGGCCGCGGCGAAGACGCTGGCGGAGAATTACGTCGGTCTGCCCTTCGGCTAGCCCCGCGCGCCTCGGCCCCGACCTCTTTGCATACCCTGAGATTCCAGGGAACGGGGGATCGAGATGTCTGATCCGACCGAAGCGAGCGTGTACTTCATCGGGAACGCCACGACGCTGATCCGCTGTCATGGCTTCACGCTCCTGACCGATCCGAACTTTCTGCACCGCGGGCAACGCGCGTATCTGGGCTGGGGTCTGAGCACGCGCCGCCGCACCGATCCGGCGATGGAGATCGGGCGGTTGCCGGCCGTCGACGCCGTCGTGCTGTCCCACATGCACGGCGACCACTGGGACCGGGTGACGCGCCGGGGCCTGGACAAGCGCCTGCCGATCTTCACCACCTCGCACGCCGCCGCACGGCTCAGGCGCCAGGGCTTCGGCAACGCGATCGGCCTTTCGACCTGGCAGGACCGGGTGATGATCCGCGACGGGCGCCGCCTGAGAATCACCTCACTGCCGGCCCGTCACGCGCCGGGACCGGCCGAGCGGTTCCTGCCGCCGGTCATGGGCAGCATGCTGGACTTCGGCGGGAACGACGGCGATGTGGACCTGCGCGTGCACATCAGCGGGGACACGCTGCTGGACGAGCGGCTGCACGCGATCCCCCGGCGGTTCCCCGACATCGACCTGGCCATAGTGCACCTGGGCGGCACCAAGCTGCTCGGCACTCTGCTGGTCACCATGGACGGGATGCAGGGCGCCCAGTGGGTGGAGCTGATCGGCGCCGCCCACAACGTGCCCATCCACTACGACGACTACGAGGCGTTCACCTCGGGGCTGGAAGACTTCCGGCAGCACGTCAACCGTCTGGGGCTCTCCGGCCGCGTGCACTGCCTGGCCCGCGGCGAGACCTACCACGTCCTCGGCCGGAGCGCCGGGCGCGGGAGCCGCTGACCCTCTCGGGGAGATCTTCGTGGAAGGAACAGCACGCACGTCCTGATCGCGGTATGCGTCAAGGTCTGCCGCGGTCGGCCGCCGTCTGCCGCGCCGCTGAACCGGCGGGCCCGGGGGAGCCCGCACTCCCCCGGGCCGCGGTCCGGCGACCGGCCCTCACTGGTGGCCGCCGGACGTGTGTCATGCCTCGGGCGGGACGCCCGTCAGGCCCTGCGGACGCCGAGCAGGGCGTCGTAGGCGGGCTTGTGCGCCAGGTTCTCGTCCATGATGCAGGCGGCGCCCTCCCCGGCGAAGACGCCGGGAACCCACGAGTGGCGGTCGGTGAAGCCCCAGACGGTGAACTCGGCACAGCGCGGGTTGGCCGCGCACGTGGACAGCATGCGCTGGTAGTAGGCGGCCTGGGTGGCGAGCTTCTCGGGCGTCACCGGCAGCACCATGCGCACGTCCGCCTCGGTGATCGCGGCCTCCAGGCCGCGATCGGTGAACTGGCGCATGACGTTCGGGAAGTCGCCCGGGTAGTCGTACTGGATGCCCAGGTGCCCCTGGAAGCCGATGCCGTGGATCGGCACGCGCTTGGACTGGAGGTCCTTGACGATCCCGAGGGTGGTGTTGATCTTGGCGGTGTTCCACTCGAGGTTGTAGTCGTTGATGTAGAGCTTGGCGTGCGGGTCGGCCTGGTGCGCCCAGCGGAAGGCGTCGGCGATGTAGCCGGGGCCGAGGTTGGTCATCCAGATGCTCTGACGCATGTTGCCTTCGTCGTCCACCACCTCGTTGACCACGTCCCAGGCGCGTACCTTGCCCCGGTAGCGCCCGACCTCGGTCATGATGTGCTCGCGCAGGATCTTGCGCAGCTCCTTGGCGTCGATGCTTCCGTCGGCGACGCCCTCGGTGAGCCAGACGGGGAGCTGGTTGTGCCAGATGAGGGTGTGCCCGCGGACGTTCTGGCCGTTGCGCTGCGCGTTCTTGACGACGGCGTCGGCGCCGTCCCAGGTGTAGACGCCGCGCTGGGGCTCGACCGACTCCCACTTCATCGCGTTCTCGGCGGTGACGTGCGAGAACTCGCGGTTGAGCACCTTACGGTAGTCCGCCTCGTCCGCCAGGGCCGTGACGTCGACGGTCGAGCCGATGTACACCCTGAGCTTGTGCGCCAGCTCGCGCAGGTCGTGCGGCGCGTGGCCGCCGCCGGGTCCGCCGCCCGGTCCGCCGGCGTACGCCGACGTGGGCAGGGCCAGCGCGAGCGCGATGGCGATCACTCCCAGCAGGAGACGTTTCATGGATCCTCACTCGTGGTCTTCGATGACGATCTCGCGGCCCCCGACAATGGTTCGGGCAACGTCTCCGAAACTTTCGGATCGTTCCCGAGATATTTCGTGTCGTGTCCTGCAACGTAGATGTAACGACCGCGATCGTCAACGGTTCGGACGTCAGGTCCGCGTGAGGCTCGGTGGACGAGCCACGGCGGAGAAAGCGCGTGAAAGTTTCGCCGCCGGACGGGCGGGCCTCGCGCGAGGGCCGCCCACTTGCGCCGTCCCCGGCGAACCATGCCGATCCTTCGGGCGCCGAGGGCTTTCGGACCGGCGCGTTCACCCATGACGCTCGCGAACGCGCCGCCGTCCGCGAGCGCCGGCCACGCCCGCACGGCCCGGCCGCGGCCGGGGCCCGGCGGGGCCGGCCACTGTGCGGGCGCGTCCCGCGCTGCCTGCATTGACATGACCCGCACTCAGGTCCGGCGGCGGAACAAGGCGGGCGCATCACCTTCCGCGTTCCGAACGGTGAAATCCGCCGATCTTTTCAAAGCGGCCGGCGGCGACCCCGTTTCGGACACGGCGCACCGCACAAAATGCGTGACGAACGCTCCGGCGCTCCGGTAAGAACCACCCGGATCATTCGACTGTCAAAATTGTCTACCTGCGGAAACACGGCTTGCAGACCATGCTGACTCGTGCTCTCATTGAGTCACGAACTCCCCACATAGCAGGTCAAAGCCGCCTATTCTCCACATATACATCCTCTTGTCAATAATTCGCCATCATCGCGACTGGTGGAGGTGTGTACGTGAACAGCATGGTGATTTCGCGTGGAGCCTGGGGGGAAGACGCCTGTGACGGTTTCCGCCGGCCCGTGGTTGCGGACGGACGTTGTTAGCGCCTGTCGGCGGTTCGGCGAACGATCTTCCCAGCCGGCTCCACGGCCCTCCCGTCACCGTTGACCTGCGCTCGTCGCACGGCACGGTGTCGTGGTCGCCGCCGAAACCCGACGGCGCCCTGACCGCGACGCCATGCGTCGTCCTCGCCGACCGGGCCGGATGCGGCGAGTTCGCCGTCCTGCAGACCATGTTGCGCCGCCTCGGCGTCCCGAGTGTACGGATCGACGCCGAGGGCGTGACGGCGCTGGATCTGTCCCTCCGGGTCGGCGACCGCGCCCTCACCCTGGACGGCCGTCGCATCGCCCCGACCGTCGTCTGGGCGCGTCACTTCTCCCCCCGGGCGATGCCCGGCGCCGCGGACCCGGCCCTCACCATGGTGCGCGCCGACTCCTGGGCGGCCCTGGCCCGCCAGCTGGCCTCGCTGGCGCCGTCGAACCTGCCCATGAGCGGCCCCGGCCACCTCGAACAGCTCGCCGGCGCCGCGCGCGCCGGAGTCCGCGTCCCCGAGACGACGGTCACCACCGACCCCGCCGCGGCGGCCACGCGGATGGCGGGCCGCCGGTTCGTGGTCAAGGTGGTGGACGAGCACTTCGTCGAGACGGCGCCCGGGCTGCTGGTCGGAGTGTTCCCCCAGATCGCGCACCGCGAGGAACTCACCCGCCGTCCGGCCCTGGACTTCCCGGTCATGGTGCAGGAGTACGTCGAGCACGACTCCGAGCTCCGGGTCTACTACGTGGACGGGGCCGTCCACGCCTACGCGGTCGCCAAACCCTCTCCTGACTCGCCGTGGCGCGACGGAGCGGAGGTGCCGGTGACGACGGCGGCCGTCCCCGCGGCGGCGGCGGAGGCCGTACGCCGGCTCGCGGAGCTCTGGGGCCTGGCCTACGGCGCGTTCGACCTGCTGCTCCGCGGGACGGAGGTGGTGTTCCTCGAGGTCAATGTGGACGGCGACTGGCGCTGGTTCGAGTCCAGGGCCGGGGGGACCGCCGTCTCGGCCGCCGCCGCGCTCATGATCAGAAAGCGCCATCTGGACGCCCTGCGAAGCGCCGGCGCTCCCCCTCCGATCGAGATCGTCGACTTCCTCCTGCTGGGCGCGCCGATCGCCGGCCGCGTCCGGTGACCACCACAGAAGCGGCGCGAAATCAAGGAAAGCGTATGGGTAACGCGGCTCCGTTCCGACTGCACTGTTCGATACTCGGCCCGCTCGAGGTCCGGGTGGACGATCGCACGGCCATCATCGGCGCGCCGAAGCAGCGGCTCCTGCTGGCGATCCTGCTCTGCCACGCGAACGCCGTCATCCCGTCGGACCAGCTGATCGACGCGTTGTGGGGGGAGCGCCCGCCGCGGACGGCGCGCAAGAACCTGCAGGTCTACGTGTCGGGGCTACGGAAGATCTTCGGCTGCCGGCTCAGCTTCGAAGGATGGGGCTACCGGCTCTACGCCGACCCCGCCGAACTGGACCTGCTGCGCTTCCTCGACCTGGCCAGGTCGGGCCGCGCCGCAGTCCGCGCCGGAGACCTCGCGGTCGCGGCCGAGCTGCTCGCCGAGGCCGTGCGCATGTGGCACGACCCGCCCCTGGCCGAGTTCTGCCACGTGCCCCTGGTCGCGAAGGAGATCACCCGCTCCACCGATCTGTTCCTGTCGGTCTACGAGGACTGGGTGGAACTGGAGATCGAGCTGAGCCGCCACGTCGAGGCCCTGGCCTCGCTGGACGCCCTCGCCCCGCGCTTCCCCTCGCGCGAGCGCATCGCCGCCGCGAGGATGACCGCGCTGTACCGGTGCGGGCGCACCTCCGAGGCCCTGTCGCACTTCGAGGTCCTGCGCCGCCACCTCGCCGCAGAGATGGGCCTCGACCCGAGCCCCGTGCTCAGGAACCTCTACCAGGAGATCCTCAAGGGCGACGGACGGCGGCCCGTGGGCGCGGCGGGCCACCCCGCCGCCACGCGCACGCGGCCGATCCAGAGCCTCGCCAACCAGCTGCCGCGCGACATCGCCGACTTCGTCGGCCGCGAGCACGAGGTGCGGCGCATCGTCGGCGAGGCGGCCGCCGTCACTCTCATCACCGGCGAGCCCGGCATCGGCAAGACCGCCCTGGCCGTGCACGTCGCGCACATGCTGGCATCCGGCTTCCCGGACGGCGCGCTCGTCGTCGGCCTGCGCCGCCACGGCGGGGACCCGAGGGCCACCGTCGACCTCCAGCGGGAGATCCTGGAGGCCGTCGGGCTGAACGTCGCCGCCGTCCACGACGACGACGTGCTGGCATCGGTCTGGCGGTCCTGGCTCGCCAACCGGAAGATCCTGCTGATCCTCGACGACTCCCCCGACGAGTCCAGCGTCCGCACGCTGCTTCCCGGCACCACGGCCAGCAAGGTCCTGGTGACCAGCCGGAGCCGGCTCAGCGGGCTGGAGTCGGTGACCCGGGTGGGGCTGGCGCAGCTGTCGCCGGCCGAGGGCATCGAGTTCCTGGGCCGCCTGATCGGGCATGAGCGGGTGCTCGGCGACCTGCCCGCCGTCAGGGCGATCTTCGAAAGGTTCGGGCTGTCTCCCCTGGTCCTGCGCCTGCTCGGCGGCAGGCTCGCCGGGCTCCGGCACGTGCCGGTCGGCCATCTGGCCGACCGGCTGGAGCACTCCGAGAGCGTGCTGGACGAGTTCGTCGCGGGGGAGACGTGCCTGCGCGACCGCTTCGAGGAGTGCTACAACCAGCCCTCGTGGACGCACCGCCCGGCGTTCCTGGCCCTCGGCGCGCTGGCCGGGCCGCCGTTCAGCCACGACGAGCTGGTGGCCGCGCTGGACGGCACCGGCAGATCGGCCGAGCTGGCCATCGAGTCGCTCCTGGAGGCGAACATCCTGTCGGTGCCGCAGCCTGCGGCGAACGGCGCCGAGGTGGTGGCCCAGTCCATGGCCTACACCATGTCACCGCTCGCCCACCGGTTCGCGACCGAACTTCGCGGAGATCACCGGGTCTGAGCCGGCGCCGAGGCCGCGCAGCGCGGGACTGACCGCGGCCAGGGCGCATCCCGAAAGGAGCAGGCCGCCGATGAGCACCAGCGCGGCGGCGCCGCCGGCGTACTGCGCCAGCACGCCTCCCAGCAGGGGCCCGAGCGGGGTCAGCCCCATCGTCGCCATCGTGAACAACGACGTGACCCTGCCCATCATGGTGTCGGGCACCAGCGTGGCGAGCAGGACGCGCAGCACCACGGTCAGAGACGGCACCGCGACCATCGCCAGGAAGAGCGTGACGACCGGCCAGTACGGGCCCATCGGCAGAGCGGTCGCGCACACCGCCAGCGCGAAGAAGCCCACCACCGCCAGCATCAGCCTGCCAGGCGGCAGCAGGCTTCCGATCTTGGCCGAGACGGTGGCCCCGAGCAGGCCGCCCAGCCCGATGCCCGCCAGCACGACGCCCGCCGCGGCCGAGCCGCCGCCCCGCGCCTCGACCATCACGATCACCGGCAGGAGCAGCGCGTTCGCGACGAGGTTCGCCAGCAGGGCGAACGCCAGACCTGCGCGCAGCCCGTCCTGGCGCCAAAGCCAGCGGCCCGCCTCCGCGACGTCCTCGCGAATCCTGGTCCCGCCCGGCTCCGCGGCCGTCTCCGGCCGGCGGGGCACCCTGGCCAGCAGGACGCACACCAGCGAGACCAGGTAGGTGAACGCGTCGACGGCGAACGGGATGCCCCGTCCCAGGCCGAACAGCAGGCCCCCCAGCGGCGGCCCGGCCAGGGACGCCGCGTGCGTGCGCGCCTCCTCCTGCGCGTACGCCGACGGCAGCCGCTCCGCGGGCACGACGGCACGGATCGCGGTCGAACGCGCCGGATCGAAGAACGCGTCCGCCGCGCCGCCGGCCACCGCCACCACGACGACGTGCCACAACGCCACCCTGCCCGCGAAGACCGCGAACGCGAGGGAGGCCAGGGCGAGGACCCGGACCGCCTCGGCGCACACCAGGATGCGCCGCCGGTCCCACCGGTCCACCCACACCCCCGCGGGCAGGGAGACCAGCAGGTTGGCGGTGACGCGGCAGGCGCCGACCAGTCCCGCCGTCACGGCCGAGCCGGTGACGGCCAGGATCAGCAGCGGGAACGCCACCCAGGTGATCGCCGATCCCAGCTCGGAGGTCGCCGATCCCGCCCAGAGCACCTGGAAGCGGAGGTTGCGGCGCAGCGAGGGCGGCTCGTTCACGGTTCCACCTCCGTCCGCTCGGTCGAGGAGCGTCCGCGTCCGGCCCGGCCATGGCGCCCCCGCGAAGGCGCGTGGCCGGAGCCGCCCGGCGGCGAACCACACGCTAGGGGCGTCCAGTTTCGGGCCAGTTTGGGGCCAGTATGGCGACGGCATGGCGGCGCCATACTGCCGCCAAACCCCGCGTGTCTAGCGTGTGAGTCGCCGGGCGGCCTGCAGGCCGCGGCGGGCGCGACCAGGAGGTGGCCGATGGACAGCCGCGAGATTCGGACCGGGCCGAAGCCGTTCGACGCGTTGACCATCCTGCGCGAGGCCGGTCATCCGATCGACCTGCTCAGCGAACGGCAGCGGCAGGTGTTCGCGGAGCTGAGCCGGCCGGAGGTCGATCTGCTGAACTCCATCAAGACCCGCCTGGACGCCGTGGCGGGCGAGGTCGAGGGCCATGAACTGAAGCTCGTATGACCACCAGGGCGCCCCGCCCCGCGCGCCGCCACGTCGTCGTCCTGTTCATCGACCTGGTCGGATCGACCGAGCTGGCCGAGCGTCTCGACCCGGAGCTGCTGCGGCACATCCTGGACCGGTACTACCAGGCGTGCACGTCGGGCATCGGCGAGCACGGCGGCGTGGTGGAGAAGTTCATCGGCGACGCGATCATGGCCGTGTTCGGCATCCCGATCAGCAGTGAGGACGACGCCCTGCGCGCGGTCCGCGCCGCCCACACCGCCCTGGCCCGGGTACGGGAGCTGAGCGACGGGCTCGCCCCGACGCACGGGCTCCGGCTGGAGGTGCACTGTGGCGTCTCCGCCGGTGAGGCCGTGGTCATCGACATGCCCGGCTCCGACCTGCGCGTCATCGGCGACACCGTCAACACGGCGGCCCGGCTGCAGTCGGCGGCGGGCACCGGCGAGATCCTCGTCGGGGACGAGGTCGCCCGCATGGTCCGGACGCAGGCGCGCCTGGAGGCCGTGCCGCCGCTCACGCTGAAGGGCAAGAGCGGCCCCGTGCGGGCGTGGCGGGTGTCGTCGCTGGAGCCGGAGACCACGCGGCGCGGCGACGACGCCGTCCCGCTCATCGGCCGCGACGACGAGATGGAACAGCTCCGCCAGTCGTACCGGCGCGCGTCGCGGGGCCGCCGATGCTGCGTCGTCACGCTGCTCGGCACGCCCGGCATCGGCAAGTCCCGGCTCGTGCGCGACTTCGTCCACACCCTGCCCGAGGAGGTGACCGTCATCTCCGGCCGGTGCCGCTCGTACGGGGCCGGGATCACCTACCGGCCGGTGGCCGAGATGCTCGAATCCCTCAACGGCGCCTGGGCGGACATCACCCCGGCGGTGGAGCCCACGAGCGTGCCTGCCCTGCGCGGCCTGATGACCGCCGACGCCTCGCGCACGCCGCGGGGCGGCGAGGTGGCCAGGGTCGAGGAGGTCGCGCGCGCGGTGCGGACCCTGTTCGAGGCGCTGGCACGGCACCGGCCGCTCGTGGTCGTCTGGGAGGACCTGCACTGGGCGGAGCCGACGCTCCTCGACCTGATCGACGACCTCGCGACGTGGCTGGTGGACGTGTCGGTCCTGCTGGTCTGCGTGGCCAGGCCCGAACTGCTCGAAGCCCGCCCGACCTGGGGCGGAGGCATGGCGTGCTCCTCGTCGCTGGAACTCGGCGCGCTCGACCACGCCCAGATGGAGCTCCTGGTCGCCACGCTGTCGGCGGCCCGGACGCCGGAGGCCGAGGTGGTCGGCCATGGCATGGACGGCGTGTGCGTACGGGTCGCCGAGAGCTCCGACGGCAACCCCCTGTTCGCCGAGCTCATGCTGGAGACCCTGGCCGAGGAGGGGGAGGACGCGCCCCTGCCGCCCACGATCCAGGCCCTGCTCGGCGCACGCCTGGACCGGCTCGGCGACGGCGAGCGCGAGGTGCTGGAGCGGGCCTCGACCATCGGCCACGTCTTCACCGCCGACCAGCTTCACCTGCTGTGCCAGGACGGCATGGACGGGCAGCCGGCGGTCGACGAGCTGCTGCGGCGCCTGCTGCGGCGCAGCATGGTCCGCCGGCGGGAGGCGCCCGGCTCCTACCAGTTCACCCAGACCCTCACCCGCGACACGGTCTACGCCATGACGCGCAAGGAGCTGCGAGCGGAGTGGCACCTGGCCCTGGCCG
Source organism: Sphaerisporangium dianthi (assembly GCF_042654065.1). Classification (NCBI taxonomy): domain Bacteria; kingdom Bacillati; phylum Actinomycetota; class Actinomycetes; order Streptosporangiales; family Streptosporangiaceae; genus Sphaerisporangium; species Sphaerisporangium dianthi. The sequence continues at coordinate 240,195 of NZ_JBHSFP010000004.1, read as the reverse complement.
ACCGGCTGTCCAGGCCGGCCGGGACGGCGAGGCCGCGGCGCGACGGGTCGGACGAGGAGTCCTCGCACGGCGACCTGACCCACCACCTGGAGGCCGCCTGCCTCCTCCGGCGGGAGGTCCGGCCGGACGACCCGCTGCTGCCGGCGCTCACCGAACGGGCCGCGCGCGCCCTCATCGACGAGGGCACCCAGGCGCTGCACCGCAACGACCTGCCCGCCGCCCTCGCCCTGCTGGAACGCGGGCGCGACCTGCTGCCCGCGGGGAACCCCGAGCACCGCCCCCTCGCGGTCCGCATCTGCGACGCCGGGCTGGCCCGCGGCGACGGCGGCCGGGCGTTCGCCGCGCTGGACACCGCCGAGCGCATGCTGCCGGACGACCGGCGGACCCGGCTCACCTGCGCGATCCAGCGCGAGACGCTGGCGGTGCGTTTCGGCACCCGACCCGCCGCGCCCGAGCCGCTGCGCGACCTGCTCGCCGGCGACCCCGGCGACGACCTGGGCTGGTGCCGCTTCCACCAGTTCGAAGCGCTGGTGAGCACCCTCGCGGGCCGTTCCGGGGCCGCGGAGGCCGCGCTGCGCGAGGGCCTCGTCCGCGCCCGGTCACTGGGGGACGGGTACGAGGAGGACCGCCTGCTCAGCGGGCTGTGCGAGCTGGCCCAGTGGTCCCCGACGCCGCTGCGCGAGAGCCTCGCGCTGTGCGCCGAGCTGTCGGCCAGGTTCGGCGGGGACCGGGCGCTGCTCATCCCCGTGCTGCTCACCGAGGCCCGCCTGCTGGCCCTGGCCGGGGACGTCACCGCCTCCCGGACCGTGCTGGCCACCGCCGAACAGCACACCAGCGACCTCCACCTCGACATGGCGGCGACCGCGGTGAACCAGGTGCGCGGCCTGGTGGAGTCGCTCGTCGGCCGGCACGCGGCGGCCGAGACGCTGTTCCGGCGGTGCGCGGCGGCCCTGCACCGGGCCGGGCACGCCGAACCGGCCAGGACGCTGGAGGTGTACGCGGCGCGCGAGCTGCTGCGGCAGGGCCTGGCCCCGGAGGCCGGGGAGGCGCTCGACCGGCTGGAGGCGGGCGGCGGCCGCCTGCAGACCCGCGGCGAGCTGGTCCTGCTCGCCGTGCGCGGGCGGCTCGCCTCCCTCGGCGGCGACCACCGCGCCGCCCTCGCCTTCGCGGGCCGGGCGGAGCGGGAGCTGCACCGTACCGACGACCCGTGCCTGCGCGGCGATGTGATGGTCGACCTCGCCGTCGCCTACCAAGCGGCCGGGCATCCCGCCGAGGCGGCCGCGGCCGCCGAACGCGCGTTGCGCGACTACACCGCCAAGGGCGCCGACCTGCCCGCCGGGCGGATCCGCGCGTGGATCGCCGAGCAGAAAGGACCCCGGTGACGCAGCCACCGTGGCGCCGCGAGCGGCGCGAGCACTTCCCCGGCCTGCCCGCCTGGAGCGCCGCCACCTCCAGGCTGGCCCTGGAGGACTTCGGGGTCATCCGCCACGAGCGGGTCACCCAGCAATGGGCGTGGGGCGGCGCGCGCGGGGCCGGGGTACGCGTCTGCCTGCTCGACACCGGCGTCGACGCCGCGCATCCGATGGTGGGCGGCCTCGAACGGTCTCTCATGGTCGCGGGCGACGGCGACGGAGCGGAGCCGGCGGTCACCGACTGCGTGCCGGCCGACCCGGCCGGCCACGGGACGGCGTGCGCGGGCGTGATCCGGTCGATCGCGCCCGCGGTGAGCCTGACGTCGGTTCGGGTGCTGACCGACGGGCGGTCCGGCAGCGGCGCGGCCCTGCTCGCCGGGCTGCGCTGGGCCGTCGACGAGGGGTTCGACCTGATCAACCTCAGCCTGTCGACCACGCGGAGCGAGTTCCTGCCCGCGCTGCACGAGCTGGCCGACCGCGCGTACTTCCGGCGATGCCTGATCGTCGCGGCCGCGCACAACATGCCCGTGCTGAGCTTCCCGTGGACGTTCTCGTCGGTCATCTCGGTGGCCAGCCACGACGAGCCGAACCCGATGGTCTACTACTACAACCCCGCCCCGCCGGCCGAGTTCTACGCGCGCGGCGTGCGCGTCCCCGTGGCCTGGCGGGGCGGCCGCAGGATCCGCAGCAGCGGCAACAGCTTCGCCGCGCCGCACGTCACCGGCATCTGCGCGCTCATCCTCAGCAAGTATCCGCTGATGACACCGTTCCAGCTCAAGTCGGTGCTCTATCTGGCCGCGAACAACGTCGTCACACGCAACGGAGATGCGTATGTCGCTGTATGACCATCTGCCCCTCGATGACGGAGAGATCACCGAGCGCCGGCTGCTGCAGTCCATCGTGGAGGTCGCCCGGCACGTGTTCGACTCGGCCGCCGCGTCGGTCTTCCTCGTGGATCCCGACACCGGCGAACTGGTCTTCGAGGCGGTGTCGGGCAAGGGGGAGGGGCACCTGCTGGGGACGCGCTTCCCACCGGGGACGGGCATCGCCGGCTGGGTCGCGGCGAGCGGCCAGCCGATGATCGCCGACGACGTGGCCGAGACGCCGCAGTTCGCCCACGACGCGGCCGAGTCCACCGGGTACGTCCCGAACAGCATCATGGCCGCGCCGCTCGTCCGGCACGAGCGGTGCATCGGGGTGCTCGAGGTGCTGGACCGGTCGTACTCCTCGCACCGCCCCGGCGGCTCGGGCGAGACCGGCGCGAACGACCGCCCCGGCGCGAACGACCGCCCCGGCGCGAACGACGGCCCCGGTGAGCGCGCCGGAGCCGCCGATTCGGGCGACTCCGGCGATTCCGGCGGCTCGCGCGGCGAGCTGGCCGACGTGCACCTGCTTGGGCTGCTCGCCGCGCAGGCCGCGTACGGGCTGGAGCTGCTGCTACGGCTGCGCGACGCGAGCGCCTCCGCCTCCCCCGGCGACGACGTCCACGTGCTGCTGCAACGCATCTCGGCGCGGGTGCCCAAGGGAGCGAGGACGGCCCATCCGACCGCCCTGAAACTCCTCGCGGCGGCCGAGGAGCTCCTCTGACGCCCTCTGCTGGACGGATTCACCGCCGCGCGCCCTCACCCGGGCGCCGGTCCCGCGCGGCTCCGCTCAGCGCGCCGCGCGGTGCGGCAGTCCGAGGGCGCGTCGCAGGAAATCCAGCTGGTGGAGCAGGAGGTTCTCCGCCACCGACTCGTCGGAGGGCAGGTGCGTCGCCCGCGGCAGCGGCAGCACCTCGTGCGGCCGTCCCGCCGCCAGGAGTGCCGCCGAGAACCGCAGGGTGTGCGCCGCGACCACGTTGTCGTCCGCCAGCCCGTGCACCAGCAGCAGCGGGCGGCTGAGATCGGCCGCCGAAAGGATCGGCGAGCAGCGGTCGTAGGCCTCCGGGTGCTCGTCGGGGTGGCCGAGGTGACGCTCCCGCCAGTGCGTGTCGTACAGCCGCTGGTCGGTGACCGGAGCGCCGGCGACGGCGGCGTGGAAGACGTCCGGGCGCCGCAGCACCGCCAGAGCGGCGAGGTACCCGCCGAAGGACCAGCCGCGCACGGCGACCCTCGTGAGGTCCAGCTCCGGACGCATCCGCGCCGCTTCCCGCAGCGCCGTGACCTGGTCATCCAGCACCGGGTCCGCGAGGTCCATGTGGACGGCCCGCTCCCAGGCCGGCCCCCGGCCGGGCGTGCCGCGCCCGTCCACCGCGAGCACCGCGAAGCCCTGCTCGGCGAACCATTGCGACACATATGTCCACCACGCCCGCTCGGCGGTCACCTTGCGCATCGCGGGCCCGCCGTAGGGATCCATCAGCACCGGCAGCGGACCGTCGTCCGAGCGGTGCCAGGAGGGCAGGAACAGCGCGGCGCGCAGCTCGCGCGGCCCGAGGGCGAGCAGCTCCACCCGCAGGTCGAGCACGGGAGACGCGGCCGACGAGGCGATCTCCAGGGGGACCGGCCGTTCCGCGCCGCCTTCGCCGGGCGCCATGCCGCCGCCGGTGCCGTCGTCCTCGGCCGGGCCGTCGCGCAGGACGAGCGTGCGCGTGCCGGGACGGTCCAGGGTCCGGGAGAACAGGACGGTGGTGCCCGCCCGGCGAGTGCCGGTGTGCACGCCCGGCTCCTCGCTCACCTGCCGCAGCCCAGAAACCGGGTCGTACGCCCACAGATGGATCTGCGTAGGGTCCTCCTGCGAGGCGGTGAACAGCACCGTCTCGCCGTCCACCGCGACCACCGCGTCGAGCTGAAGCCCCGGCGGGGTGACGGGGCGGCCGCTGGCGACGAGCTTGCGCGTGTCGTCCTGATCGACGCTGGTCAGCAGGACGCCCTGCGCGGTCCGCGCCGGCAGGCCCGGCACGAGTTCCACCCAGGCGTCGTCGTCTTGCCCGGACAGCACCTCGGCCAGTCCGGTGGCGGCGTCGACGCCGAGGACCCGGACGCGGCGCTGGTCGCGGCTCTGCACGGCGGCGTGGGGGCCGGACGCGTCCCACCCGGCCTCTACCAGGTACTCGAACGCCTTGGCGTCCCAGTCCACCGCGGTGAGCGCCCCGCCCTCCGGCCCGTCCACCTCGGCGATCCACAGGCTCACCTCGGCGTTGGCGGTGCCGGCGGCCGGGTAGGGGAAGGAGGTCGGCGGGCGGGACGGGTCCATGGGGTCGGCGATGTGCCAGCGCTGGACGCGAGCGGTGTCCACCCTGGCCACCAGCACCCGGCGCCCGTCCGGCGCCCACCAGTACCCGCGGTGCCGGCCCATCGACTCGGCGGCGACGTGCTCCGCGAGCCCGAAACCGACCTCGGGGCCGTCCGGGGCGGCGACCACCCGGTCCCCGCCACCGTCGGCCTCCACCACGCGCAGCGCGCCGCCGCTGACGTACGCGACGCGCCGCCCCGTCGGGTCCGGTCGCGGGTCGACCGCCGGTTCGGCGACCGGCAGCCGGCGCACCGCGCCGTCGGCAGGGCGGAAGGTCCACAAGGCGCCGGACAACGCGAAGGCCAGCACCTCGCAGGCGCCGTCCGCGGCGTAGGAGACGATGCCGGACGACAGCTCGCGGGCGCGTTCGCGGCGGGTCCGCTCCTCGGGCGACAGCCGTTCCTCCTCGCCTTGGAGCAGGGGAAGCGGGTCCACCAGCAGCCGCTCCCGGCCGGTGGCGACGTCCAGCGCCCACAGGCAGGAGACCGGGTCGTCCCCCGCCCTGGTGCGCAGGAAGAAGACCGTGCCGCCGTCGGGCGACACGGTGACGTGACCGGGGACTCCGAGCGCGAAACGGCGCGTGCGGGCGAGCTGCCGTGGCAACGAGGGCATGGCCATGCTTCTCCTTCTTCGAGGCGCCGGCCACCCGCGTGCCTGCTCTCAGGGACAGGACGCGCCATGGCGGCCGCGCGACCGGGCGCGATGTGCGCGCGCCGATGGACACCTGAAAAGCAGGATGGCCGCCCCCGGAACCGGGAAGGCGGCCTTATATATGGACACATCTTAGCACCGGCCGCGCCTGGCCTCGTCCCTGCCCTGGTCAGCGCCCGCTCCGGTGGCGGGGTGAACGTTTCACTTTCCCGGCGCACCCGCTTCGCTCATCGGGCAGGTCATGCCGGTTCCCCCCGCCGCACCCCGTGGGCGGCGCCTGGTCAGCGGGCGCCCGCCGATGCGATAGTTCCTGTGCCACTCCACGATCAAGAAGCCTGTGGGGTGCCCCGCATGTCCCGGTTCCACACCGCAGGAGGATCGGAATGCGCAAAGTACGGGCTTTCCTCGTCTCGGCCGCCCTCGTGGCGGGCGTGTCGCTGTCCCTCGGGACGGCGCCCGCGCAGGCCGAGAGCATCCGGTACGTCTACTACTACTACTCCGACTGCCAGAACGGCGGGCAGCTCGGCATCCAGTGGGGATGGTGGACTTCCTACTACTGCTCCTACCAGAGCTACGGTGGCTCCGAGGGCAGGTACTTCCTGTACGCCTGACGCCTCCGCCACCCCCCGCCCGCGACCTTTCGGCCGCGGGCGGACGTGCGGGAGTGGACGCCGCGCGCGAGCGTGAGCGCCACGCGATGACGCGCGGGCCCGATCACCGGAAGGCGGCGGCGTTGCGGTTCGCCCAGTCTGCGAACGTGCGGGGCGCGCGGCCGAGGACCCGCTCGATGTCAGGGCTGATCCGTTGCTCGGCGGCCGTGGGCGCGCCGATGATGGCGAGAGTGGTGTCGGCCACGGCCTCGGGCATGAACCGCAGCATCTCCGCCCGGGCCTCGTCGCGGGTCTGCTCGATGAACGTGATCGGCTCGCCGATCGCGTCGCCGATCGCCCGTGCCCTCTCCCTCGGCGAGCTGAGAGCGGGTCCGGTCAGCTCGTAGACCTGCCCCGCGTGCCCGTCCTCGCGCAGCGCCGCGGCGGCGACCTCGGCGATGTCGGCCGGGTCGACGGCCGGCAGGCCGACGTCGCCGAACGGCGCCGCGACGGCCCGCCGGGCGCGCACCTGCCCGGCCCAGGCGTAGGCGTTGGAATCGAAGCCGCCGGGACGCAGGATCGTCCACTCCAGGCCCGACTGCCGGACGGCGTCCTCGATGGACCGTCCCAGAACGCCATGGGAAGGAGACTGCGGGCGGGTCACCACCCCCTGGGAGGACAGCAGCACCACCTGCCGGACTCCGCCGGCCTTGGCGACGTCGAGAATGTCGCGCGGGCTGAGCAGGTGGGCGTTCGCGCCGGAGTTCATGAAGAACAGCGCGTCGGCGCCGTCGAACACCGGCCGGAGGCTCTCGGGGTCGGCGAGGTCCGCCCGCTTGTGCGGCACGCCGTCCGGCACGGTCCCCTCCGACACTCCTCGGGACACCGCCGTCACCGCCTCCCCAGCGGCCGCGAGCGCCCGCACGAGCGTACGGCCGACGTTCCCGGTCGCCCCGGTCACTACGATCATGGACTTCTCCCATTCCGGATGTGATCACCAGTGGCCGGGATCTTGACGCCCGACCAAGTCAGTCAGCTGACTAACTCACGGGAGTGACCATAGCCAGGCTGGGCACTGATTGTCTATAGTTAGTCAGGTGACTGACTCAGAGATCGACGCCCGTCCCGCGGTGGTCACGAAGCAGGGCAAACGCGAACGCCTTACGGCCGCGGCGGTGCGGGTGCTCCACGAACGAGGCGTCGAGAAGACCACCCTCGCCGACATCGCCCGCGCCGCCGACATCCCCGTGGGCAACGTGTACTACTACTTCAAGACCAAGGACGACCTGGTCGAGGCCGCCATCGGGGCGCACGAGCACAGCCTCAAGACGATGATCTCCGCGCTGGACGGGCTGCCCACCCCGCAGGACCGCCTGAAGACCCTTATCAGCGGCTGGGTGGAGCAGCGCGACCTCGCCGCGCGGTTCGGCTGCCCCTTCGGCACCCTCAGCTCCGAGCTCGACAAACGCGCCGACGGCCTCGACCGCACCGCCGCCGAGGTGATGCGCATACTGATCGACTGGACCGAGCGGCAGTTCCGCGCGATGGGCCGCGACGACTCCCGTGACCTCGCCGTCGCCCTGATCGCCGCCTACCAGGGCATCTCGCTGATCACCAACACCCTCCGCGACCCCGAGCTGATGACCCGCGAAGGCGACCGCCTGCAACGCTGGATCGACTCCCTGACCTCAGACCCGACCTCGTGACCCCGCCCACCCGAACGCGGCGCGGCCAGGCGGGCCGGCGGTGTGCGGACTCTCCCTGACATCCGTCGTGCCCAGGCTCCGCCGCCTCGCATCGTCAGGCGGACATCAAGGTGACCGGTCGCCCTGGATCGGGGGAAACGAGCAGGTGGCTGAGACCGGCTTCGGAGAAGGCCGTGTGCACGTCCGCCCGGTTCTCGGTGAAGTGGCTCCAGCCCTCGATATGGAGCGGCACGACGTGCCGGGCTTTCAGCACACGCGTGGCGATCACCATCTCGGCGGCGTTCAAGGTGAGCCGCTCGTCGAGCATGGGGACGCGGGCGGCGCCGCCGAACAGCAGCGCGACATCGATGGCCGGGAAGCGCCCGGCGATGAGCTCCACGTACTCCAGCGAAGCGTTGTCCCCGCTGACGTAGATGGTGGGCGACCCGGCGCAGGTGAGCACGAAGCCGGTGACCTGACCGACGATGGGCTCGCTTCCCGGCGGGCCGTGCAGGGCGGGAACGGCGGTGACGCGAACCGGGCCGACATCGTGGTGTCCCCAGGGCCGCAGGGGAGTGACTCCGGTGTTCGCGGCGGCCGCGGGTGTGCTCAGGGTCAGCGACGCGGCGGTCATCGCCTCGCGGCCCAGGTTGTCCAGGTTGTCGGGATGCTGGTCGTGACTGAGCAACACCAGGTCCACCCGGCCGACGTCGGCGGAGGAGAGGGCCGGACCGGCGGTCTTGGTGAGCGTGAGCGGCCCGACGGGGTGATCTCCCGGCGGATCGAAGGTCGGGTCGGTGAGGATGCGCAGCCCGCCGAGTTCCAGCAGGGCCGTCGGGCCGCCGATCACGGTGATGGTGGTCGTCATGGGCAACTCCGCTGGCCGCACCGTCGGGCATCGTGTGCACCACGTTAACCCAACAAGGCGCGGGGCCCTCTCAGGCTTGCCATGGCCGCCCGGGGCGGCCATGACGAGCCGTCTTCACCACACCGTGCTCACCGGCCCCGGGGCCGTCAGACGGTCAGTATCCGCAGGGCGGGATAGTTGACCGAGTTCAGGTACAACTTGTCGGTGCCCTGTTCCTTCTCCAGCTCAAGGACGAACCGATAGCGGTAGACCCCCGGCTTGGCGTCGCTCATCACCGCCCCGGCCCAGTAGTAGTAGACGGCGGTGTACTGGTCGCGCATCCGGTCGGGAGCGCCGTAGACCTTGAGTTCGGTCATGATCCGGCGCTCGGCGACGTCGTCCTCGTCACCCTTCTCGATGTCGAGGAAAACCAGGTTGTTGATCTTCGGCATCGGAGGCCAGGTGCCGTCCTGACGGCGGTGCATGTCGATCGGGCGGACGATCCAGTTGATCACCTGCCCCTGCTTGCAGATGGTCTCCAGATGGTCGCTACCCTGCCCGACTCCCCCGACGCTGTTGTCCATCATGTAGAGGCAGCCGTCCAGGGACTTGGTCGCGGCGGCCTTCTCCATGTCGATGAGGGTCACCACGTTCAGCTGGACGGAGTTGAGCTGGCCGCGGTCGGCGAAGTCCGTGGCCGCGTACGCCTGGGTCATCGGCCTTCCTTTCCTACGCCGGCGGAACCGGTCAGGGCCGGCCGGGCGGTCGGGGTGAACGGCGTGCCCACGGTGCCGAGCAGGAAGGAGAGCCGGTACGGTACCGGCTTGGTGAGAGCTTCCTTGACCTCGGCGGTCCAGAACACGATGTCGGTGCCGGGATACACCCTCCGCGTGGGCTCGGCGATCCGCGGGTCGATCTCGATGTCGGCGAGGGCCACGTAGGTCTCGCACTCCAGCGGGATCACGTTCCACAGCAGCGTGTCGCCCTTGCGTACCAAGCTGCGCAGCTCCGGAGTGCCGAAACCGGAGGACCCCGCGGCCCTGTTGGTGTCGTAGAGGTAGAGGTTGCCGTCCAGGTTCTCCGACGCCAGCGCGGCCACGGGGTCGACCACCGCAGTGATCGTCACAGGCCGTGCGGGCCGGTATTCGGACTGTCGATTCCTCGGGGGCATACGACTCCTTCTGTTCTGAGATGCGCCGGTTCGAGCGGGGTCAGCTGGCAGGAGGGACGGCCGGGAGGGGGAGGACGCCGAGGCCCGCGCCGGTGAAGGCGTTGCGCTTCGGGTCGCTGGTGATCTTGAGGCTGGACTCGCACGTCAGATCCACGGACTCCCAGACCAGCTCGTCGTTCCGCTCGACCAGCTCGTGCAGCTGGACGTGCACCGTGTACGAGTAGACCCCGGGCCGGCTCGTGTCCACGGTCGCGGCCCAGTACCAGCCGTCGTAGATCATGTCGGGCGACCCGTACTGGGCCGGGTACATGATCTTCTCGCTGACGGCCTGGCCGGTGATATCGGTGATCACCGGGGCCGGATAGTTGTACGCGGCGGCGCTGCTCGTGGTCTTCCCGGTGACGTCCAGCAGCCTGGCCGCGGTGAGGCCACGCCCGCCGGCCTGCTTGCGGGGACGCTTGCCGACCCGCTGCTGCAGCCGCGTGAGCTCGGCGCGGCTCGCCTCGCCCTCACCGCCGATCGCGGCCAGCTGCTCCAGCGTGCGCCGGTCGTGCGCGCGTTCCTGCTCGGCCAGGTAATTACGCGGCACCGTCGGGGGGATCGCCCCCAGCGCCGCGGGCAGCCAGTTCAGCACCTGCTCGGTCGCCTGCGACCCGTCGAGGTAGTAGGTGCCGGGCACGATCGTCACCAGTCGCCCGGTGCCCTCACCGACCGAGCCGAGGAACTTCATGTTGTCGAACCAGTAGGTGTTGCCGTCGAGCGACCGCGTCCGAAGCGCGTTCTCGACGTCGAACAGCACGATGATCCCGTGTTGCTGTGCCATGGAACCGCCTTTCGCAGAACGTGGATCACACGCGCAGCAGCGCGGGCGATTCGATGTGCAGCACGCTGTTGGGTCCTTCGTGGAGCTTGAGCGCGAGCCGGTACCGGTACGGGACACCGGGAATCATGGAGTAGGGCACGACGCCCTCCCACACCAGCAGGTCCTGGTTCTCGTGCCCGTTGGAGTCGGTGGCGTCGGGTGCCGGAACGGCAGGGGGCTCCGCCGGGTAGGGCGGCACGCCCGGGTCGTCCGAGGGGGCGACGGCCGCACCGGACAGGAACTCGATGGACTGGATCTCCACCGGGGTCTGCACGTCCACGTGGATGGGCGTCCACTGGACGACCTGACCCGGGACCACCGCCGTGATGAGGTCCGGGGTCCCCTGGTGCAGGCTCCCGGCCGATCCGTCGTCGACCAGCGAGAGGTTGCCGTTGTGCAGCGTCCGGTCGGACAACGCCCCGACGGCGTCGACCATCACGACGATGCTGACCTTCTCCTTCATGCATCCTCCTTGTCGGATTTGCCGGGTTCACGGGCCGCCACGTGCTCAGCCTCGGTCCCTGATCATCAGCCCCGGTCCCTGACCAGCGGCGTCTTCCCAACGGCGGTCCGCTCGACCCGCGGCGAGGAGATCGGTACGAATTCCAGCCGGAACTCGTATCCGGTCTGCTCGATGGCCACCGCGTTCGCTTCCCTGTCGTTGAAGAGCGACAGGGAGCTCGGCAGCGCCTGCGTGAACAGCCGCCGCGTCCCGCTCGGGCCGAGGGCGTGCTCGACGGCCGCGGCCATGCCCTCAGGGTCGTCCACCGCCACAAGCAGGGTGAGGATCCGGTCCTCACGGTGGTTGTGGAACTGGATCTCGTGCGCGACCAGGTCCAGGTCGACGCCCGACGCCGAGCGCAGCCTCCCGCGCAGGGCCGCGTGGGCCAGCGTCGCCGAGTACTGGCTGTCGTTGAGGTGCAGCACATCGGCGGTGCGCCCGGCGAACTCGAATCGCTCGGTGCGCAACCCGGGCCCGTCCAGGGCAGGGCGGCGGATCATCCGATCGCCGAGCTTGAGCCGGAGCAGCGGCGTCTCGTCGGCGTGCAGCCGGGTGACGACCAGCTCGCCCTCCTCGCCTTCGGCCACGGCGCGGCCGTGCTCGTCCACGATCTCCACCAGGTGCAGCCCCGGCACGGCGGAAAGCGCCGGCGAGGTGTGGTCGAGCTGGAGCCCGACGCATTCAGCCTGGGTCGCGGCGAAGTAGCTGAGGATCGACACGTTGGGGAAGAACGCCTGCAGTTCGTCTCGCTTGCGCTGCGGCAGGGAGCCGCTGCCGTACATGGCGACCCGGAAACTCGCCCTGGCCTGCGGCGTCAGGCCCGCACCGAGTTCGGGGAGGAGCGCGATGCTGGCGGTGATGCCCATCAGCGCCTTGTGGCCGGGGTAGGAGAACATGTGCTCCAGCACCGGTGCGCTCACCGGCCCCGCGCCGATGTAGTTGACTCCCGGGACCTCGGACAGAACGCCGCCGACCATGGTCCCGCTGCTCCACATCTGGTAGTCGGCCAGAGTGGTGAACAACCAGCGCGGCCCGGGGCCGCTCAGGTAACGTCCTAGCTGGTAGGCGCCCATGAAGGCCCCGGCGATGCGGTAGGTGTCGCGCAGTTCCCGCAGGGAGTACACGATCTCCAAGGGCATGCCGTCACCCGTGCCGCCGCTGGCCACCACCTCGAACCCGCCGCGGTCGAGCGGCACGACCATCCCGGCCCGCGCGCCCATGAACATGTCCCGCTGCACGATCTTGTCGGAGAGAGGGATCCGCTCCCACTCGGACATGTCGGCGGGGGCGTCGCGAATCCCGAAGTAGTGCAGCCGCTCGCGCCACAGCGGGTTGAGCAGGGCGATGCCGACGAGTTGCTGAAGCCGGCGGAACACCAGCGCGTTCTGGAGGCCGAGCGGGGACTCGCAGTACGGAGTTCCGGTGAGCCGCCCGCACTCCTCCAGCTTCTCGGTCAGCGAGGGCAGCCGGGTGACCTCGTCCACAGAGCGGGGCCGCAGCTCCTCCTCCGGGATCAGTCGTGCCGCCAGCTCCGCCGCGGCGCCGATGTCCGAATCCGTCATGGTCATGAATGACTCCCGTTCCGCTGCTCGTGCCGGGCCGTGGCGCTCGCGCGCAGTACTCGTTGCCCGATGTCCCTGATTTCGGCGATGAGCATGGCCAGGTGGCCGGCGTCGATCAGGTGGTTCATCACCACCACGCGCAGCGCCGCCACCCCGTCGATGTCGACCTTGGAGATGAAGAAGCGCCCGCCGTCCCGGATCCGGTTACGGATCTCCAACTGCAGCCGGTGCACGGTCGCCGGATCCACGCCGTCCGGCCGGTACCGGAAGCACAGGATGTTGGACTCCGGTTCGTGCGCTACGGCGAAATCCGGCTCGGCCGCGACCATCTGGTACGCCTGCCGGGCCACCGCGCACAACCGGTCGATCTTCTGCGCGAACAGCGCCGGGCCGTAGACCGACCAGACCGTCCAGAGCGGCATGATCATCGGACGTTTCGTGCACTCGAAGTTCTGGTCCGCGCTGTCGTAGGCGCTGTACACGTCCGGTTCCTCGTCGAAGACGTAGCTGGCACGCTGCCGGAACGCGCCGCGCGCCGCCGTCTTGTCGCGGTAGAAGAGCAACGTGCACGGCGCCGGCATGAACAGCATCTTGTGGGCGTCCCAGGTCAGCGAGTCGGCCTGCTCGATGCCGCGCAGCTTGTGCCGGTGCCGGTCCGACAGCAGCAGGCTCGCGCCGTGCGCCCCGTCCACGTGGAGCCAGAGCCCATATCGGCGCGTCAGGGCCGCGAGCTCCTCCAGCGGGTCGAACGCGCCCATCGACGTGGTCCCGGCCGAGGCCACCAGGCAGAACAGTCGCAGGCCGCGCCGGTGCGCTTCGTCCAGTACCGGGGCGGCGAGGTCAGGGAGTATCCGCCCGGCCCGATCAACGGGGAGCCGGACGATCTGCCGTTCTCCGATGCCGAGCACGCCCGCCGCGCGCGTCACGCTGTAGTGCGCCTCCTCGCTGACCGCGATGGCGGGGCGGCCCGGCGTTCCGCCGGATCCGGCCGTCCAGATCTGCGGGAAGGCGCGGTTGCGGGCGGCGAGCAGCGCGGTCAGGTTGGCCAGGGAGCCCCCTGAGGTCGTCACCATGGCGAACCGGTCAGGGTCCCAGCCGACGAACCGATTGAGTTCCTCGGCCATGAGCCGCTCGGCGACGTTCGGGAGCTGGCCGGCCTCATAGAAGGAGGAGGGCTGGTTGACCACCGAGCCGACCAGGTCGATAAGGCTGGCAAGTGGCACCACGCCGGAGAACTGCCGGCCCATGTAACCGGGTGAGTAGACCGGGATACCGGTCTCCGCGTACAGGTCGACGATCTGGTCCACTCGATCGGCGTCGAATTCGGCGATGCCCTGCCGTTCGAGGGTCATCAGCTCCCGCGCGGCCTTCAGCAGCGCCTCCGGATGCAGGAGGTCGAGTCCTCGGACCGACCGGTCGCCGAGGTACGTCGTCAGACGTTCGACGACGTTCACGGCGCCGTCGTGGAAGCGCCCGGGGTCGAAGGCCGCAGTGAGGCCCGGTGTGGGCGACTGGGAGCTTTCACCGGTCACCGGCTTAGGAAAGGAACTCTGGACATCGGAAAGCGAACTCGTCACGGAGTGGACTCCAAAGTGATCCGGAGCCGGGAAACGCTCACATGAACGCCCTCGGCCGGGAATCTGGGCATGGTGAACTGAATTTCCGTGCGATGACGTGAGAGGATCTCGCGAGTGAATGAAGATGAGCTCTGAAACGCCGAGAGAGGAGAGGCTCCCGGCGTCCGGGGCGCGAGGTGGTGTTCGTTCCCCTGCTTACATGACTTGACTGGTTGTATCGGTCCAATATCTACTGGAAAACCGATCGATGACAGTGGCAGATCGTGTGGGGGGACTCTTGACTCTCTGGCAAGGCTACGTGCGAGCAGCTCGAGCCAGCTCGGCGGTGACGTCGTCGACGATCAGAATCTGACGGGGATCCATCGCGGATGAAACACGGTGAATCCGTCCTTGCTCTCACCTGCCGCACACAGTGGCACGCTTGTCATGTAGATGACCTAATCACCGACGACAGGGAAGACGCAAGGCCTCAGACGGAGATGGGATGGCCGGTTCTGGCCGCAGTCCCATACGGTGATGGAGGCGCGGAATGTTCTGATGGTCCTTATTTATCAGCGCTTATGAGTTTTAATCTGAACCTGGATCGAGCTCGCCGTGCGAGGTCGCCGGCTCGGCGGCTGATCGCACAGAAGGAACACTCTTGGGGTGCCTGGTGGCATTTACCGCAATGCGGTTAAACGCCCGACCCGATAATGTACCCGTCCTTTAAGTGTGCCCGTGCCAGACGGGCACCTCAGGCGCAGCCTTGGGGCGGTGACGTGCCGCGGACGGTGAGGGCCTCGGAGGGGAACGGAACGGCCGGTGGCGGCAACCGGCTGAAGGCGGGTCATGGCCACCGTTCAGATGTGGCCGGCCGTCCGGGATATCGGACGCCGCAACAGATTGATCGCTGCGAATGGCCGGGGATCCGTCCCGGGCGAGCCCGGATACCAGCTCGCGCGGCCCACGGCTCTGATCTTCCCGCCGCCGTCAGGCATTTTGATGCAGCGTCCACCTGGCGCGCAGGCACTGTTCACCGGAGTCGGTGCCACTCTGAGGACCGCGAGGGCTACTCGGGCAGGTGACAGACCGCCTCCACATTGTTGCCGTCCGGGTCGCGGACGAAGCGGATCTCGGCAAGACCTCGGCGGCCAAACCCCCCTACGAACGCCCCAGCAGAAGACCCGGACCCAGGCGTGAACGATCAATGTCGGTCGCACACGGATCAGGCTGCACGACCTTCGGCACACCACCGGAACACTGCTCAAGAATCTGAAGGTCTCACCACGCGCCGCGAAAGAGATCTTGGGGCATGCGCGGATCTCGGTCACGATGGAGATCTACGCGCACGGCGATCAGGACAGCCGCACAGAAGCGATCAGCAAGATCTCGGGAGAGCTGTTCGGAGACGAAGTCCGGTGACGTCGCCGTCCCTGTTGACGTCAAAGGCCCTATTCCTTGATTGGAATAGGGCCTCTAGCTGGGTGGGGCTACCAGGACTTGAACCTGGGACCTCTTCCTTATCAGGGAAGCGCTCTAACCGTCTGAGCTATAGCCCCGCTGACGGAGAGAACACTATCGCCTCCGCGGTGCGGAAGCGAACCGTCTCACCGACAGGGAAAAGCTTACCGTGCTCTGGGGCCCGTCTGTGCCACAGATTTCACCTGTTATCGCCCAGTCTGGTGTGGACGGTGGGCGACCAAGGTCGTCAGCGGCACCGACCCGGCCGGGGCCGGGCGGTGCCGGCGTGGCCGGGGCCGTGAGCGCGGGTGGGGTCACTCGGCCTCGCTGAAGGTCACCTCGACGCCGCCGACGAGGTCGGAGGCGACGTTGTAGATGACGGCGCCCAGCGTGGAGAGGGCGGTGATGAGGACGACGTTCACCGCTCCGAGGAGGGCGGTGTAGCCGAGGATGCGCACCGGCTCGAACCAGGACTTGATGTCGATGCCGGCGGTGGTCTTGCCGTCGGGCACGGTGAGCTGCGTCACGGTGTTCACGATGGAGTCGAAGACGCCGAGCGCCGACAGCACCCCGTACAGGACCGCGACCGCCACGAAGAGCACCACGAAGCAGACCAGGGAGACGACGAAGCTGAACTTCATCGCCGACCAGGGCTCCACCCTGCGCAGCACCAGGTGGGCCTTGCGGGGCGCCTTGGCGGGCGCGGGCTTGTCACGCTGCTCGGGGCGGGCGTTGACGACCGGCTCGGGCGTGGACAGGGCCGACACGGCGCCGAAGCCGCCCTGCCGGGAACCCGTGGCGCCCGGGCGTGTTCCGGTGGCGGGGCCTGCGCCTGGGCCCGCCGGGCCTGAGCCGGCGGCGGGGCGTGTTCCGGTGGCGGAACCGGGCCCGGCTGCCGGGCGTGTTCCGGCGCCAGGGCCGGCGGCCGGGCGCGTGCCCGTGCCTGGACCGGCACTCGGGCCGGGGCCCGCAGAGCCGGGGCGCGGGGCGCCCGCCGGAGCGCCGGAGGGCACGGGGCGCGCGGCCGGACCGGCGCCCTGGCCGGGCGACGGGGCGGCCTGGGGCTTCGGCGAGGGCCTGGTCGGGCCTGCGCCCTGGCCGTCGGCGGCGGGCGACCAGGAGTTGTCGGGCACGGAGGAGGAGCGGATGCGCAGGGTCGCGTCGCCGCCCTCGCCACCTGCGGCCGGGTTCGCCGCGTCGTCGTCATTGGACACAACGACAACCCTGTCATCACTCTGGTCGGCGGGGGAACGGACCTTGCCCGTACTTTCCGAGGTGTTCACGCTCTCCGTCACATGATTGCGTGTCGAGGAGTTCACCGAGGACGCCGGCCGGGCCGTCTTTGGCGTGCCGCGCTTACGGTTCGCCGACGTTCCGGGCGGTTTTCCCGATGCGCCGGAACCACCGGAGTTCGCCTGAGGGCTCATTCCTCGTCATCTCCCCCGTTGTCCTCGGAGTCCAGCGCTTCGGCGTTGCGGGCGAGGGCAACCACGCTGTCTCCTTCTGAGAGGTTCATCAGGCGCACTCCCATGGTCTGGCGGCCGGACTGCTTGATCTCACCCGCGCTGGTCCGGATCACCCCACCGGCCGAGGTGATCGCGAACACCTCGTCCTCGGGACTCACCATGACTGCTCCGACCAGCTTGCCACGGGCACTCACAATCTTCGCAGTCAGTACGCCTTGCCCGCCTCTTCCTTGAAGAGGATATTGATCCACGGGTGTCCGCTTCGCATACCCACCTTCGGTCGCGATAAGCACGTCCGCGCCGTCGCTGAGCACGTTCATCGCCAGCAGTTCGTCGCCGTCCAGGAAGCGCATGCCGATCACGCCGCTGGTGGCGCGGCCCATGGGACGAAGGGTCTCGTCGGAGGCGGTGAAGCGGATCGACTTCGCGCCGCGGGAGACCAGCAGCAGGTCGTCGTCCTCGGAGACCAGCCGCGCGGCGATGACCTCGTCGTCCTCGCGGAGGTTGACGGCGATCAGGCCGCCTGACCTGGGGGAGTCGTACTCCGACAGCCGGGTCTTCTTCACCAGGCCGCTGCGGGTCGCGAGCACCAGGTAGGGGGAGACCTGGTAGTCGCGCAGGTCGAGGACCTCCATGACGTGCTCGTCCGGCTGCATGGCCAAGAGGTTCGCCAGGTGCTGACCGCGCGCGTCGCGGCCGGCGTCGGGCAGCTCGTAGGCCTTGATGCGGTACACCCGGCCCTTGTTGGTGAAGAACAGCAGCCAGTGGTGCGTCGTGGTGACGAAGAAGTGCTCGACGATGTCGTCCTGGCGCAGCTGGGCGCCGCGCACGCCCTTGCCGCCGCGCTTCTGGGCGCGGTAGAGGTCGGTCTTGGTGCGCTTGGCGTAGCCACCACGGGTGATGGTGACGACCATGTCCTCTTCGGCGATCAGGTCTTCGATGGACATGTCGCCGTCGTAGGCGATGATCTCGGTCTTGCGCTCGTCGCCGTACCGGTTGACGATCTCGCCGAGCTCGTCGCCGACGATCTGCCGCTGACGGCTCGGCGAGGCCAGGATCGCCTGGTAGTCGGCGATCTGCGTCATCAGCGACTCGTACTCGTCGATGATCTGCTGGCGCTCCAGGGCGGCCAGCTTGCGCAGCTGCATGTCGAGGATGGCCTGCGCCTGGATCTCGTCGATCTCCAGCAGTTCCATCAGGCCGCCGACCGCCTGCGCCGCCGACGGCGACCGGCGGATCAGGGCGATGACCTCGTCCATGCGGTCCATCGCCTTGAGCAGGCCGCTCAGGATGTGGGCGCGCTCTTCGGCCTTGCGCAGCAGGTAGCGCGTGCGGCGGACGACGACCTCGATCTGGTGGGCGACGTAGTGCTTGACGAACTGGTCCAGCCGCAGCGTCCTCGGCACCCCGTCGACCAGGGCGAGCATGTTCGCGCCGAACGTGGTCTGGAGCTGGGTGTGCTTGTAGAGGTTGTTCAGCACGACCTTGGCGACGGCGTCGCGCTTGAGGACGATCACCAGGCGCTGGCCGGTGCGCGAGGAGGTCTCGTCGCGGACGTCGGCGATGCCGTTGACCTTGCCGTCCTTGACCAGCTCGGCGATGGTGAGCGCGAGATTGTCCGGGTTCACCTGGTAAGGGAGCTCGGTGACGACCAGGCACTGGCGGCCCTTGGGGTCCTCCTCGACCTCGACGATGGCCCGCATGGTGATCGAGCCGCGCCCGGTGCGGTAGGCGTCGTCGATGCCGCGCCGGCCGACGATCAGCGCGCCGGTGGGGAAGTCGGGACCCTTGACGCGGGCGATCATCGCCTCGAGCAGTTCTTCGTCGGTGACCTCGGGGTTCTCAAGGCACCACTGGACGCCGGCGGCGACCTCGCGCAGGTTGTGCGGCGGGATGTTGGTCGCCATGCCGACCGCGATGCCGGCCGCGCCGTTCACCAGGAGGTTCGGGAACCTGGACGGCAGGACGACGGGCTCCTGCGAGCGGCCGTCGTAGTTGGGCTGGAAGTCGACGGTCTCCTTGTCGATGTCACGGAGCATCTCCATGGCGATCGGCGCGAGCCGGCACTCGGTGTACCGCATGGCGGCGGCCGGGTCGTTGCCGGGCGAGCCGAAGTTGCCCTGGCCGTCGACCAGCGTGTAGCGCAGCGCCCACGGCTGCGCGAGCCGTACGACGGTGTCGTAGATCGACGCGTCGCCGTGCGGGTGGTAGGAACCCATCACGTCACCGACGACGCGGGAGCACTTGAAGTACCCGCGGTCGGGCCGGTATCCGCCGTCGTACATGGCGTAGAGCACGCGCCGGTGCACGGGCTTGAGGCCGTCGCGCACGTCCGGCAGCGCCCGGGACACGATGACCGACATCGCGTAGTCCATGTAGCTGCGCTGCATCTCGGACTGGATGTCCACGGGCTCGACGCGGTCGGCGGGAGGACCAGGCGGGGTGTTCACTTCCGTCACGGGTGGTACGTCCTTTTCGGAGATGAGTCAGTACGGCAGCCGCTACACGTCAAGGAATCGGACATCCCGCGCGTTCCTGATGATGAACGACCTGCGCGCCTCGACGTCCTCGCCCATCAGCACGGTGAACATCTCATCGGCCTGGGCTGCGTCGTCGAGCGTGACCTGAAGGAGAACCCGGGTCGCCGGGTTCATCGTGGTGTCCCAGAGCTGGGAGGCGTTCATCTCGCCCAGCCCCTTGAAGCGCTGCACACCGTCGTGCATGCGCGGGTCGCGCCTGCCCGCCGTGATGCCGGCCTCGATGATGGAGTCGCGCTCGCGGTCGGAGTAGGCGTAGCTCGCGTCCTCGCCCTTCCTGTCCCACTTGATCTTGTACAGCGGGGGCTGGGAGAGGTAGACGTGCCCGGCCTCGATCAGCGGCCTCATGAAGCGGAACAGCAGCGTCAGCAGCAGGGTGGTGATGTGCTGACCGTCGACGTCGGCGTCCGCCATGAGGATGAGCTTGTGGTAGCGCAGCTTGGCGATGTCGAACTCGGCGTGCACGCCGGTGCCGAGCGCGGTGATCAGCGCCTGCACCTCGTTGTTCTTCAGCACGCGGTCGATGCGGGCCTTCTCGACGTTCAGGATCTTGCCGCGGATCGGCAGGATGGCCTGGAACTTCGGGTCTCGGCCACCCTTGGCCGAGCCGCCCGCCGAGTCGCCCTCGACGATGTACAGCTCGCACTTCTCGGGCTCGGTCCACTGGCAGTCGGCGAGCTTGCCCGGCAGCCCGGAGCCGGCCTCCAGCAGCGACTTGCGCCGGGTGAGGTCACGGGCCTGGCGGGCCGCGATGCGGGCGCGGGACGCCTGCAGCGACTTGCTGATGATCTCTTTGGCCTCGCCCGGGTTGCGCTCGAACCAGTCGCGCAGGAAGTCGTTGCAGGCCTTCTGGACGAACGACTTGGCCTCGGTGTTGCCGAGCTTGGTCTTGGTCTGGCCCTCGAACTGCGGGTCGGCGAGCTTCACCGAGATGATCGCCGTGAGGCCTTCCCGGATGTCGTCACCGGTGAGGTTGTCGTCCTTGCCCTCTTTGAGGAACTTCTGCTCGCGGGCGTAGCGGTTGACGATCGTCGTCAGCGCCGCACGGAAGCCCTCCTCGTGCGTGCCGCCCTCTGCGGTGTTGATGGTGTTGGCGAAGGTGTAGACCGACTCGCTGTAGGAGGCGTTCCACTGCATCGCGATCTCGACGGAGATGCCGTCGCCCTCGGACTCGAAGTCGACGACCGAGTTGTGGACCGGTTCTTTCTTGGCGTTGATGTGCCTGACGAAGTCGGACAGGCCGCCCTCGTAGTGGTAGGTCACCACATGCGGCTCGCCGTTCATGTGATCGGGCCGCTCGTCGCGGATCACGATCGTCAGGCCCTTGTTCAGGAAGGCCATCTCCTGGAGCCTGCGCGACAGCGTCTCGAAGTTCCACGTGGTGGTCTCGAAGATGGTGCCGTCGGCCCAGAAGGTGATCGAGGTGCCGGTCTCGTCGGTGGGCTCGCCCTTGACCAGCGGGCCGGTCGGCCTGCTCTCGACGTAGGACTGCCGCCAGTAGTGGCCCTCCGTCTTGATCTCCACCTCCAGATGGGTGGAGAGGGCGTTGACCACCGACACGCCCACGCCGTGCAGGCCACCGGAGACGGCGTAGGACTTGCTGTCGAACTTGCCGCCCGCGTGCAGGACGGTGAGCACGACCTCGACGGCGGGCCGCTCCTCGCCGGGGACGATGCCGACGGGGATGCCACGGCCGTTGTCCACCACCCGGACGCCGTTGTCGGCGAGGAGTGTGACCTCGATGTGGTCGGCGTACCCGGCGAGGGCCTCGTCGACGGAGTTGTCCACGACCTCTTGGACCAGGTGGTGGAGGCCACGCTCTCCGGTCGAGCCGATGTACATGCCAGGGCGCTTACGAACCGCCTCAAGCCCTTCGAGAACGGTGATTGAGCTAGCGTCGTAGGACAAGTGCCAAATCCTCCTGCCGCGGACACGCGGCAGGAGAGGCCATGATGCGGCTGCTCCTGCCGTGCCCGTCACCGTCGTGAGTGCCTCGATGCGACCACCCGTGGGAGATCGGCGCGCGGCCGGGGGTGACTCGCATACGGACGTGTCCGGAATCCGAGTTCATTCTACCGGTCAGAAGCGCATCAGGTGGCATTGACGGCCGCTGTGGCGGCCTGTCGGGCGTTGGATGCCTTAGTGAGCATCCCCCCACGAGGGAGGGGGGTCACTGCCGCCAACGTGATTCTGATCGGTTTCCCCGGGGATGAGCACCCCGCCGACGCTGGTCGGGCGACGCTGTTAGGCCTCTGTCAACCATATGTGTCACCAGGACCCCGGCTTCCGGTCACGCGCAGGCCTCCCTTCTGCCGGGGACCGTTCTGTGGCCCGCGGACCTTCACCCGCTGCACGGTGCCGTCTCCGAGCTCCTCGTTCAGGCGTCTGACCAGCGTGGAGGCGAGCAGGCGCACCTGGGTGGCCCAGGCCGTGGAGTCGGCGACGATCAGCACCTCGCCCTCGGCGAAGGTCTCGGGCTTGGTGTGCGCGGCCAGGTCGGGCCCGACGATCTCGCGCCAGCGCCCGAACACCCCGCCGACCGCGAGCGGCTCTTCCCACCCCCGGTCGGCGAGCAGGTCGCGGATGGCCCGGCCGAAGAGCTGTGGGTCGCCGGCGTCGCGCCGGGCCGCCGAGCGGCGGCGGGGCTCACGCCGGGGAAGCTGCCCGCGCTTGGCCGCGTCGGCCTTGGCCTGGGCGAGCTTCTCGCGCGCCAGCGCCGCGCCGCGGGCGGCGACGACGTCGGGGGACTGGACTCCGGACGGCTCACCTGACACGGGTGACGCTCCCTTCCGCGACGTCGAACCGGGCGCCGGACAGCTGCGCGGGGACGTCCTCGGGCACCGCCGCGGTGATCAGGACCTGCTCGGCCGGCGCCACGATCTCGGCCAGGCTGCGCCGCCTGCGCGCGTCCAGCTCGGCGAAGACGTCGTCGAGGATCAGCACGGGATCACCGCCTTCGGCCTTCAGCAGGTCGTACGCGGCCAGGCGCAGCGCCAGGGCGAACGACCAGGACTCGCCGTGGCTGGCGTAGCCGCGGGCGGGCAGCTCGCCGAGGCGCAGCATCAGGTCGTCGCGGTGCGGGCCGACCAGGGTGACCCCTCGTTCGAGCTCGGCCTGCCGGACCTCCAGCAGGCTGGCCCTCAGAGCCTCCTCCAGCGCCGGGCGGTCGGGCACCGGAGTTCCTGACCCTGTGGACGGCGGTGGCTCCGCGAGGCCGTCCACAGGGCCGTCCGGCGGCGTGGACGGCGGCGCCTGCGGCAGGCCGTCCACCGCTGTGGACAACGTGTGGCGGTACTCGATGCCGGCGGGGGCCGAGGAGGGGGCGAGCAGGGCGTAGGCGCGGGCGACCAGCGGGCTCAGCGCCGCCACCAGCTGGAGGCGGGCGGCGAGCAGCTCGGCGCCGTGACGGGCGAGATGGGCGTCCCAGACCTCCAGGGTGCTGAGCGCGTCTCCGGCGCCGGAGGCGGCGAACCCGGCCTCGGCCTCCTGCCGGCGCGGGCTCTGCCTGCGGCCGTGGCGGGACTGCATGGCGCTGCGGAGCAGCGCGCCGCGCTGCTTGAGCACCCGCTCGTAGTCGGCCCGCACGCCGGCGAAGCGGGGAGCCCGCGCGACCAGCAGGTCGTCCAGGAACCTGCGGCGGTCGGCGGGGTCGCCCTTCACCAGCGCGAGGTCTTCGGGCGCGAACAGGACCGTGCGGAGCAGGCCCAGGATGTCGCGCGGCCGCGGCACCGGCGCGCGGTTGAGCCGCGCCCGGTTCGCCCGGCCCGGGTTGATCTCGAGCTCGACCAGGGCGCGGCGATCGTCGCGGACCACCACGGACCGGATGATCGCCCGCATGGCGCCCTGGCGGACGAGCGGCGCGTCGGTCGCGACGCGGAAGCTGCCGAGTGTCGCGACGTACCCCAGGGCCTCGACGAGGTTGGTCTTGCCCTGGCCGTTCGGGCCCACGAACGCCGTCACGCCGGGCTCCAGGGCCAGCTCCACGGAGGAGTAGGACCGGAAGTCGGTCAGCGACAGGTGGGCGACATGCACCCCACGAAGGTTAGTGGGCCCCTACGACAACATCAGCACGACTTCCACCGATGACCACGGTTCATCACGCCGGCCTCCTGAGAACGGTACGTTCTCCACAGGGTGTGGCCAACGGGGACCAGGATGCGTGCCGGCGTGGCGTCCGGAGGACGAGGCGCGCCCGGACGGAACCGCGGCGCCGAAGCCCTCACCGGAGGCGCGGTGCGCCGGCCTTCAGGGAACGCGAGGCGGCCTGGCGGTGGGGGGAGCGCCCTTGCGGCGGGCCGGCGTGGTGTCCCGGCGGAGGATCAGTGCTGGGCCTCGACCGGGGGCGTGACGTCCGCGCCGGGCGCGTCGGCGCCCTTGGTGCGCTGGCCCTCGGCGGAGGCCACCGCGTGGCCGCCGAACTGGTTGCGCAGCGCCGCGACCATCTTCATGGCCGGGGAGTCCTCCTGGCGCGAGGAGAAACGGGCGTACAGGGCCGCCGTGATGGCCGGCAGCGGGACGGCGTGGTCCACCGCGGCCTGGACCGTCCAGCGGCCCTCTCCGGAGTCTTCGGCGTAGCCCTTGAGCTCGGACAGGTCGGGGTCCTGGTCGAGCGCCCGCACCAGCAGGTCGAGCAGCCAGGAGCGGATCACCGTGCCGGTGCGCCAGCTCTTGAAGGCCCCGGGCACGTCGGTGACGATGTCGGTGGCCTCCAGGAGCTCCCAGCCCTCGGCGAAGGCCTGCATAATGCCGTACTCAATGCCGTTGTGGACCATCTTGGCGAAGTGGCCCGCGCCCACCGTGCCGGCGTGGACGTAGCCGTCCTCGCCCTCGGGCTTGAGCGACTGGAAGATCGGCATGAGCCGGTCGACGTGCTCGGCGTCGCCGCCGACCATCAGGGCGTAGCCGTTCTGCAGGCCCCATACCCCGCCGCTGACGCCGACGTCGACGAAGCCGATGCCGCGGGAGCCGAGCTGGTCGGCGTGCTTCTTGTCGTCGCGATAGTGGGAGTTGCCCCCGTCCACGACGATGTCGCCCGGCGACAGCGCCTCGCAGAGCTGGTCGATCGTCGCCCTGGTGGGGTCGCCGGCCGGGACCATGACCCACACGACCCTGGGGGCCTGGAGACGCTGGACGAGCTCGTCGAGGCCGGCCACGTCGCTGTTCTCGGGGTGGCGGTCGTAGCCGATCACGTCATGCCCGGCGCGGCGCAGCCTCTCGGCCATGTTGCCGCCCATCTTGCCCAGCCCCACCATGCCGATTTGCATCACTGCCACCCCTTGCGACTTTCTTCATCATTGACGACGTGTCCCCCGCGTCGTACCTTGCCCCACCCTGTCCATTTGATGTGGACCAGGGGGATCCTAGCTGGACAGTCTGATGGGCATGATGAGGTACCGGTAGTCAGGGGTCAGACCCTCGTCCACAGGCTTGCCACCTGTGAGGATGGCGGGCTTGGTGGACGTGGTGAACTGCAGGCGCGCCACGTCGGAGTCGATCGCGCCGAGCCCTTCCAGCAGGAACTGGTGGTTGAAGGCGATGTTGATCTCGTCGCCGTCGAAGTCGACCGGCAGCACCTCGACCGCCTGCGCCTCGTCGCCGCTGCCGGCCTCCAGCACGACCTCGCCGCCGTGGAACGCCAGGCGCACCGGCGTGTTGCGCTCGGCGACCAGGGCGACGCGCTTGACCGCCTCGACGAACGCCGAGGTGGCGAGGTCGGCGTGGGCCGAGAACTCCGTCGGCAGCAACGAGCGGTACTTGGGGAACTCAGGGTCCAGGAGCCTGGTGGTGGTGCGCCGCCCGGCGCTGGAGAAGCCGATCATGCCTTCGCCCGTGCCGCCGGAGGAGCTGAGGGCGATCTCGACCTCGGCGCCCGTGGTCAGCGACTTGGCGGTGTCGGCGAGGGTCCTGCCGGGGATCATGGCGATGGCCGAGAAGTCGGGCTGGTCGGGCTGCCACTTCAGCTCGCGGACGGCCAGGCGGTAGCGGTCGGTGGCCGCGAGGGTCACGGTGTCGCCCTCGATCTCCATGCGCACGCCGGTGAGCATGGGCAGCGTGTCGTCCTTGCCCGCCGCGACGGCGACCTGGGCGACGGCCGAGGAGAAGATGTCGCTGCCGACCCGGCCGGCCGCGGGAGGCATCGCGGGCAGCGAGGGGTAGTCCTCGGCGGGCATCGTCAGCAGGGTGAACCTGGCGCTTCCACAGGTGACGACGGCCTTGGCGCCTTCCACCACGAAGTCCACAGGCTGTGAGGGAAGCGCGCGCGTGATCTCCGCGAGCAGGCGGCCTGAGACGAGCACCAGGCCGGGGTCACCGGTCTGCAGCTCAAGGGTCACCTCGGCGGAGACCTCGTAGTCGAAGCCCGAGAGCTTGAGCTGCTGCTCCTCGGTGACCTCCAACCGCATTCCGGCCAGAACCGGCACCGAGGGCCGGGCTGGCAGGCTGCGCGCGGTCCAGGCGACCGCTTCTGCGAGTACGTCTCGGTCGACACGGAACATCACGTCGAACCGCCTCCTGTCGTCTTCGGCTTTGGCTGTGCCTAGCTCGCGGTCTTGATCACGGCTCGACTGCTCTTCGCCGTTGATTCAAGTGTTCACTCTCCCGCACGGGAGCACCGCGAGAACCCTTCTATGGATCTTGAGTTCTTAGTAGAGAGAGATACAGGTCGTCACATTAGGGGGGGTGGATACTGTGGAAGACGGGTGTTCCCGCAGCTCAGCGCCCCTTTTTTGTCCACCGCTCCTGTGGGTGGGCGGTGGGTTTCCGCGCCTCGCCTGGGGATGACCGAACGTTGCACACAGGCCGTCCCCAGTTTCCGGGGTCTTCATCCACCGGTCATCCACGAGGTTTCCACCGGTTATCCACGGGGTAGAAGGCCTTCTCGGGTATGCGTTCTGGCACTGCCCACAGGGCGTCCCCAGCTCATCCACGAGTAGTCCCCAGGTCTTCCCCAGGATGTCCCCAGATTTGTCCCCAGGCTCCGAGTCGGACTTTCCCAACCGGACGCTTGGTTGATCGCCGTTCGGTCCGGGCATTCCGGTCATTCATCGACACCATGCACTGATCCACAGAGATATCCACAGGCTGTGGATCATCATGCGTTACGGGAATTCTGTTTGATGCGGTTGGTCAGTTCTGTGACCTGGTTGTACATCGACCGCCGCTCCGCCATCAGCGAGCGGATCTTGCGCTCGGCGTGCATGACCGTCGTGTGGTCACGGCCGCCGAACTGCTGACCGATCTTGGGAAGGGACAGGTCGGTGAGCTCGCGCGCCAGGTACATGGCGATCTGGCGGGCCGTCACGAGCACCCGCGACCGCGAGCTGCCGCACAGGTCGTCGATCGACAGCCCGAAGTAGGCCGCCGTCTGCGCCATGATCGTCGCGATGGTGATCTCGGTGCTGGAGTCCTCGGTGATGAGGTCCTTGAGCACGACCTCCGCGAGCTGCAGGTCGACGGACTGCCGGTTGAGGCTGGCGAACGCGGTGACCCGGATGAGCGCCCCCTCCAGTTCGCGGATGTTGGTGGAGATCTTGCTGGCGATGTACTCGAGCACGTCGCCCGGCGCCGCGAGCCCTTCCTGGATGGCCTTCTTGCGCAGGATGGCGATGCGCGTCTCGAGTTCGGGCGGCTGGACGTCGGTGATCAGGCCCCACTCGAAACGGTTGCGGAGCCGGTCCTCCAGGGTCACCAGTTGCTTGGGCGCCCGGTCGCTGGAGATGACGATCTGCTTGTTGGCGTTGTGCAGCGTGTTGAAGGTGTGGAAGAACTCCTCCTGCGTCTGCTCCTTGCCCTCCAGGAACTGGATGTCGTCCACGAGCAGGATGTCCACAGCCCGGTAGCGCGCCCGGAACCCGTCGGCCTTGTGGTCGCGGATGGAGTTGATGAAGTCGTTGGTGAACTCCTCGGAGCTCACGTACCGCACGCGGGCGCCGTCGTAGAGGCGTTGCGCGTAATGGCCGATGGCGTGCAGGAGGTGGGTCTTGCCCAGACCCGAGTCACCGTAGATGAACAGCGGGTTGTACGCCTTGGCCGGCGCCTCGGCGACCGCCACGGCGGCCGCGTGCGCGAACCTGTTGGACGCTCCGATGACGAAGGTCTCGAAGGTGTACTTGGGGTTGAGCCTGCCCGGCTCGCCCGGTTTGCCGCCCCGGCTGTCCCAGCGGTTCTGCGCCGGGCGGTCGTAGGTCTCGGGCTCCTGGCGCGGACGCGGCGGCCGGCTCTCGGGATTGCCCGCGTACGGAGCCTGCCCGCCGTAACCGCCCGCCTGCGGAGGATAAGGACGTGACGCCTCGCCCTGCGCGTAGGGCTGGGAGCCGTCGCCCTGCCCGTACGGCTGCGCCGACTCGCCGCGGGGATACGCCTGCGAGCCCTCGGCGCGATGGAACGGCTGGGACCCGTCGGAGTGCTGGAACGGCTGAGGGCTCTCACCCCGCGGGAAGGGCTGTGACCCGTCGCCGCGCGGGTACTGCTGCGCGGCCTCGCCCTGCGCGTACTGCTGGGAGCCCTCGTTGTGCGAGTTGTAGGGCTGGGACGACTCACCGCGAGGGAACGGCTGGGACGCCGCGGGCTCTTGCTGGGAAGGGTGACCCTTCTCTTGCCCGGGCTGGCCGGACTGGGCCGGCGGGCGGCCGGGGAAGGCCTCGCCCGCCCCCTGGTAACCGTCCTGACGGTAGGTCTGTGCGGGCCCCGCCGGGCCGCCTCCGTAGGACTCCTCGGGGTTTCCACCATAGGGATAGGAGTACGGCTGCGCCTGTGGTCTGCCCTGTGGATAGTCGGTGGACACGCCCTGGTCGGGAAAGGGCTGCTGGCCCATCGAGCCCTGCCTGCCAGGCTGTCCGTAGCCCTGCTGCGGTTGTCCACCATGGGGATAACCAGGCGAGGGGGCCTGGGGATATCCCTCGGGACCCGGGCCCTGGGGGTCGCCGGCGACGGCCACGGGGTCCACCATGACGGCCACGCGCATCGGACGCCCGAACTCCTGCGAGAGCGCCTGCGCGATCAACGGGCGCAGCTTGGTCTCGAGGACGTCCTTGGCGAAGTCGTTGGGGGCGGCGAGGATGATCGTGTCGTTGACGAGCCCGAACGGCCGGGTCATGTTCAGCCACGCGCGCTGCTGGGGCGGAACGCTGCCCTCGGCGAAGCTCTCAAGCGCCCGGGCCCACAATGGGCCGAGGTCGACGCCATCCATTGTCCGGCCCCTCCTCCCTAACGCGGCCCCCGCACGCTCGCCGCGATCTGTTTTCCACAAGGACGCTCCACGGAGCATGCTCCGATGGCGCCGGGCCTCGCGGCTGTCCCCACAGCGTTGTCCGCAGGCTGCCTCCGGTGGTCCACAAGGGATCCACACGTAGTCCACACAGTGTCCACAGGGGCCACTCGTGGTCCACAACCTTCCAAGCGTGCTTCCGTGCACATCGGTGAGATGGAGGGTAGGTCCGGAGGGCCGACAGTAGCGCTGTGCACATCCCTGTTCAAGACGTTGTCCACAGCCTAGTGGCAGGCTGGGGGCGAGGTGGTGCACATACTGTGGATGACGCGGCGGCGGTGGAAATCCACCCTGTGGAATAGTGGATAACCTGGGGCGGGAACCCCGGTACGGGGGCTGCCGGCGGGCACGGTCGTCCGGTTGGCGAAGACACATGCGCACCGTTCCGGTTTGACCTCCGGCCTTCCGGCCCCGTAACGTACGACGGTCGGCTTGTCGCGCGACGGCACTTTGGCGTGCCCACGCAATAGACAGGCCATGCCCTGTGTGTCAATCGCTCGCACCGTGTGCGGGTGAACTCAAGCCTGGAGCCCACTCGTGAGCAAGCGTACTTTCCAGCCGAACAACCGTCGTCGCGCGAAGACCCACGGCTTCCGGCTGCGCATGCGCACGCGGGCCGGCCGCGCCATCCTCGCCGCCCGCCGTCGCAAGGGCCGCGCGGAGCTGTCCGCCTGACAGCGTCGAGCGCCCGGTGCGTGTTCGCCTCGCCCGTCGGAACTGACCGGCGGGCGATAGCCGTGCCCGGGCGTCTGCCGGTCTGAAAGCAGGTCCAGTCGTGCTGCCGTCCGCCTCCCGAATGCGCCGGGCCGAAGAGTTCGCGAGCGCGATCCGAAAAGGAAGGCGCGCGGGGCGCCCCGCCCTGGTCGCCCACTTCAGCGACCGGGGCGATCCCCACGACCCTCCCCTGGTCGGCTTCGTGGTCAGCAAGGCGGTCGGCGGCGCGGTCGTCCGCAACCAGGTCAAGCGTCGGCTGAGGCACCTGATGCGGCCCCGCCTGCATGCGCTCCCGCGAGGTAGCCTGCTTGTTGTACGCGCCAATCCACAGGCGGCGTCCGCGCGAAGCGAGCACCTCGCCGCCGAGCTCGACGCCGCGCTGGACCGGTTGATCGGGCGGCGGGCGTCTGGGCGACGGTCCGATCGCCCGGCCGCGACGGACGGACAGGCATGACCAACGGAGATCCAGAGGCGAGAGAACGGGACGCGGGCGGGCACATGATTCCCTCGCCGAGCGCGACCGTGGACACGGGGCGGTCCCCCGCGATCTCGGTGAGCGCCCGTGTCCTCATCGCCCCGATCCGGTTCTATCGAGCCTTCATAAGCCCCCTCCTTGGGCCGCGATGCCGCTTCGAACCGTCCTGCAGTGCCTATGGCCTCGAGGCGATCGCCGTCCACGGCGCGTTGCGCGGGCTGTGGCTGACCGCCAGGCGAATCGGGCGTTGCCACCCCTTCCACCCGGGAGGTTACGACCCGGTGCCTCCGCGCCCGGTCCGGTCCCACGACGAAACGCAAGGGAGCTAGCTCGGTGGAGCTGACATTCCTGGAACCGCTGTACACCGCGGTAGCGACGGTGATCGCGTGGATTCACGCGGCGTACAGCGTCATCATCCCCCCGGACAACGGGCTGAACTGGGCACTGACCATCATCACGCTCACCGTGCTGATGCGTCTGCTGATCTTCCCGCTCTTCCTCAAGCAGATGCGCTCGTCGAAGAAGATGCAGGAACTCGCCCCCAAGGTGCAAGAGCTGCGCAAGCGGTACAAGAACGACAAGCAGCGCATGAACCAGGAGGTCATGAAGGTCTACCAGGAGGCCGGCGCCAACCCGCTGGGCGGCTGCCTGCCCGTGGTGGCCCAGTTCCCGATCTTCATCTCCGTGTTCACCGTGCTGCGGTCGATCGCCGAGGACAAGGCCGCCCACGGCATGACGCAGGAGATGGTGGACTCCGCGCGGTCCGCCCACATCTTCGGCGCGCCGATCCCCGCGACGTTCTTCACCAGCGGGGCCGAGATCCACGCCCTCGGCGCCGACCCGATCATCACGAAGATCATCCTGGGGATCTTCGTGGCGGTCAGCTCCGCCACCACCTTCCTCACGGTGCGGCAGAGCGTCACGCGCTCCATGGCGCAGATGCCCGACAACCCCATGGCGCAGCAGCAGAAGATCCTGATGTACATCTCGCCGCTGTTCGCGATCTTCAGCTTGAACTTCGCTCTCGGGCTTATCCTTTACTGGGTCACCACCAACCTGTGGACCTTGGGTCAGCAACACTGGTTCTACAGCCGGCATCCGATGCCGGTGGTCGACGCCAAGGGCAACATGGTGACGCCCGAGCCCAAGCCAGGGCTGCTGAGCAAGATCCTGCCGGGGAAGGCCGAAGCCAAGGAGCCCGCCGACGCGCCGCCGCCGGAGCCGGAACAGAAGATCGTTCGTCAGCAGCCCACGCGGCAGCCGCGCAGCAAGCGCACAGGTAGCAAGAAGCCGTAGCCGGTTGTCTTAAAGGAGAGTCCGGACGTGACCGAAGTCAACGAGGAGCAGGCCCCGAAGGCCGCGCCCGACATCGCCGCGCTGGAGCAGGAGGGCGAGATCGCGGCCGACTACCTCGAAGGTCTGCTGGACATCGCCGACCTCGACGGCGATATCGACATGGACGTCGAAGGCGACCGCGCCCTCGTGTCCATCGTTGACATCAAGGGCAACGACCTCGTCGGCGAGAACGGCGAGGTGCTGGAAGCGCTGCAGGAGCTCACCCGCCTCGCCGTGCACCGCCGCACGGGCGAACGTTCCCGCCTGATGCTCGACGTCGCCGGTTACCGGCAGGGCAAGCGCGCCGAGCTGAGCAAGCTCGGTGCCAAGACCGCCGAGGATGTCAAGCGCTCAGGCGAGGCCAAGTCCCTGCAGCCGATGACGCCTTTCGAGCGCAAGATCGTGCACGACGCCGTCGCCGCGGCCGGCCTGCGGAGCGAGTCCGAGGGCGAGGAGCCCGAGCGCTACGTCGTCGTCCTCCCCGCCTGACCGCAGAGAGCGCCCTCGCCACAGAGGCGCGAAGCGAACAAGCCTGGCAACTCGGGCGAAGGCCGCCGATTCGTGAGGATCGGCGGCCTTCGGCCGTTCAGGCTCTTCCCGCCCGCGTGCGCCCGGCCATCCGATGCGTCGTCCCGTTTGTAGCGCTGTAGGGCCTTCTCGCCGTGCGGGCGCCGGTCCGCTTGCCCTGATCACTCCACCGCCCTGTCTCGGAGCGGCACGCCGGGCGCGGCCTCGCTGATCGGACGCGTCGAGCCGTCGGCGACGGCGGAGAGGGCTACCCTTACGCGAAGATATGGTGACCGTTCTAGTTGAGTGAGTGATGGCGGAAAGCGATGAACTGCCCGACGCGCCCGATGCGGCGCGCGCGGTCTTCACCGGTGAGGCGTGGCCCCGGGCCAGGGCGTTCGCTGAGATGCTGGCGGGTCCCGGCGTCGTGCGAGGGCTGCTCGGACCCAGGGAGGTCTCGCGCATCTGGGACCGGCACCTGCTCAACTGCGCCGTGGTGGCCGAGGCGGTGCCCGAGGACGCGCACCTGGTCGACATCGGTTCCGGAGCCGGGCTGCCCGGCATCGTGCTGGCGATCGTGCGGCCCGATGTGAGCGTGACCCTTCTTGAGCCGCTCCTGCGCAGGACGACGTTCCTGGAGGAGTGCGTTGAGGAGCTCAAGCTGGACAACGTCGAGGTGCTTCGCGGACGCGCCGAAGAACTGGTGGGCAAGCGGGTCTTCGACGTGGCCTCCGCGCGCGCCGTCGCGCCGCTCGACCGCCTGCTCGCCTGGTCTCTGCCCCTCCTGCGCGAAGGCGGACAGCTCCTTGCGATGAAGGGGGAACGCGCCGCAGAGGAACTCGACGACGCGACACGGCAATTGGAGACCTACGGGGTGCGTTCTGCCGAACTTGTCACGGTCGGGCGCGGTAAGGTCGATCCGCCCGCGACTCTCGTCCGGGTGGTCGCCGGACGCTCGCCAGCTCGAAGTGCGCAGGGTGCGCGGCGCCGACGGAAGAGGTGACGGTTATGCCGGATACGGCAGGCGGCCTTGGATGGCCCGCTGGTCATGTCTCCGCCACAAGCGGAAGGCCCTCAGGTCTCGGCTGGCCGATCTCCCCTGATGCCGCCCCGCCGGTTGAAAGGACGACGACCGTGTCTCAGTCCCCCCTTAACCCCGGCGATTCGCCGCTGGTCCGAGAGGCGCTCAGCTCAGTGGTTTCACGTGAAACAACTCCATCAGCTCCGGTGGCCGCCGCTTCGATCGGCTATTCGTCCTCCCTGCAGGAGGGGGACTGGCCGCGTCCCCCGAAGCCGCGGATCATCACCATCGCCAACCAGAAGGGCGGTGTCGGCAAGACGACGACGGCGGTCAACCTCGCGGCGGGGCTGTCGATGCACGGCCAGCGTGTGCTCGTCGTCGACCTCGACCCTCAGGGCAACGCCTCCACCGCGCTGTCCGTCGAACACCGCGGTGACATTCCCTCGGTCTACCAGGTGCTGGTCGAGGACCTGCCGCTCAAAGAGATCGTCAGCCCGGTGCCCGACATGCCCAACCTGTACTGCGCTCCGGCGACCATCGGCCTGGCCGGCGCCGAGATCGAGCTGGTGTCGCTGGTCGCCCGCGAGGCGCGGCTCAAGCGGGCGCTGGAGGCCTTCGACGCGGTCGACCTGGACTACATCCTCATCGACTGCCCGCCGTCGCTCGGTCTGCTCACCGTGAACGCCATGGTCGCGGCCGAGGAGGTCATGATCCCCATCCAGTGCGAGTACTACGCGCTGGAAGGCGTCAGCCAGCTCCTGCAGAACGTCGAGCTGGTCCGCGTCCACCTCAACCAGAAGCTCAAGGTCTCGACCATCCTGCTCACGATGTACGACGGCCGCACGCGGCTGGCGTCGCAGGTGGCCGACGAAGTTCGGTCCCACTTCGGTGACACCGTCCTCAACACGGTCATCCCGCGGAGTGTCCGGGTGTCCGAGGCGCCCAGCTACGGCCAGTCCGTGCTGACCTACGACGCGGGCTCCAGCGGCGCCCTGGCGTACATGGAGGCGGCGCGAGAGATCGCCTTCCGTGCCGCGGCCGTGGCGGGAAGCTGACCCCCTCCGGCAGCGGTACCCTCCTGTGGAGCGTCCCGCGCCGGGTTCCGGCCGATCAAGACCGAATTCGAGGAATACGCGGCGACAGAGGCGGTGCCGGTGGTGACCGTCTCCGCGCAGGCGAGGCGTTGGGCGAGGAGGAGTCGTGGCTCAGCAGAGGCGTGGTGGATTGGGGAAGGGGCTCGCGGCCCTGATCCCCAACGGGCCGGTCGTCGAGGCGCCGAGCCCGGCGGGGTCGGTCGAGCAAGCCCCGCCGGTCGTCGATGACGGGCCGAAGCCGGTCGCGGGGGCGTACTTCCTGGAGATCCCGCTCAGCTCGGTGATCCCGAACTCACGGCAGCCCAGGGACATCTTCGACGAGGACGCGCTCCGCGAGCTCGCCGACTCCATCAGCGAGGTCGGGCTCCTCCAGCCCATCGTGGTGCGCGCCGCGGGCGATGGACGCTACGAGCTGATCATGGGGGAGCGGCGCTGGCGCGCGTCGAAGCTGCTGGGCATGACGGAGATCCCCGCGATCGTCCGGAGCACCCAGGACGACGAGATGCTCCGCGAGGCGCTCATCGAGAACCTCCAGCGGGAGCAGCTCAACGCGCTGGAGGAGGCCGCGGCCTACCGTCAGCTCCTGGACGACTTCGGCGCGACGCACGAGCAGCTCGCCCAGCGGGTCGGACGTTCCCGCTCGCACATCACCAACACTCTGCGCCTGCTCAACCTGCCCGCCAGCGTCCAGACACGCGTGGCGGCCGGCACGATCAGCGCGGGCCACGCGCGGGCGCTGCTCGGGCTCAGCGATCCGGCGGCACAGGAGCACCTCGCGAACCGCATCTTCGCCGAGGGGCTGTCCGTGCGCACCGTGGAGGAGATCGTCTCCATGGGCGAGGCGACCGCGGCCCCCGCGCCCCGGGCGCGCCGTGTGAAGGACGCCCCCGAGCCGGTCCTGGCACATCTCGCCCACCGGCTGTCCGACCATTTCGAGACCCGCGTCAAGGTGGACCTCGGTCGCCACAAGGGCCGCATCGTCGTGGAGTTCGCCACGATGGACGACCTCGAACGCATCATCGGCGCCATGGCCCCCGAAGCCGCCACCGTCATCTACGCCCCCGAAGACTGACCCTCCGAAGACCGACCTCCGAGACCGACTCCGGAGACTGCCCCCCGAAGAGAGACCCTCCGGAGCTGTCCCTCCGGAGCTGTCCCTCCGGAGCTGTCCCTCCGGAGACCGCCCCGACCGCCTGGCCTTCAGGCCGTTTGAGGTCCGGCTCTCGGGCCGTCTCTGCCGTCCGGCTCTCCGAGGAGCGTTCGGTGGTCGGCACTCGAAGGCTCCCTGATACCCCTGCCGCCGCCGGAGCGGCGATACGACGAGAGCGTGCACGCCCCTCAGGTCTGTCGTGTCGATCGCGCACGTCCTCGCGCCGCTGAGGGGACACCTGGGTCTTTCTTCGGCGAACGGCGAGGGTGCGCAACCCCGCGCGTCCGTCACGTCGACCGCGCATGTCCTCGCGCCGTTGAGGGATAGCTCACCCCTTCCTCGGCGCAGCGAAGGGGGACAAGGAGATGCGGTGTTTCACGTGAAACAGGCCCGGCCTCGGGCGTGGCGGGGTCGACCCTGAAGGACGACCCGCGCGCGACGTGTTTCACGTGAAACGGTGGATCGATGTCATGGTCGAGGCCGGTCGTTTGGACGCCAGAAGGCGACCGCCAACCTGCCGCATGTTTCACGTGAAACGTGATGCCGGAGCCGGGTGGCCGCTGGGCCGGTCTTGCGTACCGGGCCACGAGGCAGCGGTTCCTGGCGTGCGGCCGGAAGGCGGCGATGCCTGGCCATGGTCAGGGGCAGCGGTTCCCGGCGCGCGGTCAGGAGGTCGCGGCCTTGAGGGCCTGGCGGATGTCGGCGGCGAAGGTGTCCACATCTTCGGGGGAGGTGTCGAACGCCGTCATCCAGCGGACGATGCCGAGCGAGGCGTCCCACACGTGGAACAGGTAACGCGCCTGGAGCTCGGGAATCACCTCGGCCGGCAGTGAGGCGAAGACGGCGTTGGACTCGACCGGCCACGTGATGCTCAGCCCAGGGACATCTGCGACGCTCTCGGCGAGCCGGCGTGCCATCGCGTTCGCGTGTTCGGCGTTGCGCCGCCACAGCTCGCCGGTCAGCAGCACGGAAACCTGGGCCGAGACGAAGCGCATCTTGGAGGCGAGCTGAAGCGTCTGTCGCCGGAGGTACGGTCCGGCCTCCGCGAGGTCCGGGCGCAGGACGATCACCGCTTCCCCGACGGCGGCGCCATTCTTGCTCGCCCCGAAGCTGAGCACGTCCACCCCGGCCTCGGTGGTCAGTTCGCGCAGTGAGCAGCCGAGGTGGGCGGCGGCGTTGGCCAGGCGGGCTCCGTCCATGTGGAGCAGCAGGCCGTTGTCGTGAGCGGTGCGGGCGATCGCGGCGACCTCGTCGGCGGTGTAGCAGGTGCCGAGCTCGGTGACCTGTGAGATGGACACGACGCGCGGCTGCACCTCGCTGATGTTGCCTCGCCCGCCGAGCCGCGCGGTGATGTCGGCGGGAGTCAGCTTCCCGTCCCGCGTCGGGACGGTGACGAGCTTGACTCCGAGCACCCGCTCGCTGGCTCCCGTCTCGTGGGTGGCGATGTGCGCCGTCTCCGGGCAGATGATCGCCTCGTACCGGCGTCCCAGCATCATGCTCAGGGAGAGCATGTTGGCGCCGGTGCCGTTGAGCACGACCAGGCTCGTGGCGTGGTCACCGAACTCGGCGCGCACCTGCTCGGCCAGCGCGCCGGTCCAGGCGTCGTCGCCGTACGCGGGGGCGTCGCCGGTGTTGGCGGCGGTCACGGCCTCGATGACGGCGGGATGGGCTCCGGCGTGGTTGTCGCTCGCGAAGCTCTTGGAGTAAAGCTGTTCGATCACGCCGCAAGGCTACGCCGCGGACCTCGCCACCCGCGGGCCGGGCCGCTCCAGGAAGTCCTGGAGCGGTAGAGCGACGCTGTGACAGAGCGGCTGAGCGCGGCGGGCCGCGATGGAGCCGGCCGGGAGGGTGGTCAGCGGGCGCGCTTGACGGCGGCGTGGAGAAGGCCGCGGCAGATGGCGCCGAGGTCCTCTCCTGCGGCCTCCACGGCCATCGGCATCAGGGATGTCTCGGTCATCCCGGGGGCGACGTTGACCTCCAGGAAGTGCGGCTGCCCCTTGGCGTCGACGATGATGTCGGTGCGGGAGAGGTCGCGCAGCCCGAGGGCCGTGTGCGCGGTGACGGCGAGCTGAGCGCACGCCTCCGCGACCTCCGGCCTGAGCCGCGCCGGCGCGAAGAACTCGGTGCGCCCCGCCGTGTAGCGCGCGGAGTAGTCGTACACGCCCTCGTCGGCGACGATCTCGACCGGCGGCAGGGCGGTGGGCCCGTCCCCGAGGTCGATCACCGAGACCGCGACCTCCACGCCCTCGACGTACTGCTCGACCAGCGCCGTGTCGCCGTAGGCGAAGCATCCGACCATGGCCGCGGGCAGTTCGTCGGCCTTGCGGACGATGGAACCGCCCAGCGCCGACCCGCCGTGCGACGGCTTGACGAACAGCGGCAGGCCGAGCCGGTCGATGATGCGGCCGAGCACGGCCGACGCGCCGAGGTCGTGGAAGGTCTCTTTGGGGAGCACGACGGCGTCGGGCGTGCGGACGCCGACCGAGCGGACCATCGTCTTGGCCGTCGGCTTGTCGAAGGCGATGCGACAGGCCTCAGGCGCGGCGCCCACGTACGGCAGGTCGAGCAGTTCGAGCACCGAGCGGATGGCGCCGTCCTCGCCGCTGCCGCCGTGCAGCGTCACGAACACCACGTCCGGAGGATCGGCCAGGACGGAGGGAACGAGGCTCGCGTCGGTGTCCCGCGTCTCGACGTCGACCCCGGACGCACGAAGCACTTCGCTCACGCGACGACCCGAGCGCAGGGAGACCTCGCGCTCGTAGGACAGCCCGCCCGCAAGTACCAGCACATGACCGAGATCGCTCATCGAGGACCTTTCTACCGCTCGCTCTTCAAAGGGCAGGCGCCACCCCTGCCGGGGGAGGCGCCTGCCGCACGTCGTCTTTCAGGCTAGGTCGGGGCCGGGGGTGTCCACCCCACCGTGGGCGGGGGCGGACCCGGTGCCGAACGTGTCGCGTATGAGCAGTTCTTGCTGGATCACTCCGGACAGCCTGCGGACACCCTCACGGATGCGGTCGGGCTCGGGGTAGCAGTACGACAGGCGCATGTGTCGCGCGCCGGAGCCGTCGGCGTAGAAACCCGTGCCGGGCACGAACGCCACCCGCTCGGCGACGGCTCGGGGCAGGATCGCCTTGGAGTCGAGCCCTTCGGGCAGCGTCATCCAGACGAAGAACCCGCCGGCGGGCCGCGTCCAGACGCAGCCGGGCGGCATGAGCGCTTCCATCGCGCCGAGCAGGGCGTCACGCCGCTCGCGGTAGAGCTCGCGGAACGACTTGATCTGCTCGCGCCACGGCTGGCTCGCCAGGTATTGCCCGACGGCCAGCTGCGAGAAGCTCGAATGCGACAGGACGGCGGACTCCATGGCCAGCACCAGCTTGTCCCGGACGGCGTGCGGGGCCAGCGCCCAGCCGACGCGGAAGCCGGGGGCCAGCGTCTTGGAGAACGAACCGAGATAGACCACGCCGTCCGGGTCGTCCGCCCGCAACGCCCGCATGGGGTCGCCGTCGAAGCCCAGCAGGCCGTACGGGTTGTCCTCCACCACCAGCACATCGGCCCTGTGGCAGATCTCCAAGACCTGGTGGCGGCGTGCGGCGCTGAGCGTGACCCCGGCGGGGTTCTGGAAGTTCGGCACGGTGTAGAGGAACTTGATGCGGCGGCCTTCGCGTGCCAGCGCGTCGATGGTCGCGGAGAGCTCTTCGGGGATGAGCCCCTCGTCGTCCATGGCGACGTGCACCACGGACGCCTGGTAGGCGGCGAACGTGCCCAGGGCGCCGACGTAGGAGGGGCCTTCGGCGAGGACCACGTCGCCCGGGTCGATGAAGATGCGCGTGATCAGGTCGAGGGCCTGCTGGGAACCGACAGTGACGACGACGTCGTCGGGGCCGGCCTCGATGCCCTCCAGGCGCATGACCTCGCAGATCTGCTCGCGCAGGTGAGGATCGCCCTGGCCGGAGCCGTACTGCAGGGCCACGGTGCCGCGATGGGCCACCAGGTCGGCGACGATCTCGCCGACGGTGTCGAGGGGGAGGGCCGTGACGTACGGCATGCCGCCGGCCAGCGAGACCACCTCGGGCCTCGATGCGACGGCGAAAAGAGCTCGGATCTCGGAGGCCACCATGCCGGCCGCGCGTGCGGCGTACCGATCGATGTAGGCGTCGATGCGCGACCCGTGGGTCGCCGTCCTCCGACCGTGATCCTGCTCTTCCGTCACGGTCCACCTCCTAGGGCATAGCCGAGCCAGGTTTGTTGCGGAGTGACCAGACTACGGCAGAGACCTCGAACGCTTCCCCGAATTACTCACTCCAGGTTCTTCTTCCGGCATTTCGACCGGGATTTCTGGGGTGCGCTTTCCCTCTTCCGGGGTGCGCGGAGGCTCCCCGCCCAAGCCGCCTCGGCCCTCGGCGAATCGCCGGTGGAGGCATCTCCGGGGAACGCCGGCGGCGGTCCGGAGTGGCTCTCACGGGCTCGGCGTGGTCTTCGCCCTGCTCGGAGATTCTCGGCGGTCCTCCGGCCGCGACAGGACGGCGCCAGTGACGGCGCCAGTGACGGCGACTGGCGGGGGAAGTTCGGACGGCAGGACCCGCCTATCCCCTTTCACTCGGCTACCATGCCAGTTTGGAGACGCCGTGATTCGTGCGCATTTCCGCCATGACTCGCGTGGTCTCGCAAGGATTGGGGGACGAGGTGTCGCGTCGGCTGGTCAACGTCACGCTGGACAACCTTGATGATCTGCCGCGCCGCTGCCGGCGATGTGTCTTCTGGGAGCTCGACCCGGTCAGCGGTGAGCGTGCGCAGATGGCCGGCGATCCAGAGCTGGAGAAGGAGGCGTGGATCTCGGCGACCCTGCTCGAGTGGGGCAGCTGCGGCAAGATCTGCTACGTCGACGGGGTTCCGGCCGGTTTCGTGCTCTACGCGCCGCCGCTTTACGTGCCACGCTCGGTGGCCTTCCCCACCTCTCCGGTCAGCGCGGACGCCGTCCTGCTGATGACCGCGCACATCATCCCGGAATTCTCCGGCGGCGGGCTCGGCCGCATGCTGATCCAGGGGGTGGCGAAAGACCTGACGCGGCGCGGAGTTCGGGCGATCGAGGCGTTCGGTGACCTCAAATGGGAGCAACCGGGCTGCGTCATGCCCGCCGAGTATTTGCTGGCCGTGGGGTTCAAGACGGTACGCCCCCATCTGCGATTCCCGCGGCTGAGGTTGGAGCTCAAGACCGCGGCCTCATGGCGCGAGGACGTCGAGGTGGCGCTGGAGCGTCTGCTGGGCTCCATGAGCCCAGAACGCGCCCTTCGCCCCGTCTGAGGGTGATCTCAGCTCCGCCCGGCGACCATCGGCGCCCGCGAACGACACAGAGCCCTCCGCGCCGGTGGCGCGAAGGGCTCCGCTGGGTGGGCGTGCCGCCCGGAAGGAGGCGGCGGGGTGGTACGGCTCGCCCGGTCGCCGATGGCGCGAGTCGCAGGGGCTTCTAGATGACGCCGTCGAGCTCGCGGAGCAGCATGGCCTTCGGCTTGGCTCCGATGATCTGCTTCACGACCTCTCCACCCTTGTAGACGTTCAGGGTCGGGATCTGGAGCACGCCATAGTCGCGCGGGGTCGCCGGGTTCTCGTCAATGTTGATCTTGACGATGGTGAGCTTGTCGGCGTGCTCGGCCGCGATCTCCTGCAGGATCGGCGCGACCTGCCGGCACGGGCCGCACCACTCGGCCCAGAAGTCGACGAGCACGGGCTTGTCGCTCTTGAGCACCTCGGCCTCGAAGGTGGCGTCGGTTACGGACTTGATGTCGCCCACGATGTTCTCCCCTTGACTTTTGGCGGGTTGCGGTGACGGTCAACTGGTGGCGGTCGAACTGGTGGCGGTCGCGACGGTGTCGGCGCTGTCCGCGAGCCACCGTTCGGCGTCGATCGCCGCCGCGCAGCCGGTGCCCGCGGCGGTGATGGCCTGGCGGTAGGTGTGGTCGACGACGTCGCCGCAGGCGAAGACGCCGTCCAGGTTGGTCCTGGTGCTCTGCCCGTCGACCTTGATGTAGCCCTCGTCGTCCAGCTTGAGCTGGCCCTTGAACAGCTCGCTGCGCGGGTCGTGTCCGATGGCGACGAACATGCCGCCCACGGCCAGCTCGGTCTGTTCGCCGGTGACGACGTTGCTGACCTTGATCCCGGACACCCGGGTG
The DNA here is from genome assembly GCF_042654065.1 of Sphaerisporangium dianthi. Taxonomy (NCBI): domain Bacteria; kingdom Bacillati; phylum Actinomycetota; class Actinomycetes; order Streptosporangiales; family Streptosporangiaceae; genus Sphaerisporangium; species Sphaerisporangium dianthi. Next base: position 198,952 of record NZ_JBHSFP010000004.1, on the reverse strand, counting down.
TCTCCGACGACGTCGACGACCTGGCTGTCCCAGAGGAAGCGGATCTTCTCGTTCGCGAAGGCGCGGTCCTGCATGATCTTGCTGGCGCGCAGTTCGGAACGGCGATGGATCACGGTGACCGTCCTGGCGAAGCGGCTGAGGAAGGTGGCCTCCTCCATGGCGGTGTCGCCGCCTCCGACGACCACGATGTCCTGGTCACGGAAGAAGAAGCCGTCGCAGGTGGCACACCAGGAGACGCCGCGGCCGGACAGCCGCTTCTCGTTCGGCAGACCGAGCTCGCGGTATCCCGAGCCGGTGGCGACGATGACCGTCTTGGCCAGGTGGGTCTCGGTCGCGGTCTTGACGACCTTGGGCGTCCGGGTCAGGTCGACCTCGACGACATCGTCCGCGACCAGCTCGGCGCCGAAGCGCTCGGCCTGCTTGCGGAAGTTGTCCATCAGTTCCGGACCCATGATGCCGTCCGGGAAGCCGGGGAAGTTCTCGACCTCGGTCGTGTTCATGAGCGCGCCACCGGCGGTGACGGATCCCTCGAACACGAGAGGGTTGAGATCGGCGCGCGCCGCGTAGACCGCCGCCGTATAACCGGCCGGGCCGGACCCAATGATGATCACATTACGGACGTCGCTCACGCCTCTCGCCTTTCTGCGCATGGTGTCCCGGCTGATCGCCGATGTGCGTCGCCGCACGCTGTCCGGCTCTGGTAACCCGTTCGTGGATGCCAGTGGCGTCAACAGATCCTAGGCGTCCGGGATTCCCACCCCAGGAAAGCCGCGCCTTCCACAAGAAAAAGCCCTCCGCGGGGACCCGCGGAGGACTTGTTCGACACTGATCCGGGAGGGACGGGACGTCCCTCCCTGCGATTCCTGCCTACTGCCAGCGGCTCACCGACGGCGGCCGCATGTTGCGGCAGTTGTCGTCCACGACGTACACCCACACGGCATTGTGCAGACGATTCTTCCAGAAGGCCATCACTGTGGCCTCACTGCCCTGGTAGAACGCCTGGTCGACGCCGATCGGGTTGGGGTTCTTCCGCGAGCCCAACTGGTCTCCCACCTGCTCGGAGATGCGGGTGATGCACCGCACCACCCCAGGGTCGCCTGAGGCGTCGCCGGTGGAACCCGGGCCGTAGGCGCCGACGTAGGTCGCCAGCGGACCGCTGAGCACCGCGTTGGAGTAGTTGAAGTCGCTCTTGCCGATCACATAGCTCGGAGCCGACCCCGTGGTCACGGTGGGCTGCGGCACCCGGCTGGGCACCGCCGACGCCGTCGTGGGGATGTCCAAGGCGATGACCGGACCGCTTCCCGTCCCCCCACCGGGACCCGAGGCCGACAGCAGGCTCGCCGACAACCCTGCGACACCGAGGACGGTCGCCGCCGCCACGCTCGCCACCGCGGGCATTCTCCAGCCCTGCCGCCGGGACGCCTTGCGGCGGCGTCTCGCGGGGACGACCGTGCCGTCGTCGGCCACGACGCCGAGGCGCACGACCTCCTGCGGTTCTGGAACCGGCGGTGCGAACGGCTCGGCGGTCGCCGCGGGTATCGCCCGCAGCGGTGACGCCGGAACCGTCATAGGCGGCTCGGGCGTGGTCTCCCAAGGAGAGGCCGGCGAGGTCTCCCAGGGGGAGTCGGCCATGATGCGGTCCCAGTCGGGCGCCTCGTCGAGCCGGAGCCCGCCGCTGGACCGCCTGGTCTCGGCTTCGGCGCCCAGTGCCTTGTCGATGCGGAGCGCGACGCCCATCGGCATCGCGGGCACCGGCACTCCCGCGAGCATCTCGCGGACCGCGGCCAGGTCGGCGAGGCTCTCCCCGCAGGGATCGCATACCGCGAGATGCTCGCGGACCCGCGCGGCCGTGGCGCCGTCGAGAAGACCCTCTGCCAACTCGGCAAGGATCTCCATATCGTAGTGCGTATCACCCGTCACGAAGTTCTGCTCCCTTCGCGGATGAGACGCGAGATAGGTCCGAACGGTTCCGCAGATGGGAAAGAATCGGGGCAAGTTTGGCGCGTCCCCGTGCGCAACGGCTCTTGACGGTGCCGGTCGGCACACCGAGCACCTGAGCGGCGTCCTCGACCGAGTACCCCATCATGTCCACCAGCACCAACGCGGCGCGCTGGTCGGCCGGGAGCAACTTGAGGGCGGCCGTGACCTCCATGGAGACGTCGCGATCTCCGGTCTGGTCGGGTACCGGCGTGTCCCGCTCGGCGGCCTCGACGAGTTCGTCGTCGGCGACCGGGCGGATCGACTTGCGGCGCATGCGGTCGAGGCAGGCGTTCACGACGATGCGGTGGAGCCAGGTGGTCACCGCCGCTTCGCCGCGGAAACTGTCGGCCTTGCGGTAGGCGGAGACGAAGGCGTCCTGTACGGCGTCGGCCGCCTCGTCGGGGTCACCGAGCGTGCGCAGAGCCACCGCCCACATGCGGTCGCGATGGCGCCGGACGATCTCACTGAAAGCGTGTGGATCGCCGCCGATATGGCTCGTCAGCAGGTCGGCGTCGGACAACGCGGACCGTGCGGCGTGCTGAGCCGCCGGCGGGCTATCGGGAGGAAGGTTCACAACGCGTGTCCTGTTATGCCGATCCGGGAGAGTGCACCACTACGTCATAGATGGTGCCACGAAACTTCCCCTCAAAGGCCGGAAGGCGCGTAAACCAGATCAAAACGTACCGACCGCTTGTGGCCTTGTCTGGTGTGAGGGTCACCGTGCCGGAGACATTCTCCTGCTTGGCGGCCGTTTTCAGCGCACCGAGGTCCGCTGAGTCGCCGATTCGCAACTCGATGCTGGACCCCGGCGTGTCCCCCAGCGAGACCACCACATCGGCGACCGGCGTCGACTTGCCGAGCTCCACGATGAGGCCGACGCCCTTTTTAAGCCCGCCGAGCTCGGCGCTGTTGTACTTGTCGGTGTGCCACTCGGTGGACGGCTTGCCGTCGATGGCCAGGTGGGCCCACTCGGGGTGCTCGGAATGGTCGGTGCTCAGCGGGTCGAACCCGTTGGCGCTCGCCGGCCTCACCGTGGTGATCTTCGGCTGTGGCGCCTGCGCGGGGGAGGAGGTGGCGACGGCGGGAGACTGCCGCTTGCCGAGGGTCTGGCCCAAGGTCCACGCGCCGATGCCGACCGCCACGATGACCAGCACGACCACGATGGTGATCATGGCTCGGCCGGCCATGCTGCCCGACCGGCGGGGCATGCCTCCCATGGGAGGTCGCTGGTGCGCGGTGGTGTGGTTCTGGCGGGGCGGCTCGGTGTCGACCGGCGCCTCCGAGCGCAGGCTGACCGCGGGAGGCGTCGCCGACACCGGCACGGGCGCGGGCCTCGGCACCTCGGCGAGCGCCTCGGCCACCGCGGCGGGCGTCGCGAGCGCCGGCAGGCCGCGCCGCGGCTCCTGCAGCAGGGCGCGGCAGGTGATGGCGTCGAGGAAACCGGGAACACCCGCCGTGACCTGGCGCGGCGTGCAGATCTTCCCGTCGTCGAGCGGGGCCTGAGGCAGGTCGACGTCCTCGTCGCCCGGCCAGTGGCCCGTCAGCGCGGTGTACAGCAGGCGGCCGAGCCCTTGGGCGTCCTCGCGGGCGGCGTTGTCGCTCTCGATGTCGCTCAGAGAGGCGTCGACGGCCAGCCCGAGCAGCTTGACGGTGCTGCCGGCGGTCCAGATGAGGCGGTCGGGGGTGAGGCACAGGTGGGCCAGACCGGACTCGTGGGCGTGCGCGACCGCCTCGGCGGCCTCGGCCACCAGCGCGGCGGCCCGCTCGGGCGCCATGGGGCCGGAGGACACCATGTCGGTCAGGGTCTCTCCGGTGACCCACTCGCTCACCACGTACGCCTGGCCGTTCTCCTCGGCGGCGTCGAAGACCTGAGTGAGCCGGGGATCGGTCAGGCGGCTGGCCCGGCGGGCGGCGGTGACCACCTCGGAGACGCGTTCGAAGTCGGGGTCCAGCGTGAGGACGCAGACGGGCCGCGCGAGCACCTCGTCGATGGCCTTCCACAGGGTGGCGCCACCCGACTCGCTGACGCGGTCTTCCAGGCGGAACCGGTCGGCCAGACGGCCGCCGGGCTCCACGGCCGGGGCGCTCATGAGGTGATCCTCTCCCTGGTCGCGGGCGATGTCCGTGCGAATGACCCCACGCCCCTCCTGCTCATCGTCAGCCGGTGGCGCGCGATCGTGACCATGCGCCGGGCACCATCGTAGTCCGGAGCGGCCATCGTCCGTGTTGCCCTTTGAACACGGGCGAACCGGACTTCCGGGTTACCTATGACTAGCGGCCTACCCGCCCCGCCACAAGTCCAATGATCGAGCTGATCTCCGCGATGCGCATGCGATGCGAGGTGAGCAGGTAGAGGGCCCCGCCGAGCCCGCCGCCCGCCACCAGCATGATCGCCGAGCTCAGCGGCGTGACGCCGGCCAGTTCTTTGGTCGCCCACAGGGCGGCGAGCGCGATCACGGCGGCCGGGATGGCCGCGACGTACATCCGCGACAGCCCGGAGGCGACGATGCGGCCGCCGAGCCCGCCGCCCACCTTGCGGCTCGCCAGCGTCCAGGCGACCGTCCCGCCGACCACGTACGCCGCGGTGAGCGCCGCCGCGAGCCCCATGACGATGAGCTGCGGCGGCAGCGTGAGGTACAGGACGTAGCTGACGGTGGCGTTCACGGCGACGTTCCCGGCGGCGATGAACGCGGGGGTGCGGGTGTCGCCGAAGCTGTAGAACACGCGCAGCAGCAGTTGGTAGATCGAGAACGGCACCAGCGCCAGCCCGAACACCTGCAGGACGTTGCCCATGTTCACGGCGTCCTCGACCGAGGTGCTGCCGTGCCCGAAGATCAGCACCGTCACCGCCGGGCCGAGGACCATGAGCAGCAGCCCGCACGGCACGATCACGCACGCCACCAGGCGCACCCCCGAGGCGAACTCGTCGCGGATGGCTCCGTACTCGCCCTCGTGCGCGTACCGGCTCATGCGCGGCAGCATCGCGGTGATCACCGAGACGGCGATGATGCCGTAGGGCAGCTGGAAGAGCTGGAAGGCGTAGCTGTAAGAGGCGATGCCGGCGACGTGCTCGGCCCCGGCCTTGGCGGTGGCGCCGGTCGCGAGGTTCGTCGTCACGATGAAGGAGACCTGGTTGAACCCGACGAACGCGAGCGTCCACACGCCCGCCCTGCCCATCTCGCCGAGCCTGGCGTTGCGCAGGTCGAACCGCGGGACGAACCTGAACCCCACGCGGTGCACCGCGACCACCAGGACGATCGACTGGATGACGATGCCCGCCGTGGTGCCGAGCCCGAGCAGGAGCAGGTCGGAGCCGGTGACCGCGCCGATGTTCGCACCGGTGCGGCTGACCAGGTGGTACAGGAGCCCGACCCCGATGACCACGACGTTGTTCAGCACGGGCGCCCACATGGGCGCCGCGAACCGGTCGCGGGTGTTCAAGATGGCGCCGGCGATCGCGCCGACGCCGAAGAACGCGATCTGGGGCAGGATGTAGCGCGCGAGCGTGGTGGCGACCTCGGCGTCGCGCGGGGACAGGTCGGTGGTGAGCAGCCCGACCAGCAGCGGAGCGCACAGCACGCCGACGACCGCGATCGCGATCAGCGCCAGCGTGGCCACGGTCATCAGCCGCTGCTCGTAGGCGCGGCCGCCGTCGGGGTCGTGCTTCTGCGCCTTGACGATCATCGGGACGATCACGCTGCTGAGCACGCCGCCGATGAGGAGGTCGAACAGGATGAACGGGATCGTGTACGCGATGTTGTAGGCGTCGCCCAGGGCGGCGACGCCGATCGCCGAGGCGAGCACCGCCGTACGCACGAAGCCGGTCAGGCGGGACACCATGGTGCCCGCGGCCATGATCGCGCTCGCGCGCAACATCCGGCTCATGAAGGACCCTCTCGCTGCTGTGCCGGTTCGGGGACGGCGCGCGGCACGTTGCGCGCCGCGTCACGCGCTTTTACGATCTTGCGTGCGCGGCGCCGGGCGACGCGCAGCAGCACGGCGGCGAGCATCACCGCCACGGCGGCGCCCACGATGACCAGTGCGATGGCGGCGTAGCCCGTGGTGCGCACGGTGATCTCGACGGGAGCGCCGTAGCGTATGCCGCTCGCGGTGATGAGCTGCACCTTGACCGTCGTCTCGCCGCTGCCGTTGGCGGTCATCGGGATGTCGATCGGACGGGTCTTGCCCGGACTGATCGTGACGGGCGACTCGAAGGCGCCGATGGTGAGCAGCTTGGGGTCGCCCGAGGTGATGCGGACGCCGATCGTGACGTCCTGGTCGCCCAGGTCGTTGCGGATGCTGATCGGCACGATGCCGTTCTTTCCGGCGAGCGCCCGCCCCTCCCCGTTGGTGATCGAGATGTCCTCGGTGCGCGTGGTCACGGCGGTGTCGACCTGCTTGAGCAGCGGCCCGGCGGCGCCGGTGCGACCGCGCCACGCGGTCGAGGCGGCGCGGAGCAGGGCGGTGTCGAAGACCCGGCGGTGGTCCGCGGTGATGGTGGCGGTCAGCTCGGCGCGCCTGCTGAGCTGCCTCACGCCGCCGATGTAGGCCCGGTTCAGCTCGGCCTGCCGGTCTTTGTCGCTGTACAGCAGGTCGGCGCGGGGCACCGCGGTCTTGGCCGAGGGCTTGACCGAGCTCAGGGAGACGGGCTTGAGCCAGGGGGCCGAGGCCGCCGTCTTCAGCAGCGCGGTGACGAACGCGGGGTCGGGGTTCCACCGTCGTGCGGGCGCCGCCACGACCGAGCGCGACTCGGTGGGACGCTCGGCGCTGATCATCGCGGTCTCGGCGAGGAAGCGCTGGGTGGTGAGGGCGGTCACGCCCGGCGCGGAAGTGCCGGTCGTGCCGATCAGCTCGCTCAGCACCGGGTCGGCCAGCAGCGCGCGCACCGGCCGTCGCACGGTGTCCACCGTGGCGGCGGCGTCGGGCGTGTAGGTGATCGGGACGCTCGGCGGGAGGGCGGAGGCGTTCAGCAGGACGGTGCGCACGTCGCCGACGGCCAGGACGTCGAGCGCGTCGCGGTCGATGACCCCGGCCGCCGGCCAGTTGACGGCGGTGGTGACCTGCTTGCCGAGCAGCGCGGTGGCGACGGCGGCGCCCTGTTTGAGCGCGATGCCGGTGGTGGCGTCCAGACCGTGGTGGTTGACCGCCGCGATGTCGGGGTCGGCGTAGGGGACGGCGGAGACGGGGACGTCCTGCAGAGCCGTGCGCAGGCGCTGCAGCCACTGCGAGGCGGTCTGGTCGCCCGGCCGGGCCGTTCTCTTGTCGCCGGACTTGAGCGTGTACCCCTTCGCCATGGCCTGCGCGTCGTCGAGCACCGCCGGGTCGACGAACCAGTTGACCCCCTTGGTGGAGGTTTCGGCGATCTTGAGGATCTTGCCCAGACGGCCCGCGTCGGCGACAGCGTCGTGCAGGCCGTCGTCGACGAAGGTGGCGTCGTCGCCGCGATGGGGCTGGTCGACGATGGGGAGCGCCCAGGCGATCTTCGTGCGGGCGACCTGCTGGTCTCGGGGGGCGTACGGCAGGAACGTCCTCTGCGCGGCCAGCTGCCGCCCCGTCACGTCGATGATCTCGACCGTGAGGGGATAGACGCCGAAGCGGTACATGCCCAGCTCGGCCGGCGTGGTGGCGAACTCGAAGGGGACCTTCTGGGAGGCCACCAACTGGCCGACCACCAGGGACTCGCGTGAGGAGTCGAGCATCGGGCCACCAGCGGCGAACGCCTGCATCTCGGCGCGGGTGGCGAACGGCTGGCGGGAGAAGCGCAAGCGGAGCGTGAGCGAGTTGAGCGTGGTGGCGCCGGTGTTGGCGATGGCCCCGGAGATCTTCACCTCGGAGGCCGGGTCGCGCGGCGCCTGGGGCGTGATCGAGTTGATCACGATCTGCGTTTCCTGGCGCCCGGTGGCGGCGGCCCCGGCGTGGGCGGGGCGCGCCCGCGTCGAGGCCCCGGCATGGGCCGGAAGGACCTGGCCCGGAGCTCCCGCGGAGGAATGCGCTCGCGTCACCGCGACGGCCTGCGCGGCGCCCGTCCCTGCGGCACCGGCCGAGGCACCGGTGACGACCGCCGGCGTCGTGAGGGACGCGGCGGTCAGGGCGAAGATCAGGGCGGCTCCGCGGATCACGTGCCGGCCAGGGGTGGAGTTGGGCGCACGCCCAGAATGGTATGGCCTAAAGCAGAGCGGGCGGCGATTCGCAGCGTGGGGCGCCTCTCACCTGCCGCACCTCCCGGGTGCCGGGCATGCGCACCGTCCTGTGCCGCGGTGATTGCAGGTCCACCTGCTTTCCCCGCGTGAGAGACAGCAGGTCAAGGGTCCTCAGGCGCAGGGCGGTGCGCCGCTCGCCGGTCGGGGTGCACACCATCTCGTCAGGGTCGCCGGGGGCGGCCAACTGCTCGTCGATCAGGACGGTGAGTTCCTGAGGAAGCAGCAGAGGTGACACGCATGTGGCGGCGTAGTCGGTGGCCGAGTTGACCAGGAACGCGGGTGCCGGGCGCACCCGGCGGGCGCCGAGAAGCGCTCCGACGGCTCCCGGGCGAGGGGGCGAGGCGACCGTGGTGACCACGGCCACGGGCTCGCGCTGGTTGCGGGTCGTGACCTCGAAGACCGTCACTCGAATGCAGGAGGACGGCTCGGCGTGGAGAATGGCCGGGAGGTCGTCGGCGCATGTCAAGGCGCGGGGAAGCCGTACGATCTCATGGTGGATCTGGTGGGACAGGAGCCAGCGATGGATCGCGAGGGCATCTTTCATCTCTCGTGCTCCTTGTCTTGTCCGGGTGCCCCCGACGGATCTACGACCGACCGTAACCTGGTGATCGCTCGGGGTGTGTCCCGGGCGGGTCACACCAGGGCTAGCTCAGAGATTTGCTTCCGTAACCGAAGGACCTACCCAGCTTGTCCGTCTCAAATCTGAGCGTTAGTCAGCAGAGGGCAGTGACCGACCTATTCCGGCGCATTGCTCCGGTCGTCGACGAGCTCGGCGAACTGTTCGCCGCGCAGCGGCACGAGCTCGCCGTGGTCGGCGGCTCGGTTCGCGACGTCCTGCTCGGCCGCATCGGCAACGACCTTGACCTGACCACCGACGCGCGCCCGGAGCGGGTGCTGGAAATCGTCAGAGACTGGGCCGACTCCATCTGGACCATCGGCATCGACTTCGGAACGGTCGGCGTGCGCAAGGGCAACTGGGTCCTTGAGATCACCACCTACCGCAGCGAGTCCTACGACCCCAAGTCCCGCAAGCCCGAGGTCGTCTACGGCGAGACCCTCGAAGCCGATCTCGAGCGGCGGGACTTCGCGGTCAACGCCATGGCCGTGCGGCTGCCCGGGCACGAGTTCGTCGACCCGTACGGCGGCCTGTCCGACCTCGCCGCCAAGGCGCTGCGCACGCCCGGCACGCCCGAGCGGTCCTTCGACGACGACCCGCTCCGGATGCTGAGGGCGGCGCGCTTCGCCTCCCAGCTCGGTTTCACCGTCGACCCCGCGGTCGTCGCGGCCATGACGTCGATGGCAGACCGCATCGAGATCGTGTCCGCCGAGCGCATCCGCGACGAGCTGGACAAGCTGATCTGCGGCGCCGGCCCCCGCGAGGGCCTCGGCCTCCTGACCGACACCGGCCTGGCCGCCCACGTGCTGCCCGAGCTGCCCAAGCTGCGGCTCGAGATCGACGAGCACCACCGCCACAAGGACGTCTACGAGCACACCCTCATCGTGCTCGAGCAGGCCATCGCGCTGGAGGCCGCCGGGCCCGACCGCGTGCTCCGGTGGGCGGCGCTGCTGCACGACATCGGCAAGCCCAAGACGCGCCGGTACGAGGAGGCCGGCCGGGTCTCCTTCCACCACCACGAGGTGGTGGGCGCCCAGATGGCCAAGAAGCGCCTCGGCGAGCTGCGTTTCCCCAAGGACGTCGTCGCCGACGTCGCCCGGCTGGTCGAGCTGCACCTGCGCTTCCACGGCTACGGCACCGGCGAGTGGACCGACTCCGCCGTGCGCCGGTACGTCCGCGACGGCGGCCACCTGCTGGAGCGGCTGCACAAGCTCACCCGCGCCGACTGCACGACCCGCAACAAGCGCAAGGCCCAGGCCCTGTCACGCACCTACGACGACCTCGAGCAGCGCATCGCCCGCCTCGCCGACGAGGAAGAGCTGGCGAAGATGCGGCCCGAGCTGGACGGCAACGAGATCCAGCAGGTTCTGGGCGTCGGACCGGGCCCTGTGGTGGGCAAGGCGTACAAGTACCTGCTGGACATGCGTCTCGACCAGGGCATCGTCGGCAAGGACGCCGCCAAGGAGGCCCTGCTGAACTGGGGTCGCGAACAGGGTCTCGTCCCGGGCTCCGGCTGACCGGAGGCCAGGTCGCGACGGGCGGCCTGGCGCGGCGCCTCCGGTCGGCAACGTCGTGGACGGCGGCTCCGCCCCCGGCGACGCCTCGGCGGAAGCCCGGGCCCAAGCAGGCTGGTCATCCACAGGTTGCCGGGTTTTCCGGGGCATTCATCCCCAGCTTGTGTGATATGTCCGGGGTCGGTCGTCCACAGGCGCGGCGTGCGCCCGGGCGGAGACGGCACGCCTGATTAAGGTGGCCGCATGAACGCCGAGAACCTGCGAGCCCTCGACCGGAGACACCTGTGGCACCCCTATGCCGCCGCATCTCCCTCCGTCACCGCCCATCCTGTGACCAGGGCCAAGGGCGTGCGGCTGACGCTCGACGACGGCCGTGAGCTGATCGACGGCATGTCCTCTTGGTGGGCGGCGATCCATGGCTATGGTCACCCCCGTCTGGACGCCGCCGTCCGCGACCAGCTCGGCGACATGGCGCACGTCATGTTCGGCGGCCTCACCCACGAGCCGGCCGTCCGCCTCGCGCGGCGGCTGGCCGAGATGACCGGCCTGCCGAAGGTCTTCTTCGCCGACTCCGGCTCGGTGGCCGTCGAGGTCGCCATCAAGATGGCATTCCAGTGCACCGGCAAGAGCCGCCTGCTCACCGTGAAGGGCGGCTACCACGGCGACACCTTCGGGGCGATGTCCGTCTGCGATCCGGTGAACGGCATGCACCACCTGTTCACCGGTGTCCTGCCCGTCCATGTCTTCGCCGACCGCCCACCGGGCGACTACGGCCTGCGCCCCGGCACGTCCCGAGATTCCGCCGAAGCCGTCCCCGACGAGGGCTATCTGCGCCATCTCGAAGCGATGGTCGAGCGGCACGCCGGCGAGCTGGCGGCGATCATCGTCGAACCCGTGGTGCAGGGGGCGGGCGGCATGCGCTTCTACCACCCTGCCTACTTGAGGCGGCTGCGCGAGCTGGCCGATGAGCACGGCCTGCTGCTCATCGCCGACGAGATCGCCACGGGGCTCGGGCGTACGGGCGAGCTGTTCGGCTGCGATCACGCGGGCGTCCGGCCCGACATCATGTGCGTGGGCAAGGCGCTGACGGGTGGCTACCTCACCATGGCCGCGGCGCTGTGCACCGACGAGGTCGCCGAGCGCATCGGTGTGCTGATGCACGGCCCGACCTTCATGGCCAATCCGCTGGCCGCGGCGGTCGCCGACGCCTCTCTGTCCCTGCTGCTCGAGCGGCCCTGGCGCGATGAGGTCAAGTGCATCGAGGCGGGCCTCGGCGAAGGGCTGGCCTCGGCCGCGGGAGCCCCAGGGGTGCGCGACGTCCGGGTCCTCGGGGCGATCGGCGTCATAGAGACCGTCGATCCGGTGGAGGTGGAGAAGGTCCAAGGCATCGTGATGGAGCACGGCGTCTGGCTGCGCCCCTTCGGGCGCCTGATCTACACCATGCCGCCCTACTGCGCCGGTCCTGGCGACCTCGCCGCCATCACCGAGGCGATGAACGCGGCCGTGGCCGCACTGCGCTCCTGACCGCGCCGCACGCCACCGCGTCGGTGGGCGTCCGCCTGCGGGCGCCGGTCGGGGGTGTGGGTCAGCGGGTGGCTTCTTGGGGGGTGGGGCGGGTGGTGACTCCGACGACGAGGCGGTAGACCACGGCGCTCACGACATAACCGATGGAGGCGATCAGCAGCACCGGGTAGGACTTGCCGTTGGCCGGGAGCAGCGACGCGGCGGCCACGGCGGCCAGCACGAGCATGCCGTTGAAGAGCATGTCGTAGATGGAGAACACCCGGCCGAGGTAGGCGTCCTCGACGTCGCGCTGGACGATCGTGTCGGCGCAGATCTTCACGCTCTGCCCGGTCACGCCCAGGACGAAGCCGGCGGCGAGGAAGCCGATCTGCTGGAACGGCAGGCAGAGCGCCAGCAGCAGCACCCCTCCCGTCGCCAGCATGATGGGGATCCACGCCTCGGGGCGGAACCGCTCGGTCGCCCACGGGGTGATGAGCGCGGCCACGAAGAAGCCGACGCCGGAGGTCGCCAGCACGCCGGTGATCTCGTTCAGGCCCGCCTCGACGTTGGAGGTGAAGTAGAAGCGGTAGAGCATCACCGTCATGACGATGACCAGGCCGTACATGAACCGATGAGCGGCCATGCTGCCCAGCGCGGCCGCCGGGGCCCGCTTGTGAAGCATGTGGCGTGCCCCGTCGACAAGCCCGGTGAGCACGTGACGAACGGCCTGGCGGGTCTGCGGGCGGTTCGGGTCGAACGACGGGCCGAGCAGGTCCCTCTGCATGGTGGAGGCGATGAGGGCGCTCAGCCCGAACACCACTCCCGAGACGACCAGCAACCCCGCGGTGCCGGCGTGCTCGGGGCCGAAGGCCAGGCGCAGCAGGTAGCCCGCGCCGGCGCCGACGAACGTGGCGACCGTGCCGGAGGTCGGGGTGACGGCGTTGGCCAGCAGCAGTCGCTCACCCTCGACCACGTGCGGCAGCGAGGCGCTCAGGGCCGACAGGAAGAAGCGGTTGACGCCCAGCACCGCCAGGGCGGCGGCGTAGAAGCACCAGTCGGGGGCGTTCAGCGCCACCAGCAGCGCGGCGGCCACCAGCAGCGCCCCGCGCACGACCGGTGCGATGACCAAGATCTGCCGCCGTGACCAGCGGTCGATGAACACCCCGGCGAAGGGCCCGAGGATGGAGTACGGCAGGAGGAGCACCGCGAACGCGACGGCGGCCTCGGCCGCGCTCGTCTGCTTCTCCGGCGTGAAGAAGGCGTAACCCGCCACGGCGAACTGGAACACGCCGTCGGAGAACTGCGAGACCAGGCGGGTCGCGAACAGACGCCTGAAGTCCCGGCCTCGAAGGACCGCACGGAGGTCGGAGACGAATGGCACGCGGGTCAGCCTACTGTCCATGTGCGGGGCGCCACATCGGGAACAACCCTGATTCACCCCCAACAGATGATGAACTCCCCCATTTCGCCCACCTGTCACGAGCGCAGCCCGGCCCTCGGGCCGCGGCCACCGTCGTTCCCGGAACGCCCAAGCTCCCCCTCATCTACCGGGACACCGCATGAGAACTGTGTCGGCCACCGTCGTTCCCGGAACGTCCGAGGGTTCCGTCGCGTCGCCGAGACGGTCGCGCATACGGAAAGGGTGCTTGTTCTCCGCCTGGTCCGGTGGTCCGGTGCTCGCTCGTGCCGGAGCGGCACCATCGTTTTTGGAGCGGTTCGTCCTCCGAGTTCGCTCAAGGTAGATGGTTGGTCCACCGAGAAGGACATTTCCTCATCCAGGGATGACCCTTCTCTGGCCGGTTCGCCGTGCCAGCACTTCAGTGCAACCCATCTACCCGACATGATCACGTACCCTCGGTCACGTGACTCAGGACGAACATGTCGTGCTCGTGAACGCGCGAGGCGAGGCGATCGGCACCGCCGCCAAGACGGTCGTGCACGGCGCCGACACCCCGCTGCATCTGGCGTTCTCGTGCTATGTGTTCGACGGCGAGGGAAGGGTCCTGCTCACCCGGCGCGCCTCGCACAAGCGCACCTGGCCGGGGGTGTGGACCAACAGCTGTTGCGGGCACCCGCTGCCGGGGGAGCCGCCGGTCGAGGCGGTGGGGCGCAGGCTCGCCCACGAGCTCGGCCTGACGGCCGACGACGTCGAGCTGATGCTTCCAGGCTTCACCTACCGCGCGGTGATGGCAGACGGCACGGTGGAGCACGAGATGTGCCCGGTCTACCGGGCCGTCGTCTCCGCCGCCCCGGTTCCGAACCCGGAGGAGGTCGGTGACGTCCGCTGGATGCCGTGGAAGGAGTTCACCGACGACGTCATGTGCGGGCTGCTGGCGATCTCCCCGTGGTGCGCGGAACAGGTGCCGTTGCTCACGGCGCTCGGCGCCGACCCCTATACCTGGCCCTCCGCCGACCACGCGGACCTTCCGCCCGCCGCTCGCTTGCCCGCTCCGGGCGTCTGAAGGGCGTCAGCGCCCCGGCCCCTCGCGCACAGGGATGACATGAGGAAGCGCCCATGGTTTCACGTGGAACCATGGGCGCTTTCCTTTCGAGCCGAGGCGGCGTGCCGGTGGCGTCGCACACCGTCCGATCTGTCCGGGGCGCCTGAACCTCCAGGTCGCCGAAGCCGCGCCTGGCGTACCGGCCTTCGCGACAGCCGAAACGGCGGCGGCCGGAGCCGCCGTCAGCGATCGACCTCGCCGCGGATGAACTTCTCGACGGCGTCACGCGCGTCGTCGTCGGAGTACTGCTCCGGCGGCGACTTCATGAAGTACGACGAGGCCGACAGGATCGGGCCGCCGATGCCGCGGTCCATGGCGATCTTGGCGGCGCGCACGGCGTCGATGATGACGCCGGCGGAGTTCGGGGAGTCCCAGACCTCCAGTTTGTACTCGAGGTTCAGCGGCGTGTCACCGAAGGACCTGCCCTCCAGGCGGACGTACGCCCACTTGCGGTCGTCCAGCCACGGCACGTGGTCGGACGGGCCGATGTGGACGTCCGCCTTGGCCATCTCGTGCGGGATCTGCGAGGTGACCGACTGCGTCTTGGAGATCTTCTTGGACTGGAGGCGCTTGCGCTCCAGCATGTTCATGAAGTCCATGTTGCCGCCGAAGTTGAGCTGGTAGGTGCGCAGCAGCTCGACCCCGCGGTCTTCGAAGAGCTTGGCCATGACGCGGTGGGTGATGGTGGCGCCGACCTGGGACTTGATGTCGTCCCCGACGATGGGGATGCCGGCGTCGGTGAACTTCTGCGCCCAGACCGGGTCGGAGGCGATGAAGACGGGAAGCGCGTTGACGAAGGCGACGCCCGCGTCGATGGCGCACTGGGCGTAGAAGCGGTCGGCGTCCTCCGACCCCACGGGGAGGTAGGAGACCAGGACGTCCGCCCTGGCGGCCTTGAGCACGGCGACCACGTCGACCGGCTCTTCGTCGGACTCCTCGATCATCTCGCGGTAGAACTCGCCGAGACCGTCATATGTCGGGCCGCGCTGCACGGTGACGCCCGTCGGCGGCACATCGCAGATCTTGATCGTGTTGTTCTCCGAGGCGACGATCGCCTCGGACAGGTCGCGTCCGACCTTCTTGGCGTCGACGTCGAACGCGGCCACGAACTCCACGTCACCGACGTGGTAGTCGCCGAACTGGACGTGCATGAGGCCGGGCACCCGGACGGCCGGATCGGCGTCCTTGTAATAGTGCACGCCCTGGACCAGCGCAGCGGCGCAGTTGCCGACACCGACGATGGCTACGCGCACAGAACCCATGGCACTCGCTCCTTTACTCGTTCGTCTTATCAGGAACGGGCTCGGCGTCCTGCGCCTGTGCCCTGTCCGTTCTTGCCCGGACGGCTTGCGCTCGTTCGGTATCGATCAGCTCGTTCAACCAGCGCACCTCACGCTCGACCGACTCCAAGCCATGGCGCTGTAACTCCAGCGTGTAGCTGTCGAGACGCTCTCGCGTGCGGGCGAGAGCGGTGCGCACCCCGTCGAGCCGCTCTTCCAGCCGGCTTCTGCGGCCTTCGAGGATGCGCAGCCGGACCTCGGCCTCCGTGTGGCGGAAGAAGGCGAAGTGAACGCCGAAGCTCTCGTCCTCCCAGGAGGAGGGCCCCGCTTGCGTCAGCAGTTCGTGGAGCCGCTCTTTGCCCTCGGCCGTCAGCTTGTACACGATCTTCGACCGGCGGCCGGTGAGCGGCAGGGCGCTGTCGATCGCGGTCTGAGACCCGGTGGCAGCGGTGTTGTCTTCGGGCGACTCTTCTGCGATCAACCCGTTCGCGAGCAGTTGCCTAAGGCACGGGTAGAGCGAGCCGTAGGAGAACGCGCGGAACATGCCGAGCAGGGTATTGAGCCGTTTGCGCAGCTCATAGCCGTGCAGAGGCGTCTCGTGCAGCGAGCCGAGCACGGCCAGTTCCAGGACTCCGCCTTTGCCGACCGCCACTGGAACCGCCCCCTCTCGCAAGGATGTGTCTCGTCGATGTATCGAGCCGATACATCCAGAGGATACGTCGCGTCGGCATACTGCGCAATGAAGAAATCAGTCAAGCGGTTGGGCGGAATAGACGAAAAAGTCGTAGTCTGACGCTCATGTGGTCACAGCGAGGGGTCGTGAACTATGGCCTCGCGAAGCGAGCGACGCTCCAGTCGCTCCGCTCCGGCCGCACGGCCAGGCGCGATGTGTGCGATGCGCATCCCTACCTCTTGCGTGCCGCTCGCTACCACGGGGAGCCGACGCAGCGCGTCTGCCCCATCTGCGAGCACCGGAACGTGACTCATGTCACATACGTGTACGGCGATGCGCTAGGTCGCAGCGCAGGACGCGTAAAAGCCACGTCAGACCTTGTTCAGATGGCCCACGAATACGAGGAATTCCGGGTCTACGTTGTCGAGGTCTGCCAAGGTTGTTCATGGAATCACCTGACGGTTTCCTTCGTCCTGGGCAACGGCGGGCCACCGGGCAACTCAGGCACCATGCGACAGAACGGCTCCGACTCAGGCGGGCACCCCGAAGAGACGTAGCCATGTGCAGTTGAGTTCCGCCGGGAGGCATGCTCTCCGCCTGCCGCAGACAGACGTCGAAGACCCTCCAGATCGCCAGATGACCCAACGAGGACGCGTGAGTTACAGCAGCTATGGCCCCGAGCCGACCGGCCGCCCCGGCCCGACCGAGGGCACCGGTGGATCAGCTCGTCCCGGGCGGCGCCGTCGCTCTCCCCAAGGGGACGCGCCCGCCGGTGGAGACCACTCAGCGCCGTCGGCGCCGGCGTACGACCAGGGCTCCGGGCGGCGTGCCGCCCCGCAGCCGGTCCCCGATGCGGGATGGACCTCTCCACAGCGCCCCCCGACCGGACGCCCAGCCCCCGGCCCCCGTCCCCGCCCGGCCGCGGCCGATGTGCGGCAGCCACCCCCCGGCGACCCGCGCCGGGGCCAGGCGGCGGCACGGCCCCGCCGCTCCGAGGCGGCGTTCGAGGACACCCAGTCGATGGGCCAGGTGGCCGGGTCGGCACCGGGCGCCCAGCGGCGTGAGGTCTCCGACGCCGAGACCGCGGTGAACCGCGACGCCGGCGGCGCGAGGCGTTCTCGCAGGGCTCCGGGGGGTTCCGCGCGTGCCGGCGGTCCGGGCGGACGTGGCGGCTCCGACGGTCCAGGAGGTCCCGGCGGACGCGGTCCCGGCGACGAGCCCCCGGGTGGGCGCCGGGCGCGGCGGGAGGAGGAGCCCGGCGGCCGCGGCTGGAAGCGGTTCCTCCCGAACTGGAAGATCGTCATGGCGGCGTTCGTCGTCCTGGCGGCCGGCGTCTTCGGCATGATCGCCGTCGCCTACGCCAACACCGAGATGCCGACGGCCGCCCAGGAGACGGCGACCTCGCAGGGCAGCCGGTTCTACTACGCCGACAACTCGCTCATGGCCAGCCTCGGCACCGAGCGGCGACTGGTGGACATCAAGGACGTGCCGCAGTACGTCCGCGACGCCGTGGTCGCCGCCGAGAACAAGACGTTCTACACCGACCCCGGAATCTCGCTGTCGGGCATCGTGCGCTCGGCGTGGAGCACCGCCACCGGGGCCCAGGTGCAGGGCGCCTCCACGATCACCCAGCAGATGGCTCGCGCCTACTTCAAGGGCCTCAGCCAGGAGCGGACGGTCAAGCGGAAGGTCAAGGAGATCTTCATCGCCGTCAAGCTCGACAAAGAGTGGTCCAAGGACAAGGTCCTCGAGTACTACCTGAACATCGTTCCCTTCGGGCGCAACACCTACGGCATCGAGGCGGCGGCCAGGGAGTTCTTCGGTCACGGCGTCAAGAAGCTCACCCCCGCCGAGGCCGCGTACCTGGCCGGCCGCATCCAGCAGCCGGGGCAGTTCGACATAGCGGAAGAGCAGAAGAAGGACTTCTCGGGCACGAAGTTCCGCTTCGAGTACGTGCTGAGGCAGATGGCCGAGGTCAACCCGCAGAAGTACGGCAACTACCCGACGACGCTGAAGTACCCCAAGCCCAAGCCCCGCACCATCTCCCAGGCCTTCGCCGGCCTGCACGGGTACATGATCACCGAGGTGCTCAAGGAGCTCGAGTCGGCGGGCATCAGGCGCTCCGACATCGAGACCGGCGGGTACAAGGTCTACACCACCTTCGACAAGAACCTCATGAAGGCGGCCAGGACGGCGGTCAAGCAGACCACGGCCGGCCTGCCCAAGGAGGTCCACACCGGCCTTGCCGCGGTCGACCCGAACAACGGCCGGGTGGTGGCGTTCTACGGCGGTGACAACTACCTCGGCAAGCACCCCGACCAGTTCAACGAGGCGTTCCAGGCCCGCAAGCAGGCGGCGTCGGCGTTCAAGCCGTACGTGCTCGCGGCGTGGCTGAAGGCCGGGAACAGCCTGAAGAGCTATGTGACCGGCAAGCAGCCGCTCAAGCTCGAGGGCACCACGCCGATCTTCAACGGCCACTCCACCCCGCAGTCCATGAACATCGTCTACGCGACCCAGCACTCCATCAACACCGCCTTCGGCCAGATGGGCGCCGAGGTCGGGCTGGACGCGGTCAAGCGCATCGCCGAGGACGCCGGGCTGAGCAAAGAGAGCCTCGACAAGGACGTCGACGAGCACAGGTTCCTGTTCTCCATCGGCAGCGCCGGTGTGACCCCCGTCGAACAGGCGGGCGGGTACTCGATCTTCGCCAACAAGGGGAAGCACTACAAGACGCACACCGTCGTCAAGGTCATCGCGCCGGACGGCACCGAGGTCGTCAACGAGGACAAGTCGCCCAAGCAGGTCATCTCCGAAGATGTGGCGGCGGACTCGATCGTGGCCCTGCGGTCGGTCGTCAAGGGCGGAACGGGTACGGCGGCGGCGCTGGCCGACCGTCCGGTGGCGGGAAAGACCGGAACGAACAACGACAACAAGGAAGCCTGGTTCGTCGGCTTCACCCCGCAGTTGTCGACGGCGGTCGGCATGTACAAGGAGGACCGCAAGACCGGGGCCGAGCTGTCGCTGGGCAACAACTTCGACGGAGGCACCGTGCCCGCCCGCGTCTGGCGGGCGTTCATGAGCGAGGCGATGAAGGGGCGCAAGCCCATGGAGTTCCCGCCGCCGTCGAACATCGGCAACCCGCTGGACCTGGCGCCCAAGCCGGTCCCGACGCCGACGCCCACCGCCGACCCCGGCTTCCCCGACGGCGACGGCTTCCCTGACGGTGACGGCTTCCCCGACGACAATGGTGCCCCGAACGACAACGGCAACCCCAACGGCAATCCCCAGGGCGACTGCATGCCCTGGGACGACTCCTGCAACAACAACGGCGGCGGTGGCGGGGGTGACCCGTACAACCAGGGCAGCGCCCCGAGCGGCGCCGCCACGCCGGTCCCCACCCCGACCGCGTCGGGCGGACGCCGCTCGACGCCCGCGCCCTCTCGCTGATCGGACGACGTCATGACCCGTTCCACGTCCCTGCCGGGTCCCGCCGGCTCCGTGGCGCGCGCCGCGCTGCCGTTCGTCCCCCTCGGGCTGCTCGCGGCCGTCGGGGCGATTCTCGCGTACGCATGGAAGGCGCCGTGCCGGTTCGGCGGGGCGTGGAACGACGGCACTCAGCAGTTCCTCAACTTCTGCTACACCGATATCTATCCGCTGTGGTGGAACGAGAAGCTCGACCAGGGCGTCACGCCCTATTTCGGACATCCGGTCGAATACCCGGTCGGCATCGGCTCCCTGATGTGGGGCATCCAGAAGCTCGTGACGGGCACCAGTGATCCGGGCGTCCGGTTCTACGACCTCACCGTGATCGTCATGGCCGTGTCGCTGGTGGCCGGGGTGGTCATCATGGTGGCGCTGGCCGGCCTGCAGGGCCGGCCGTGGGACGCGGCCTGGTACGCGGTGGCGCCCGCGCTCATCCTCACCGCGTACATCAACTGGGACCTGATGTGCGGCGCGCTCAGCCTCGGCGCCTTCCTCGCCTGGTCCCGGCGGGCGCACTTCCTGGCAGGAGTGCTGCTCGGCCTCGCCATCGCCACGAAGTTCTACCCGGTGATCTTCTTCGGCCCTTTACTGCTGCTGGCTCTGCGAACGCGCAAGCTGTCGCCCTTCCTGTGGACGCTGGGCGGCACGGTGATCACGTGGGTGGTCGTCAACCTGCCGTTCATGCTGCTGGCGTTCACCGGATGGAAGAGGTTCTACGTCTTCAGCAGCGAGCGCGGAGCCGACTGGGGGTCGCTGTGGTTCTTCTTCCAGAATCGGCAGTGGCCGTTCCTCGGTGACGCCGCGCGACTGGACACCCTCGGCATCGGGTCGTTCGCCCTGCTCTGCCTCGGCATAGCCCTGCTCGCGCTCATCGCGCCCACCCGGCCGAGGCTCATGCAACTCTGCTTCCTGGTGCTGGCCGCCTTCATGGTCACCAACAAGGTGTGGTCTCCGCAGTACGTGCTGTGGCTGGTGCCGTTCGCGGTGCTGGCGCGGCCGAACTGGAAGCCGCTGGCCCTGTGGCAGGTCGCCGAGTGCTGGTACTTCTTCGCGATCTGGCTGTATCTGGTGCATGTGCAGTCGGGCGGCGAGGCACTCGGCATCGGCGACGGGGCCTACTTCACGGCGGTGTGGGCGCGGGCGATCACCATCGCGATCATGGTGGCCTTCGTGATCAGGGACATCATGCGTCCCGAGCACGACATCATCCGGCAGGGCGGCGTGGACGATCCGGTGGGCGGGGTCTTCGACGGCGCCGAGGACCGCTTCGTCCTGCGGGCGCCGACTCGGCCGGTGGTGCGGGAGCCCGCTCCCGGTCCTTCATGACCGCTGTGGTTTTGTGTGATCTCTGATCGAGAGTCCGGCTTGACCCCCTATTCTCCTATGTGTGCAGACCTCCCCCCAGGAGACCTCCCCACCGGAGCCGGAGCCGGCACCGGAGACCGTCTCTCCGGTGCCTGTACGTTCCTCCACCGGCGATGCGCTGTTGGCGTGGCTGGGGTCGCGCCTCGGGATAGTCGTCGCGATGACGGTCGGTGCGGGGGTGCTGGGCGGCGAGGCGAACAACACGCCGTTCCTGGAGCGCTGGGTGCACTGGGACGCCGGGCTCATGGTGAAGATCGCGAAGTTCGGCTACGGCGGTGATCCGGCCGAGAACCCCGACGCCGGCCTGCCCGCCTTCTTCCCCGGGATGCCCCTCGCGCTGCGCCTGGTCCACGTGATCGTCCCCGACTGGTCGCTCGCCGGTCTGCTGATCTCGTTCGTCGCCGGCGCGGTGGCGATGGTGGCCCTGGCACGGCTGGCCGACTTCGAGGGACCTGCCGGCGCCGGACGGCGGGCGGTGCTCGCGATCCTGATGTTCCCCATGGCGGTGTTCCTGTTCGCCGGGTACAGCGAGTCGCTGTTCCTGGCGTTCGCGATCCCCGCCTGGCTGTACGCGAAGCGCGGAGACTGGTCGGCGGCGGCGCTGCTGGCGGCCGGCGCGTCCTGCGTGCGCATCACCGGCCTGTTCCTCGCGCTCGCGCTGATCGTGGAATTCGTCGTGCGGCGCGAGCGGGTTCGTCAGGCATGGTGGCTACTGGTCCCGTTCCTCCCGCTGGTCGCCTACTCGGCCTACCAGCACGGGCGCACAGGCGACTGGCTCGCCTGGCAGCACGCGCAGCAAGCGGGCTGGGGACGGGAGATGGTGTGGCCGTGGCAGTCGTTCATGACCACCTGGAGCATGGCGGGCGGAGACGGGCAGTTCGTCTGGGCGTTCCGCATGGAGATCGCCGGAGCTCTGCTCGGCGGCGCCGTACTGATCTGGCTGCTCGTGGCGCGCAGGTGGAGCGAGTTCGTCTACGTCGGCCTGCAGCTCGGCGCCCTTTTGTTCTCGGCGTACTACCTGTCGGTCCCGCGCGCGGCCCTGCTGTGGTGGCCGCTGTGGGTGATGCTCGGCAGGGTGTCGGTACGCCACCGCTGGGTGCTGGTGTTGTACGCGCTGGTGGCCGGGCCGCTCATGGTGCTGAACACGCTGACCTTCATGAGAGGCGCCTGGGCGGGTTGACGCGCCCGTCCGGGGGGTCGCGTCCGCGGAGGCTTATCGCGCGCCGCCCTTACCCCTTTTCCCGTCGCCGTAATCCAGGGGATTTATCCACAGGCTGTGGATCAAAGGTGCTCACGGAGGAAGGCGATGTCGGCCGCCTGCCCGTCGGAAGGGGTCTCCACGACGATCGGCGCCCCCGCGGCACGGCACACGCCCAGGATCAGCTCAGGGTCGATCTGTCCCTTGCCGAGGTTGGCGTGCCTGTCGGCGCCGGAGTCGAAGGCGTCGCGTGAGTCGTTGCAGTGGATCAGGTCGATGCGCCCCGTGATGGCCTTGACCCGGTCGACCACGTCGGCGAGCTCTTCACCGCCGGCGTGCGCGTGGCAGGTGTCCAGGCAGAACCCCACGTCGAAGCCGTCGAGCGCCTCCCACAGCCGCGCGAGGCGCTCGAGCCTGCGCGCCATCGCGTTGCCCCCGCCGGCGGTGTTCTCGATCAGGACGGGGATCGGGGTCTCCAGACGCTCGAAGACCTTGCGCCAGTTGTCGAACCCGACCTGCGGATCGTCGTCCTTGCCGACGTGACCGCCGTGCACGATCAGACCCTTGGCGCCGATCGACGCCGCCGCCTCCAACTGGCCGGCGAGCAGTTTGCGGCTCGGGATGCGGATGCGGTTGTTCGCGGTGGCGACGTTGATCACGTACGGGGCGTGGATGTAGACGTCGATATCTGAGGTGGCGAGGGCCGCGGCGTTCTCGGGCAGCACCGGCCCTTTCCACCCCTGCGGATCGCCCAGGAAGAACTGCGCGACCTCGGCGTCGCGGGCCGCCGCATGAGTCAGCGGGTCATCTCGGTCGACGTGAGCTCCGATACGAACCATGGGACGAGCCTAGCCGTTTCAAGGCCTGCACCAGGGGCAGTGGGAGCGCCAGGCTGGTACGCCCTGAGACTCGCGTGCCGTGACATATAGGAGACGACTGTGGCCTACTACCGCCGCGGGGTCAGCCTCTTAGGCCTGATCTACATTCTCATCGGCATCTACGTGGCATGGGTTCACGATTACATCACCCCCTCTTTGCTCAGGAGGATCGCCCAAGCCCTGCTCGCTGTCTTCCTGTGGTTCCTGATCCTGCTCGGAGTCGACCTCCACATCGGCGGCGAGTGATCGGTGGGGCGCCTCGGGGGGCGCCCCATCACGGAGGATCCTGCCGGGCGGACGCGCCCGGTCGCCCCACCCGCGGCCGATGAGCCCGCCGCCATGGCCGCGTGGTGCCGGCTCGGTCAGATGAACCCGCCGTGAAACACGCCCATCGCGACGCCGACGAACGACATGACGATGGCGACGATGTTCACGGACCGCTCGGCGGTCGTGGCCGACACATATTGGGAGTACATCCCCACCACGAAACCGATCGTTCCCGCCCATGAGGCGACGATGTGCGCCGCCACCATCGGGCCGCTGATGAACGCGATGACGCCGCACGCCAGCGCCACCAGCGTCAGGACGTTCTCACGGGTGTGGCTCCCGCCGTCGGAGTTCAGCGTCAGGTGGAAGTGCTCTCTGCCTGCACGATCTGTGGCAGATGGCATGACAACCACCTCCTTTCCTATTCCTCCCGTTTCCTGCCACGTTCCCGTTGTGACGGTCGGCAATCGCGGCAGGCCGGTCGTGCGGCCCTGGTAGACTTCCTGGGCTGCGTCGCATATGCGTGCCGTTCGGCATGCCGAACATCGGCCACGCGGTCGCCCTGCCACCGAAAGGCGAGGGCGACGACGTCAGCGTCCTCCTGTCACGGCATGGTGTCGTGACCGCAAAAGTCCAGAGGAGGTTGGAAGTCCGCATGCGTCGTTACGAAGTGATGGTCATCCTCGACCCGTCCCTCGATGAGCGCACGGTGACTCCCTCGCTCGACCAGTTCCTCACCGTCGTCCGCAACGATGGCGGCACCGTGGAGAAGGTCGACGTGTGGGGTCGTCGCCGGCTGGCCTACGACATCATCAAGAAGTCCGAGGGCATCTACGCCGTCATCGACCTGACGGCGGCTCCGGCCACCGTCAAGGAGCTCGACCGCCAGCTCAACCTGAACGAAGGCATTCTGCGCACCAAGGTGCTGCGCCCCGACATGCACTGAGCGGCTCCGAGTCCGCGGAAGCCCGGCTTTTGTCGGGCGGTGGCCGTACTCTGAGCCCCGACAGGCTGCGCAGACTCACGCAGGAAGGCGAAAGCGACCGATGGCAGCAGGCGACACAACGATCACCATCGTCGGCAATCTTGTCGACGACCCCGAGCTGCGTTTCACCCCTTCGGGGCAGGCCGTGGCCCGGTTCCGCATCGCGTCCACTCCGCGGTTCATGGACCGCCAGACCAACGAGTGGAAGGATGGCGAGAGCCTCTTCCTGACCTGCAACGTGTGGCGCCAGGCGGCGGAGAACGTCGCCGAGAGCCTCCAGCGTGGGATGCGGGTCATCGTCCAGGGGCGGCTGCGCCAGCGGTCGTATGAGACCAAGGAAGGCGAGAAGCGCACGGTCTACGAGGTCGAGGTCGACGAGGTCGGCCCGTCCTTGCGCAACGCCACCACCAAGGTCAACAAGACCGCGCGTCAGGGCGGCGGCGGCGGAGGCGGCGGGTTCGGCGGCGGCGCCGACGACCCGTGGGCCTCGGCCACTCCGGCGCCCTCGGGCGGCGGTTTCAGCGGTGGCGGCGGCGGGGGCTACAACCAGGGTGGCGGCTACAACCAGGGCGGCTTCGGCGGCGGTGGCGGTGGCGGCGACCTCAGCGACGAGCCCCCCTTCTGATCACCCACCCATTCCAGTAACCGATCGACCATTCCCGCGTCATGCGGGGCTCTCTTAGGAGGAGCACCAAGATGGCGAAGCCGGCACTGCGCAAGCCGAAGAAGAAGGTTTGCCTGTTCTGCCATGACAAGATCTCCTACGTCGACTACAAGGACACGGCGCTGCTGCGGAAGTTCATCTCCGACCGCGGCAAGATCCGTGCCCGCCGGGTGACGGGCAACTGCACCCAGCACCAGCGTGACGTGGCGACCGCGATCAAGAATGCTCGTGAGATGGCGCTGCTGCCGTACACGAGCACTGCGCGCTGACAGGAGGCTTGCAGATATGAAGCTCATTCTCACCAATGAGGTCTCGGGCCTCGGCGCGCCCGGTGACATCGTCGAGGTCAAGGACGGCTACGGCCGCAACTACCTGATCCCGCGCGGGTTCGCCATGCGCTGGACCCGTGGCGGCGAGAAGCAGATCGACTCGATCAAGAAGGCGCGCGACGCCCGCGAGATCCGCGACCTCGGCACCGCCAAGGAGGTCGCCGGCCGGCTCGGCGCTCTGCGGGTCACGCTGAAGACGCGCGCCGGCGACTCCGGCCGCCTGTTCGGCTCGGTGACCACCGGTGACATCGCCGACGCCGTCAAGGCCGCCGGCGGTCCCACCCTGGACCGCCGTCGCATCGAGATCACCAACGCGATCAAGAGCGTCGGCTCCCACCGCGTCTCGGTCCGGCTGCACCCCGAGGTGTCCGCCAACCTGGACGTCGAGGTCGTCGGCTCCTGACCGTGCCGGCTCCGGCCGCCGGCGGCCCGTACTCCCGCTCATGGGAGGGCCGCCCGCGGCTTAGGTCCACAAAGGCCCCTTTCTGCTAAGAAAGGGGCCTTTTGCCGTCCCCGAGGAGACCGGCCTGGTCGTCCAGAAGGACGACCCGCTGGTGAGCCGCGTCGACAAGGCGGATCGGCGAACCGGAAGACCTCCGGTGAACCGGCGAAGATCGAGTCCCGATGGCCCGGATCGGCGGCCGGTGCGCCGGAGCCGAAGCGTTCTTCACCGACCCTCACGCGCGTGGGTTCCCCGCAGGGTGCTCAACCGCCGGTGACGAGCCAGGCGCGTCCGTACGCGCGCGACCCGAGGGTGACCAGGCGGGCCGCCATCCACAGGCCGAACGCCGCCCACAGGGCGACCAGGCCGCCGCCCAGGTGGACGACGGCGAACGCGACGGGAAGGTAGACGGCCGTCGTGATCGCCGACGCCCAGGCGAGGTATCGCCGGTCGCCGGCGCCGATGAGGACGCCGTCCAGCACGAACACCACGCCTGCCAGAGGCTGGAGCAGCGCGACCGGCCACAGGACCGCGACCAGCTCGGCGCTCACGGCGGCGTCGGCGCCGAACAGGTGCGGGATCACCGGCCGCAGCACGATGAGGGCGGCGCCCAGGACGATCCCATAGCCGACGCCCCAGGCCACCATGGTCCGCGTGGCGGCCCGCGTGTCGGCCGTGCGCCCCGCGCCGAGGGTGCGGCCGGTGATGGCCTGGCCGGCGATGGCGATCGCGTCCAGGGCGTAGGCGAGCAGCGACCAGATCTGCGTCGCGATCGCGTGCGCCGCGAGCTGGGCGACGCCCATGCGGGTCGCCACGACGGTGGCCGCGATCAGCACGATCCTCAGGCACACCGTACGGATGATCAGCGCGATGCCCGCCGCGCCTGAGGCCCGCACGCCGGCCAGGTCCGGCCGTACGGGGACCTTGTGCTCACGGGCCGCACGGGCGATGACGAGCAGGTAGACAAGGGCCCCGAGCCCCTGGGCCGCCACGGTGCCCCAGGCGGAGCCGGCGATGCCCCAGTGGAACAGCAGCACGAAGGCGGCGTTGAGCACGGCGTTCAGCGCGAACGACCCGACCGAGACGACCAGCGGGGTGACGGTGTCCTGCAGGCCGCGCAGAACGCCCGTCCCGGCCAGGATGATCAGCATCGCCGGGATGCCGAGCAGGCTGACGCGCAGGTAGGTGACCGCCTGCCCGGACACCTCGGGAGCCGCGCCGAACCACTCGACGATCCACGGGGCGATCGGCCAGCAGATCGCGATCAGTGCCAGCCCGATCGCCGTGGCGAGCCAGAGCCCGTCGATGCCCTGCTTGACCGCCCGCAGGAGGTTGCCCGCGCCGACCTGCCGGGCCACTGCTGCGGTGGTGCCGTACGCGAGGAAGACGCAGACGTTCACCAGGGTGGTGAGCGCGGCGCCCGCGATGCCGAGGGCGCCGAGCGAGGCCGTGCCCAGGCGGCCGACGATGGCGTAGTCGACGAGGATGAAGAGCGGCTCCGCGACCAGGGCGCCGAAGGCGGGGACGGCGAGCCTGAGGATCTCCCGGCTGCCGACACGAGGGGTAAGAGCCACTTGTCTATATTGCCCCTTACCTCAGCATGCTCGGCACCGGCTCCTCCGGTCGTCGGCCTGTCGCGCAGACTTTCTTTTCTCCACAGCCCGTGGATACTGTTTCCCCTGCTCAATAGGGGGTCTGTGGTTGTCCCCAACAGTTATCCACAGAGTTGTCCCCAGTGTGCCCACACCTCCGGCGGAGAACTGCACACGTTATCCACAACGTTGTCGACAGGACGCGTTGCCGCTTGCGCGATTACCGGCGAAACTGTCACCCCGGCTACTTCGGGGGTGGCACGGGGGAGTCAGGAGGGCCGCCAGTTGAGCAGTGAAGTCATCCCGGCCTTCGACGCACCGTTCGAGCGTACGCCCCCGAGCAACATCGAGGCTGAGCAGTCCGTGCTGGGCGGCATGCTGCTGTCCAAGGACGCCATCGCCGACGTGGTGGAGGTCCTGCGCTCCGACGACTTCTACCGGCCCGCGCACCAGGTCATCTACGACGCCATCCTCGACCTGTACGGGCGGGGCGAGCCGGCCGACGCGGTGACGATCTTCAGTGAGCTGTCCCGGCGGGGTGAGATGGCCCGGGTGGGCGGCGGCACCTACTTGCACACGCTCACCGCCATCGTTCCCACGGCCGCCAACGCCGGCTACTACGCCAAGATCGTGCGCGAGCAGGCCATCCTGCGGCGGCTCATCGAGGCGGGCACCCGCATCGTCTCCTACGGCTACGGCGGGCAGAACGAGGAGGTCGACGAACTGGTCGACCGGGCCCAGGCCGAGGTCTACGCGGTGACCGAGCGCCGCACCAGCGAGGACTACCGCCCGCTGTCGGAGATCATGCCGGGTGCGCTCGACGAGATCGAGGCCATCGGCAGCCGCAGCGGCCAGATGGTCGGCGTGCCCACCGGCTTCCAGGACCTCGACGCCCTGATGAACGGCCTCCACCCCGGCCAGATGATCGTCGTCGCCGCCCGTCCCGCGATCGGAAAGTCGACGCTGGGGCTTGATTTCGCCAGATCCGCTGCGATCAAGCACCATATGACCACGGTCGTGTTCTCCCTGGAAATGTCGCGCAACGAGATCACGATGCGCCTGCTGTCGGCGGAGGCGCGAGTGGCGCTGCACACCATGCGTTCCGGCACGATGAACGACGAAGACTGGACGCGTCTCGCCCGCCGCATGAGCGAGGTCGCCGAGGCGCCGCTGTTCATCGACGACTCGCCGAACATGTCGATGATGGAGATCCGCGCCAAGTGCCGGCGGCTCAAGCAGCGTCACGACCTGCGCTTCGTCATCGTCGACTACCTCCAGCTGATGAGCTCTCCGAAGAAGACAGAGAGCCGCCAGCAGGAGGTCTCCGAGATCTCCCGGGCCCTCAAGCTGCTGGCCAAGGAGCTGGAGGTTCCGGTCATCGCGATCTCCCAGCTCAACCGTGGCCCCGAACAGCGCACCGACAAGCGCCCCCAGGTGTCCGACTTGCGCGAGTCTGGGTCGATTGAGCAGGACGCGGACGTGGTGATCCTGCTGCATCGGGAGGACGCCTACGAGCGCGAGTCGCCGCGGGCCGGCGAGGCCGACCTGATCGTGGCGAAGCACCGTAACGGTCCCACCGCGACGGTGACCGTCGCCTTCCAGGGCCACTACAGCCGCTTCGTCGACATGGCCCCGCACTGAGCCCTTGCCACGGGGCGCGGCCTGATCGAGCAGGACCGGCCGTTACGACGAGGGCCGATCCGGTCGGGAGGCCATCTCGCGCAGGGTGGCGGCCGTGGACTCGTCGGCGGGGTAGAACGACTCGATGGCCAGCTCGGCGACCGTGATGTCGAGGGGAGTGCCGAAGGTCGCGATCGTGCTGAAGAACGCGAGCTCGCCGCCCTCGTGGCGCAGGCGCAGCGGCACGACGATGTCTCCGGGGCCGGGGATCTCCACCTCCGGTTCCGGCTGGTCGCACGGATAAGAGCGCAGCTCCTGGTCCAGCGCCTCCAGTTGCGGGTCGGCGGTGAGCGAGATCTGGCGGCGGAGCCGGCCGAGCAGGTGCCCCCGCCACTCACCGAGGTTGACGATGTGGGGGGCCAGGCCGTCCGGGTGCAGGCTGGCGCGCAGCACGTTGGCGGGCGAGGCGAGCAGGCCGGGCGACACCAGCCGCGTGAACAGCGAGAGGCTCGCGTTGCCGTCCACGAGGTTCCAGCGGCCGTCGACCACGACCGCGGGGTAGGGCTCGTGCCCGGTGAGGACCTGCCGGATCGCCCCGCGCACGGCTCGCATGCCCGGCGCGTCCAGCGTGCTCTCGGAGAAGACGGGGGCGAACCCCGCCGCCAGCAGCAGGCGGTTGCGCTCGCGCAGCGACAGGTCAAGGTGCTCGGACAGGTGGAGCACCATCTCGCGGCTCGGATTGGACCGCCCGGTCTCCAGGAAGCTCAGGTGCCGGGCGGAGATGTCGGCCTGGATGGCCAGGTCGAGCTGGCTGAGCCGGCGGTGCTCGCGCCACTGGCGGAGCAGCTCGCCCACCGGCCGCCGGGACAGCGCCGTCATCGTCATGGCCCTGAGGGTATGCGCCGCCCGGCGCCGCCGCGATTACGCCCCGGGTAATGGTGCCCGGTGACTCACGTCAGGCGGTGGAGCCGCCGTCCACGACGAGATCGTGGCCGACGGCGAAGCCGGCGTCGTCGGAGGCGAACCAGAGCACCGCCGCGGTGATCTCGTCGAGCGTGCCGACCCGGCCGATGGGCAGCTGTGCCTTGATGCGGGCGGCGCGGTCCGCCTCGGTCTCGCCCGGGCGCATGGACATGGGGGTGTCGTGCGGTCCCGGGCTCACCGCGTTAATGCGGATGCCCTCGCCGATGTACTCGAGCGCGGCCGTGCGGGTCAGCGCCGCCACCGCGGCCTTGGACGCGGCGTAGGCGCCCAGGCCGGGGACCCTTTTGTGCGCGCCGATCTGCGACGACACGTTGATGATCACACCGGTGCCGTGCCGGCGCATGGCGGCGATCTCGTGTTTCATCGACAGGAAGACGCCGGTGGCGTTGGCGTCGATGGTGCGCGCCCAGTCGTCCTCGTCGATGTCGGCGACGTGGCCCATGGTGAGGACGCCGGCGTTGTTCACCGCGACGTCCAGCCTCCCCTCCCGCCGCATGATCTCGCCGACGAGCCGGGCGACGTCTGCGGAACTGGTCACATCGGCGGTCAGCGCGGTCGCCCGGCCGCTCTCGGCCTCGACGAGCCGGACCGTCTCCTCCAGAGGCTCGCGCCGGCGGCCGGCGGCGAACACCGTCGCGCCTTCCCGGGCGAAGCCGCGCGCGACGGCCCGGCCGATGCCGGACCCCGCCCCGGTGACCAGTACCACTTTGCCGTCGAACCTCATGGTTTCTCCCTGGCGGATGCCTGCGTGATTCTTTCCAATATTAGATCGTTCGTTCTGGTATTCAGTCGAGTACCGACAGGGCCTGCGCCGCGGCGTCACGCAGCCGCTGATGGTCGGGAGAGCCCTTGCTCACCAGCCGCAGGCCTTGCAGGAAGACCAGCAGGAAGCGGGCCAGCGCCCGCGGGTCGCGGTCGTCCGGCAGTTCGCCCTGCGCGCGGGCCCGGGTCAGGGCCGAGGCCAGCGCGGTCTCCATGGCCGTCCAGTTGGCGTCGAGGATGCGGGTGACCTCCTCGTCGCCCGGGAGCATCTCGGCGGCGGCGTTGACCACCATGCACCCGCGCCGTCGCGGGTCGCTCATGGAGTCGGCGGCGTAGAACTCGACCAGCGCGCGCACGGCCGGCAACGCGGGGCCGGGCTGGGAGAGGATCTCGAGGGGCGAGGGCCTGCGAGTCTCGATGTAGCGGCGCAAGGCGAGCACGAACAACTCGTGTTTGCCGCCGAAGGTGGAATAGAGGCTGGCACGGGCGATGCCGAGCCTGTCGACCAGGTCGGCCATCGAGGTCGCCTCGTAGCCGCGTTCCCAGAACAGCTCGAGGGCGGCCTGGAGGGCCTTCTCGGGGTCGAACTCCTTCGTGCGTGCCATGGCATCCGACCCTATCAAGACTGTACGGTCTAATAAAAGCGGTGACGGCCGCCCCCGCGGACCGTCAGCGCACGCTCGTCAGCCGTCACTCCCAGCGGAAGACCCGCGCCGCGAACACGCCCCCCACCAGCGCCCACCCCAAAAGGACGCCGAGGTGAAGCGGTTGCGGAGCCGCGCCGGCCCAGGTGTCGCGCATCACCTGGCCGAACGCGCCCGTCGGGGTGAAGTCGCTGAGCCGCCGCAGCACGTCCGGCATCAACTCGCGGGGGAGCCACATGCCGCCGATGAACAGCAACGGGAACATCACCACCGAGCCGACGCCCCCGGCGACGCGGCCGTTCGGCACCACGGCGGCGACCGACAGGCCGAGCGCGAACATGGCGCACACCCCGATGACGAAGCAGGGCACGAACCACAGCAGTGCGGCCGGCACGCGCGTGTCCAGGACGAGGTGCCCGAAGAGGATGGTCAGGAACGCGGCGAGGACCGACGTGACCAGGTTCAGCACCAGCTGGGCGCCGAGCAGCGTCCCCGGCGAGGCGGGGGTGACGGAGAGCCTGCGCAACACGCCGCGCTCGCGGTAGGTGGCGAGGACGCTGGGGATGATGCTGAAGGCCGAGGTCGACACCGCCAGCATGATCATCATGGCGGGCAGCTGGGTGTCGACCACCCGCTCACCCCCGAGGGAGGGATCGGCCTCGCGGAAGCCGGGGATGGTGCTGCCCAGGATCAGCAGCAGGCCGAGCGGGAGGCCGATGGTGAAGAAGGCCGTGAGAGGCTCGCGCAGATAGAGCCGGGTCTCGGTGAGCAGCACCTTGCGCAGCGCCGAGCGGCCTTTGTAGGCCGGGCGGAGAGGCGGTGAGCCGGTCGTCGTCATGGGATCTCCTGGATGTGCTGGGTCATGGCATCGGTGAGCACTCGGCCGGTCGGCGGGAGGCCGTCCGGCTAGGAGGCGTCGACGGCGGGGCGGCCGGTGAGGGCGAGGAAGGCGTCGTCCAGCGTGGCGCGCTCCATCTGGAGGCCCGCGGGGACGATCTGGCAGGCCGCGAGGGCCGTCGTCACGGCGAGCAGGAGGCCGTCCGGCCCGGTCACCGTGACCGTGTCGCCCTCACGGATGACGGTCGCCACCTCGGGGAGCGCCTTCAGCACCTGGTCGGCGCCGGGCGCGCTGCGGAACCGGAGACGCTGGCCGCCGTCCACCCGGGCGATCAGGCCCGCGGGCGTGTCGACCGCGGCCACGCGACCCTGGTCGATCACCGCGATGCGGTCGCACAGCCGCTCGGCCTCCTCCATGAAGTGGGTGACCAGGATGATCGTGACGCCGCGTCGCTTGATCTGCTCGATGAGCTCCCAGGTCTCGCGGCGCGCCAGGGGGTCGAGGCCGGTGGTCAGCTCGTCGAGGATGGCCACGCGGGGGGCGCCGACCAGGGCCAGGGCGATCGACAGCCGTTGCCGCTGCCCGCCCGACAGCTTGGCGAACGCGGTGTCGCGCTTGGGGCCGAGCCCGACCTCCTCCAGCAGCGCGCGCCAGTCGGCCGGACGGTCGTAGAAGGAGGCGTACAGCTCAAGGGCCTCTCCGACCCGCAGCCTGTCGGGCAGCGAGCAGTCTTGGAGCTGCACGCCGACCCGCTGACGGAGCAGGGCGCGGTCTTTGCGCGGATCGAGGCCGGTGACGGTGATGGCGCCGCCGTCAGGGGTGCGAAGGCCGCACACGCATTCGACGGTCGTGGTCTTGCCGGCGCCGTTGCGGCCCACCACACCGAACAGCTCGCCCTCGCGCACCGTGAACGACACGCCGTCGACCGCCACCTGCTCTCCGTACAGCTTGCGCAGATCGGTGATCTCGATGAGTTCCATGCGGCCGACGTTAGGAAGCGCGGCGTGGCGGGCGGAATGCGTCTGCGGCCCCGGCGGGGGTGTACTTAAGTACACCTTCGAACGGGCGTCACGGCCACTACGAGCTAAGCGCCGGATATCGCAGACTTGGTGCCATGGTTACCCGGACGGTGGTCGGCTTCGGGCGCGCTCTGGCGCTGCTCGCCCTGGCCGTGGTGAACGCGGCGATCGGCGCGCTGGCCCTGCTGTTGATCTTGCTGTGCTTCGGCCTCGGCCTCGTCTTCCTCTTCCCGGCCACCGTCCGCCTGGTCCGCCGCCGGGCCGTCCAGGCGCGCAGGCTCGCCCTCGCCTTCGCCGACGTGCAGATCGTCCCGCCCTACCGCGCCGCGCCGCCGCCGCCAGTGCCGCAGCGCGACGGCTGGTACCGCGAGGGCCGCAGCCTCTACCGCACCTCCCTGGTGCCGAATTTCATGCGCACCTTCGACTGGATGTTCAAAGACCCGGCCACCTGGCGCGACCTCGCCTGGCTGATCGCCGACCCGCTGCTCGGCGGGGTGCTGGTCCTGGTGCCGCCGCTCATGGTGGCGGGCGGTGCGGTGCTGGTCGCGCAGGGCCCGGCGCGGGCGGTGGCCGGGGTGGTGCTGATGGTCGCAGGGCCGCTGCTGGCTCCGCGCGCGGTCCGCCTGCACGGTGTGTGGACGCGCAAGCTGCTGGCCCCCACCTACCGCGCCCGCCTGACCAACGCCATGCACCACCTGACGCAGGTGCACACCGAGGCGATCGACACCCAGGCCGCCGAGCTGCGGCGCATCGAGCGCGATCTGCACGATGGCGCGCAGGCCCGCCTGGTGGCCATCGGCATGACGCTCGGCGCGGCCGAGGAGCTCGTCGACTCCGATCCGGCGGCCGCCAAAGCCCTGATCGCCAGGGTGCGCGAGGCGTCGGCCGCGTCGCTGGTCGAGTTGCGCCAACTCGTGCGCGGCATTCACCCGCCCGTGCTCGCCGAGCGTGGTCTCGGCGACGCGGTGCGGGCCCTGGCCCTCGACAGCCCGCTGAAGGTCTCCGTCAGTGTCGAGTTGCCCCTGCGGCCGGAGGCCCCGGTCGAGTCCGCCGTCTACTTCGTGGTCAGTGAGCTGCTCACCAACGCCAGCAGGCACGGCGGCGCCGGCCGTGTCGCGGTGGACATCAGCCGCCGCGGCGCGGCCCTGCGCATCACCGTCATCGACGACGGGCAGGGCGGAGCCGATCCGTCGCGCGGCAGCGGCCTGCGCGGCATCGAGCGGCGGGTGGCCGCGTTCGACGGCGTCCTGGCCCTCCACAGCCCCGCGGGAGGGCCGACCACGGCCAGTGTGGACATCCCCCGCGCCTTCGACGGGCAGGCCTCGTGCCGCACCAAGCTGCCCGCCTGGAAGCAGAGCCTGATGGCCCTCTGCTGGGGGCTGGGCTGGTTGCCGCTGTTCCCGCAGGGGTTGGTCGCGGCGGGCTTCAAGATTTTCGGCGCCGACGAGCGGAGCTGGTTCCTGGCGCTCTACTTGCCCGAGGTGCTCCAGTGGCCCACCATCATCTTCATGATCGCTCTCGGTACGGCCATGCTCATCGTCGCGCAGGGCCTCACCCAGCAGGCCAAGCAGCTGGAGTCAGAGGTCAACACGTGAGGGTGGTCCTGGCCGAGGACCTCTACCTCCTCCGCGACGGCCTGGTCCGCCTCCTCGAGGCTCACGGGTTCGAGATCGTCGCGGCGGTCGAGTCAGGGCCCGAGCTGCTCAAGGCGCTGCTCGACGAGCGCCCGCAGGTCGCGGTGGTCGACGTCCGGCTGCCGCCCACCTTCACCGACGAGGGGTTGCAGGCGGCGCTGGTGGCCCGCCGTTCGATCCCCGGCCTGCCCGTGCTCGTCCTCTCCCAGCACGTCGAGCAGCTGTACGCCAGAGAGCTCCTCGCCGACGGCACCGGCGGGGTCGGCTACCTGCTCAAAGACCGGGTGTTCAACTCCGCCCAGTTCGTCGACGCGGTGCGGCGGGTGGCCGCGGGAGGCACCGCCATGGACCCCGACGTGATCGCCAAGCTGATGGCCAGCAACGCCCGTCACGAGCCGCTGGGCCGGCTCAGCCCGCGCGAGCGCGAGGTGCTCGGGCTCATGGCCGAGGGGCGGTCGAACGCCGCCATCGCCCAGCGCCTGTTCCTCAGCGAGAGCGCCGTGGCCAAGCACACCGCGAGCATCTTCGCCAAGCTCGACCTGGCCGTGTCCGACGACGACAACCGGCGCGTCCTCGCCGTCCTGGCCTACCTCAACGGCACCCGGGGCTGACCTGTCCGAAGCAGGGGGACGGCATAGGTGATGCTCCACCCGCTTCGCGGGTAAATGTCCGACCCAGGCGCTACCTTTCTGGGAGCGGACGTGACCGAAGGGGATGGATCAGGGTGAAGTTCCAGGTGGACCGCGATGTCCTCGCCGACGCGGTGGCATGGAGCGCCCGGACGCTACCGGGCCGTCCTGCGATGCCGGTGCTGTCGGGCATCCTGTTGGAGGCGCTGGACGACAGCCTCATGCTCTCGGTGTTCGACTACGACGTCTCGGCCCGCGCCGTGGTGGACGCCGACGTCGCCGAGCCCGGCAAGGTGCTGATCCCCGGCAAGGTGCTCGCCGAGATCACCCGCAGCCTGCCGCCCGAGTCCGTGCAGATCGTCACCTCCGGGGCCGAGGCCGTGCTGACCTGCGGCGGCGCCGAGTTCGGCCTGCTGACCATGCCGGTGGAGGACTTCCCCACGCTCCCCGCCATGCCGCCCAAGGCCGGCGCCGTCGGGGGTGGCGTGTTCGCCTCCGCCGTCGCCCAGGTGGCGACCGCCGCCAGCCGGGACAACACCCTTCCCATGCTCACGGGCATCCGCGTGGACATCGACGGCGCCGGCGTCTCCATGGCGGCGACCGACCGCTACCGCATCGCGGCCCGCGACTTCCTGTGGCACCCGGAGCGGCCCGACCAGCAGGCCGCGATCATGGTGCCCGCGAAGGTCATGGTGGAGGTGGGCCGTTCCCTGCGCGCCGGCGAGGTGTCGATCGGCCTCGGCGACGGGGTGGCCGGCTTCGAGTGCGCCGGCCGCACCACCACCGTCCGCTTGCTGGACGAGCAGTTCATCGATTACCGATCGCGGCTCGTCGACACCTGGGCGATCCGCGCCGATGTCACGGTGGCGCCGTTCGTCGAGGCCGTCAAGCGCGTCGCCCTGGTCGCCGAGCGTCACACCGCCATCAGCCTGTCCTTCACGCAAGGGCAGGTGCTCGTGCAGGCCGGCGGCGGGGACATCGGCCGGGGAGCGGAGGCGGTCGCGGCCGACCTTTCAGGAGAGGACATCCAGATCGCCTTCCAGCCGCACTATCTGCTGGACGGCCTGGCCGGTGTGGAGACCGAGAAGGCCTGCATCAACATGGCCTCGCCCACCCGCCCGGCGCTGATCACCGACGAGGGCGACGACCCGGCGTACCGCTATCTGGTGATGTCTCTGCGCCTGTCCTGAGGCCGGCCTGCCCGCCGGCCCCGGGGCGGCGGGTCAGTCGATCAGCTCAGGGGTCTCGGCGAGCGCGATCGCGATGTGCTCCATGCAGGCGTGGCCCGCACGCTCGGCGGCGGCAGCGTCACCGGAGGCGATGGCGCGGGCGATGGCGTCGTGCGGGATGTGGCCGTTCTGCAGCGGTGCGCCCGCGGCGGCGATGCTGGCGCGCAGCGCCGCCGAGAAGTCCTTGTACAGCTCGATCAGCACGCGGTTGTGCGTCGCCTCGACGACCGAGACGTGGAAGGCCAGGTCGGCCTCCACGAAGGCGTCGACCTCGCCCTCGGCCCACGCCTCCTCGCGCTTGAGCAGGGCGGCCTCGATGAGCTCGATGTCGCCCTCGGTGCGCCGGACGGCGGCGAGCCGGGCCGCTTCTACCTCCAGGGCACGACGCACCTCGAGGATCTCCAGATGTTCGGCGGCTCGCAGGCGCCGCGCCATGGCGCCCGAGAGCTCGCTGGTGGCACGCACGTACGTGCCGTCACCCTGGCGGCATTCGAGGAGGCCCGCGTGGGTGAGCGCGCGCACCGCCTCCCGCACGGTGTTGCGGCCCACGCCGAGCTGCTCAGCGAGGACGGTCTCCGTAGGGATCTTGGCATGCAGCTGCCAGGACCCAGAGGTGATCTGCTCTTTGAGCTGCTCGATCACCTGGTCGACGAGGGAAGCCCGCTGCGCCGTACGCAGACTCACAGTCTGCCTCCTCCGGGTAACCAATCATCCTACGAGTCAATGATTGGTCGACCTTATTTATTCCAGGGCCCCGAGCCAAATCCGGGGCCCTGGTGGGGAGGCCTACCGTGCGAAAACCGTGGCGGTGACGGCACCGGCGACGGTCGACCTGACCCCGACCGCTTCGAGTGCCCCACGATACGCGCGCGTCTGCCGCCCGCGGTCACCGGCCTTGCCCCATAGGTCACCCAGTTCGCGCCACACCTCGGCGACCTCCCGGTCGCGGATCGCGCCCGACGACGGCACCGCCGCCAGGACGTCCCCGGCGCGCTCGAGGTAGGTCTTGACCGCGCTGTCGGACCGTGCCAAAGCGCCTTCGGCGCGCACCAGCAGCGCGGACGCCCCGACGGTGCTCGGTTCGTCGGCCAGCAGATCCAGCGCCTTCGACGCGAGGTCGTCGGCGCCGCGGGTGTCCCCCGATCGCAGGTGCACGCGGGCGAGCACGATGAGGCTGTGCGCGTACTCCACGGATTCGGCGGGCAGCGCGGAGAAGACCTCGGAGGCGCGGGAGACCAGCGCATCGGAGTGGTCACCACTGGAGTGGGCAGCGGAGATCTCGGCCCAGCGCATGGCGATCTTCGCCATCTGGACCGCGATGCGAGCGGGCCGCCCGGCCGACAACGCGTCGTCGGCGAACTGCACCGCGAGCGCGGAGTCCTCGCCCTCGGCGGCCGAGACGCTGGCCTGCCAGAGCGAGAGGATCTCTGTCGTGCGGTCCGCCGGCACCGGCACGCCCGTGACCTCGAGCACCTGCTCGACGTAGGGCAGGCCGATCTCGGCGTCGGCGAGCGCCGCGGCGAGGTCCACCGCGACCTCACCGTGGAAGAGTGACAGTTGCGTTACCTGCTCCAGCGCCTTGGCGCCGAGGTCGCGGGCACGCAGCACGTCCCCGGCCTTGTGGTAGCACCGGCACAGCGCGACGGTGAGCGGCATGTCCGCCAGCCGCTCGGGGTGCGCCGCGGCCTCGCGGCGAAGGCGCTCGTACGCCTCTACCGCGCGGCCGAGCTTGCCCTGCGCTTCCAGAGCACGCGCACGCCCCAGACGGGCGTGGGCGGCCAGGAGCGCGTTGTCCTCGCCGGCGGCCTTGACGATGTCACCGAACCGGTCGGCGGCCAGGGCCGCGTCCCCGTGGTAGAGCTCCAACTCGGCATGGCGCAGGCCGAGCTCGGTGTCGATGCGCTGGCGCGGCTCGATCCCGTGAAGCAGGAACTCAGTGGTGCATCCAAGGCGCTCCGCGAGAAGGCGGGCGACCACCGGCGTCGGCGTGCGCTTTCCGGACTCGATGAGTGAGACATAACTGTCGGAGAGGTCGGGTCCGGCCAGCTGGGCCTGAGACATACGCCTGCTCAGACGCAGCCCGCGGACGCGATCACCGATGGTTCCCTGACTCGGCATGTGATCTCTTAAGGCGATGTTATGGTCAATGGTCTCGCCATGATGGCACGAAGCGGCCGAATCGGGTATACCCACGTCAAGAATCCCGAGGGGCAAGCCCGTCTCATCCCTCGAGATTCAGGACGAACCCGGACTAATCATCGTCGTCGGAACTGGGAAAGAGCATCTGGCAAACCTCTAGGTACAAGGTCTCCGGATACGGGATGAAGGGGACCGTCGAGAGCGCCTGGTCCTGACCGGCGGACTCAAGGACGAACTCCCCGTACCCGAGCATGCGGCCGAGCAATGAGCGCTGGAAGCTCATGTCGGTCACCTTGCCGAGTGGCATCATCGCCACTCGGCGAGTGATCAAACCAGTGGTGAGAAGCATGCGTTTGGATGTCACCACGAAGTAGTCGACGGACCACTCGGCCACTTTCCACACGAAGCGGATGAGTAAGAGAAGCCAGGCCCACCAGACGATCACCAAAGCCTGAGACCCTTGGTTCTCCCCGAGCCACTTGCTCAGCAGCCCCGCTAAGACCAGGCCGCCGAAGACCTCGGCGACCGGCCGCAGCAGCACGGCCGGGTGGCGCCGCACCATGATGACCTGGTGTTCGTGGGGCAGAAGGTAACGATTGACCGACGACGGAGCAGAGTCCCCGTGGGTCACAAGTCTCATGTCAGCTTCGCGACGAATAGCGCCAGCGAATCCGCGGCGTTCACCACAGTGTTCATTGCTCCTCTGACCGCGCTCGCCGCGTCAGCCGGTCTGGTGAACAGGTAGAAAGCCACAAACGCGATGGCTGCGTACGTTAGAACCTTCTTGACCTGCACTGCCGCCTCCGTTAACCAACTCACCCACTGCACCCACCGTATACATTACCCAGCCCATTGGCTCGGTAAAGGCATCCCGACCCCACAGTCTTTAGGGGTCTGGATGTGACCTGCGTCACCCTTGCTCGCCGACGACCGTGGCCAGCACCTGAAGGTGCTTGCGCGCGATCCGCTCGACGAGGCTCGGGTACGCGTAACCAGTGACCTCCATCGCGCCGTGGTGCGCCGCTTCTATGCAGCGTGTCACCGTCGCGGCGGGATGCACCCCGGCGAACTCGACCTTCAGCGCGGTCTCGACCTGTGTGTAGGCGTCAAAATCCGGCAGTTGGTCCATCGCTCTCCCAGGTGTGCGTCCACGGCCCCCATGGGGGCCGGGAACACAGTGACATTGTCATCACTCTGTGTACCCTCTGAAACACAGTATGTAACGAAGGGTGTGTCAACCTGAGGAAGAAGAATGAAAAAGATTCAGACGACGCCGTACAGGCGGTCTCCCGCGTCGCCCAAGCCGGGGACGATGTAGCCGAGCTCGTTGAGCCGCTCGTCCAGGCCCGCGGTCACGACCCGCACCGGGTTGCTCGAGTCGGTGAAGACCTGCTCCAGATAGGCCACGCCTTCGGGGGCGGCGAGAAGGCAGATGGCCGTGACATCCTCGGCGCCGCGCGCGAACAGCAGTTCGATGGCCGCGGCGAGCGTGCCGCCGGTGGCCAGCATGGGGTCCAGCACGAAGCACTGGCGGCCGCTGAGGTCTTCGGGCAGGCGGGTGGCGTAGGTCTGCGCCTTGAGGGTGCCCTCGTCGCGGATCATGCCGAGGAAGCCCACCTCGGCCGTGGGCAGCAGGCGGGTCATGCCGTCGAGCATGCCGAGGCCGGCGCGCAAGATCGGGACGACGAGCGGTGCGGGGCGGGCCAGGCGCACGCCGTGCGCGGGGGCCACAGGGGTCTCGACCGTCGCCTCGGTGACGCGGACGTCGCGGGTCGCCTCGTACGCCAGCAGCGTCACCAGCTCGTCGGCGAGCCGGCGGAACGTCGGGGAGTCGGTGCGCACGTCCCTGAGAGCCGTCAGCTTGTGAGCGACCAGCGGGTGGTCGACGACGAGGGTCTTCATGGCTGCCAACGCTATCTCCTGTGACCGGGTGAACGGTACGAGCAGCCTGGTAACCCCCCACACGCCCCAAGCGGGCCGGGCACGGCCGTTTTTGATCACAATTTGCCTGAGGGGCCTACGGGACCCCAGTGATTCTGGGAGCATTACCAACCGTAAGAACCGCGTCGGTGGGGTGAAGATGACAGACGTAGATGCTCTTGACTTCGCCATCGTGGTCTACCGCGAGGACGACCGCTGGGAAGCCGAGATGTTGCCCGTGGGCCTGACCGCGGATCTCCACGGGTTGATCCATGCCCTCCGTCAGCAGCCGAGCATGGGTGCCACGATTGGCCTCGTCGCCGTTGGGGATGACTTCTTCGTGGCATTGAGGATGTTCGGCGAGCGCGTCGATGTCTTCCTGTCCGACATCACCGCGTCGTGGGACTGGCCACTCGCCCAGCAGGTGCTGGAGTACCTCGACGTCCCCGTGCCGGAGGAGGAGGAACTCGACATGGTCCTCCCGGCCGGAGATCTTTCGATCTTCGCCGATCTGGGGCTCGACGAGATGGAGCTGGGCGCTCTCTCCGGTGACCTCGAACTGCTGCCCGATGAGGTGCTATCCAGCATCGCCGCACGGCTGGGGTTCTCCCAGCCGTTTGAACGTGCCGTCGATTCAGCCATCGGCTGACCTCGGGAGCCCCGATCATGCCCTCGAGACCAACACACAGCGCTTTGTTCGCCGCGGCCTTCGTCCGCACGCCCGAGGGGTGGAGCGGCGCCGAGGTCGATCTCACCAACGCCGAGATCGCCGACGACCTGGGGGACGCCGTCTCGGACGCCCTGGGCCTCATCGGTGAGGAGCTCGCCCTGCTCTGCGTCGAGGTCGAGGACGAATGGTTCGCGATCGTCCGCTACGACGGCGACGCCGAGCCGCGGGCGTTCCTCTCAGACGCCCACGCGGCGGCCGGTGACGGCATCGGAGAGCTGTTCAACGAGCTGGCCGGCGTCGTGGTGCCCGACAAGGAGGCCGATCTCGGCGTCCGTCCGGCGGGCGACTTCGAGTTGCTCAGCGACCTTGGGGTCAGCGCCGAGGAACTGCTCGAGCTGAGCATGGAGGAGGGGGTGCTTCCCGCCGACACCCTCTCGGTCATCGCCGAGAAGCTCGCCTTCGCCGATGAGCTCGACCGGCTGCACTAGCGTCCTGTCCGGCGCGGCGTCGCCCGCGGGCCGGCGCCCGTGAGCGGTCCGCCGTCCGTCACGTTCGAGGCTGCCATGCGGCTCGCGCTCGAACAGGCCGTGCTGGCAGGCGGGCGCGGAGAGGTGCCGGTGGGGGCCGTCGTCCTCGGGCCCGGCGGCGAGGTGCTGGCGGCCGCGGGCAACGACCGCGAGGCGAGCGCCGACCCGACCGCCCATGCCGAGGTGCTCGCCCTGCGCGAGGCGGCCCGCCGGCGAGGCGAGTGGCGGCTGACCGGCTGCACGCTGGCGGTGACCCTCGAACCGTGCACGATGTGCGCGGGGGCCGCGGTGCTCGCCCGGGTGGGCACGATCGTCT
Organism: Sphaerisporangium dianthi; assembly: GCF_042654065.1. Taxonomy (NCBI): domain Bacteria; kingdom Bacillati; phylum Actinomycetota; class Actinomycetes; order Streptosporangiales; family Streptosporangiaceae; genus Sphaerisporangium; species Sphaerisporangium dianthi. Next base: position 156,551 of record NZ_JBHSFP010000004.1, on the reverse strand, counting down.
TCGGGGCCGCCGACGAGAAGGCCGGCGCGGCCGGCTCGCTGTGGGACGTGGTGCGCGACCGGCGGCTGAATCACCGTCCTGAGGTGATCGCCGGGGTCCTCGCCGGGGACTGCGCGGCCGTGCTCAGGGACTTCTTCGCCGACCGGCGCCAATGAAAACGGCATTTGGGGCATATCAGACGGGTTCTGCGAGCGAACAGGGCCACGGATCCGGTAGGCTGCTCGGCGGTGGAGTCGCCTAGTGGCCGAGGGCGCACGCCTCGAAAGCGTGTGATGGGGCAACCTATCCGTGGGTTCAAATCCCACCTCCACCGCCACAACGAAGGGCCTGCGCCGGGAGACCGGCGGCAGGCCCTTTCCGTTCTCCGGCCGGCATCGCGTGGCCCGCGCCCGTGAGCGCCTCCCACGGATCATCCCGAGAGCGCCGCCTCCACCGGCCTCGCGGCCTCGCAGGTACGGCCGGCACACGCCCCCGCCAGGACGGCGCCTGCCGCTACAGCTCGTCGAAGGGCTTGGCGTACGCGAACGCGCCGCGGATGGCCGGCGAGTAGGCGGTCAGCGCGCGCACCTGGAAGGCATCGCCCCACTGCGGGACCGGCGAGATGATCTCGAGCTCGGTGGCCGGCCGGAAACCGAATCGCGGATAGTAGTCGCGGTGGCCGAGGAGCACGACCAGCGGTTCGCCGAACGCGTCCGCCGCTCCGAGCACGGCGTGCATGAGGGCGTGGCCGACGCCCCGGCGCTGATGGGCCGGGAGCACCCCGAGCGGTCCGAGCCCGAGCACGGGAGCGGGGCCCACCGAGGCCCGGGTGCAGACGACGTGCCCCACGACGGAGCCGTCCGCCGCGGTGGCCACCAGCGAGAGCGGCGGCAGCCAGGCGTCGCAGGCCCGCAGGGCGTCCACCAGGCCGGCCTCCATGGTCGGCTCCCCAGGCGCGTCCGGCTTGGCGAAGGCGGCGTCGTGCACCTCACGGATGGCCGGGATGTCGGTGGGGAGCTCACGGCGTATCAGCATTCGCTCAGGCTGACCTCCGCGCGCATGGGGTGTCAACGGAAATATCCGAGGGGCGGCGCGGGGCCCCGTACGGGGAACTCTTCTGCCTACGGGGCCTCGTCGATCGGTGCCGTCACCTCACTCATTTCGCCTGCACCCCCGGTCTCACACGGCGTCATTCGGGAGAGGATCCGCCGGAGTCGTCAAGCTCCAGCACGCGCGCGTGCAGGACCGAGCGCTGGTGCAGGGCCGCGCGCAGGGCGCGGTGCAGGCCGTCCTCCAGGTACAGCTCACCGTGCCACTGCACCACGTGGGGGAACAGGTCGCCGTAGAACGTGGAGTCCTTGGCGAGCAGGGAATGCAGGTCGAGAACCGCTTTCGTGGTGACCAGATCGTCGAGCCTGACCTGCCGGGGCGGAATCTGTGCCCACTCGCGATGCGACAGGCCATGCTCGGGGTACGGGCGGCCATCACCGACTGACTTGAAGATCACCCTACGCAGTTTAAGAGAGGTTTCCGGTTCGCCCTGCTTCAGTGGGTGCGTGGTGCAGTGCGGAACAGCTCAGATTCCGCCGGCGAAGGTGTCGCACTTCGCCGGATCGCCCGAGGTGTAGCCGGCGCTGAACCACTTCGTCCGCTGGGCGGCCGTGCCGTGCGTGAAGGACTCCGGGTCCACGCGTCCCTGCGTCTTCTCCTGGATGCGGTCGTCGCCGACCGCCGACGCGGCGTCGAGCGCCTCCTGGATGTCGGTCTCGGTGAAGGGCTTGTCGTAGAAGCCGGTGTCCACGGCGTTCTTGGCCCACACGCCGCCGTAGCAGTCCGCCTGGAGTTCCAGCCGGACCGAGGCGCTCTCGGCGCCCTGGCTGTCGCCGCCGACGCGGTCCATGGTCCCGAGGAGATCCTGCACGTGGTGGCCGTACTCGTGGGCGATGACGTACGCCTGCGCGAACGGACCGCCCTTGGCGCCGAACTTGCTCTGCAGGTCGTCGAAGAAGCTGAGGTCGAGATAGACGTGCTTGTCGCTCGGGCAGTAGAACGGCCCGACCTGCGAGGTGGCCTGCCCGCACCCGGTGTCCACCGCCTGGGTGAACAGCACGGTCTTCGCCGGCGTGTACGCGCCGCCGCCGCTCTGGCCGAAGGCGCCCTTCCAGTACGCCTGGATGCTGTTGACCACGCCCACCACCCGGCAGTTCTCGGACTGATCGGCGTCGGAGCCCTTCTTGCACTCCTGGGAGAGGTCGGAGGTCGGCTGGACGCCCGTCGTGTCGCCTCCACCGCCCCCGGTGATGTCACCGGGGTTGATCCCGAATATGAGCGCGGCGATGAGGGCGATGATGCCCGCCGCGCCTCCTCCGATGGCGAGGCCGCCACCGCGGAGCCCGCCTCCGCCACCACGGTTCTCGACCTGGGAGGCGTCTAGATCGACATCGTCACGGAAATCCATCGGCCCGTTCCTTTTTCTTCGGTCCTCAGGGGTGTCGTCTGCCCCTGCCTAGTGCCCCGGAGAGAAACGATCATGCGCTTCGGCGGAGAGAGATCAAGCCCAGCTCAAGCCCCGGGCGGCCATGGCGCCGCACGAAGAGCCGTTCGCCAAGGTCATCCCCGCCGAGGGTCAACGCGGCGCCGTGATCGGCTTCGTGCGGGTGCCGGTTCCAAGGCCGGCGGCCGGAGGCGCGTTACGGTGATGATCAACGATCACCGCAGGTGGGACGGGAGTCACCTTGAGTGCCAGGTATGAGGCGCCGCCTCCCTCCCATGATGAGGCGCCGCCTCCTTCCCGCGACGAGGTGCCCCCTCCGGCCTACTTCGTGCGCAGCCTGCCGATCATGCCGACGGGCGCGTGGCTGCGGGCCCTGGCCGCCTCCCACGGGCCGTTCGTCGCGGGACTGGTTCTCGCGTTCTCGGCCGGCGCGGGAGTCGGCCTGGGCCTGCATCCTTCGTGTGGGCAGGCCGGCGGCGGCCGTGCCCCGGCGTCCCCTCTCAGTCCATGATCGAGTGAAGCAGGCCGACGGCGGCGAGCCCGGCGGGCAGTCCGACGCCCGGCCCCATCGCCGTGGTCATGTTCGTGGTGAGGTTGCCTGAGAGCCCCAAGATGAGCACCCAGCGTTGCGGTAGCCGGGTCGGCTGCGTGGAAAAGGGGGCGTTCTGGGCAGGCTGCCGCCAAGGTATTCTCATCGGCGATGTCCTTCTCGTGCGGTTGGAGTGCGGGGATGGACTAGAACGGCTCCCTGTCTAGACCACAGGGGGCCGTTCGCTTTTCTGCCGCTGATCGCGGATGGAACCTCTCGCGCGGCTATCCTGCTCTACTGATCGCACCGTGTGCAAGTGCACTTGCACGAGAGAATTATTCTTCATATGCACGTGCATTTGCACCGTCGTCAACGAAGGAAGGCGTACGATGTCCCGCTGAGTACCGGCGGCTCCGCCGCGCCGTCCACCTGTCCAGGGAGCGCTCGAATGACCGGGGAACACCTGCGAGGCGGTACGCCGGCCGACGAGGTTCTCCCGCCCCCCGGCACCGGTCCGACGGCCTTGCGCATGGTCCTCGGCGGCCGATTGCGCGACCTCCGCGAGGCCAAGGGCATCACCCGGGACGAGGCCGGATACGCGATCCGCGGAAGCGCGTCCAAGATCGGACGGCTGGAGCTCGGGCGCAGCCCGTTCAAGGCCCGGGACGTGTCCGACCTGCTCACCCTGTACGGCGTCACCGGCGACGCCGAACGCCGGGCGCTGCTCTCGCTGGCCGCGCAGGCCAACGCCCATGGCTGGTGGCACAAGTACGGCGACGTCCTGCCGGGCTGGTCGGAGGCGTACGTGGGCCTTGAGGAGGCCGCCACCGTCATCCGCACCTATGACGTCCAGATCGTGCCCGCTCTGCTGCAGACCGAGGACTACGCCCGTGCCCTCATCCAGGTGTGCCATGACGAGGCGCCGCCCTTCGAAGTGGACCGCCGCCTCGGCCTGCTGATGGGGCGCCAGCGCATCATCGCCAGAGAGGGCGGCCCACGGCTGTGGTGCGTCGTGGACGAGGCGGCCGTTTATCGGCCCTTCGGGGGCTGGGAGGTGCAGCGTGCCCAGCTCGACCACCTGATCGAGGTCGCCGCCATGCCGAACGTCACCCTGCAGGTGCTGCCGTTCGAGGCCGGCGGCCACGCCGCGACATGCGGTCCGTTCAGCATCCTGCGCTTCGCCGAGCCCGCTCTGCCCGACATCGTCTACCTCGAACAGCTCACCGGCGCTCTGTACCTGGACAAGCGCGCCGACCTCGACGACTACGCCGGCGTCCTGGACAGGCTCAGCATCCTGGCGATGCCCGCGTCGGAGACCCCGCGCATGCTGGCCGCCATCCGCGACCGGATCTGACGCTCTCGTCGGGTGGAGGAATCGGATGGAGAAACACGAAGGGCCCGGTTGGATCGACCGGGCCCTTCTTGCTGCTCAACCAAGCGCGGAGGATAGGAGATTCGAACTCCTGAGGGGTTGCCCCCAACACGCTTTCCCAGTCTGCGGATCTTCGTACGTGCCCGTACGTGACCGGCTATGACCTGGGAGCTAGGGGGACGGCGGGCACTGCTGAACAAGCGCGAACGGGCGTGATCTCAGACCCCGACTGAGACCCTCGGCCGTCGATATCTGGCAAAGCCAACGCACCACAAACCGGTTCACCGACAACAGACCTGACGACGCCATGGGGCTGCCGACGCTGTGTTTGAGATTCCAGACACTCACCGTCAGTCCACACGCGCCCAGAAATCGTACGGGTCCTGCCCAGGGCGGAATCCGTGCGCCTCTGCCATGTCTGCCGCCTCTCGGAACTCGTGAGCTACGAGGGATGGGTCGTGGGCGTCGCTGCCGAAGCTGACCGCCGGTCCGCCCTCCTCGTGCCACCATCGCAGGATCACCGGTGACAGCGGCAACCTCGTGTTGATCTCCAGGGCCCGCCCCGACGAGGCGGTCGCCCGCAGCGCATGCCGGAACTCCTCCTCGAAGGCCAGCGGATCGAAAGGCATGACCTCCGTAGGCCAGGACCGCACTGGGTAGTCGATGTGGGCGAGCACGGAGAACACATCGCTTCCTGCCGCCAGTCCGGCGACCTCGGCCAGGTACTCCCGGATGACCTCGGCCGCAACCCGGTGGTCGTATAGCCCCCACGGTTCCGCGAACCCGTCGCCGTCGGGCAGGCAGTGCAGAGAGCCGAGGATCCTGTCGAACCGCCCGGCCGCGAGTACCTTTGCCACGGCCTCGGCGTGCCAGTGCGGCTCCCCGACCTCCAGCCCACTCAGGATCCGTAGCCCGGGGAAGCGCTCGCGACACCGCTCGATCGAGTCCAGATACCCGTCCACGTCGAACGCCGGAGGGCTCAACACCCCCTCCGGCGAGCTCAGCGACAGCAGATGAGCGTCATCCGCGGAACCGATGTTCAACGACGTGTGGTCAAGGTGTTCGGTGAAGGCGATCGCCGGGAGCCCAAGCTCCACCGCCCGCGCGCAAGCGTTCTCCATCGAGGCGTTCGGGGCGTCCCAGGACCACTCGCTGTGCACGTGACTGTCTACAGGCAACATCACAAAAGCACCGTAGTGGACGATCACGGGAAGTGGCCTTGAAGGGGAGGAGACGCCGATCGTCAGTTCACCGACAACAAGACCTGAACGACTCCACCCGAACCTGTCCGCATCAACATGTCGGACTACGGGTCATGCGTGTCCGCTTCGACAACATCACTTGGAAGGGACAGTCGATCTGCTCAGCGATGGCCATGCTGGCTGGGGTGATGTGCCCCGACTGAGACCCCCATTGAGACCCGGACAGCACGAAGGCCCCGGTTGGATCGACCGGGGCCCTCGTGTTCTTGCTGCTCAACCAAGCGCGGAGGATAGGAGATTCGAACTCCTGAGGGGTTGCCCCCAACACGCTTTCCAAGCGTGCGCCCTAGGCCAACTAGGCGAATCCTCCGTCGAGAAGCTTACCGGACTTCGGAGGCCGCCGAGACCATGAAGATGACGGCGAATCGGTCTCGGTGTTCCCGTCCGGAGCCGCCCCGAGCACTGCCGCGCACGGCTAGACTGTCACCGGACCCCTCGCACGGCGTCATCCTGTGAACCTCCCCAGGGCCGGAAGGCAGCAAGGATAAGCGGGCTCTGTCGGGTGTGCGAGGGGTCTCTTCGCTGAAGCCTCAAGGCGGTGTCGTCACATGATCGCGATGGTCGGCGCATACGGTCCTCACGGCGCTCCGGCGATCACCCACTCCGACCCCCTAGGCGAGGAGACGGCATGAGTCTCGCTCTCTACCGCAAATACCGGCCTGGGACGTTCGCCGAAGTCAAGGGGCAGGAGCACGTCACCGAGCCGCTGCGGCAGGCGCTCAGCACCGGCCGTATCAACCACGCCTATCTCTTCAGCGGGCCGCGCGGATGCGGCAAGACCTCCAGCGCGCGCATCCTCGCCCGCTCGCTGAACTGCGAGAAGGGCCCGACGCCCGATCCCTGCGGCGAGTGCGACTCGTGCGTGGCGCTGGCCCCCACCGGCGCCGGCCACCTCGACGTCATCGAGATCGACGCCGCGTCCCACGGTGGCGTGGACGATGCCCGCGACCTGCGCGAACGCGCCTTCTTCGCCCCGGTCTCCGCACGCTTCAAGATCTACATCATCGACGAAGCGCACATGGTGACCCGTGAGGGATTCAACGCGCTGCTCAAGCTCGTCGAAGAGCCCCCGCCGCACCTGAAGTTCGTCTTCGCGACCACCGAGCCTGAGAAGGTCATCGGCACCATCAAGTCCCGCACCCACCACTACCCGTTCCGGCTCATGCCTCCGGCGACGCTGCGGCAGCTGCTGGAGGAGATCCTCGGCTCCGAGTCGGTGCCGTACGAGCCGGCGGCGCTGCCGCTGGTCGTGCGCGCGGGTGCGGGCTCGGCCCGCGACTCGCTCTCGATCCTGGACCAACTGCTGGCCGGAGCCGACGAGGCCGGCATCACCTACGCCCGCGCCGTGTCCCTTCTGGGGTACACCGACGGCGGGCTGCTGGACGAGATCGTCGCCGCGTTCGCCCGGCGCGACGGCGCCGCGGTCTTCCAGGCGGTCAACCGGGTGGCCGAGGGCGGCCACGACCCGCGCCGGTTCGCCATGGACCTGCTCGAGCGCTTCCGCGACCTGGTGATTCTCGCCAACGTGCCCGAGGCCGCGGGCAACGGCCTGCTCGACCGGCCGGCCGACGAGCTGGAGCGGCTGGCCGAGCAGGCCGCCTCCATGGGCCCCGCCGAGCTGACCCGCGCGGCCGAGCTGTTCAACGCCGGTCTGACCGAGATGCGGGGCGCGGCCTCTCCCCGGCTGCTGCTCGAGCTCATGTGCGCCCGGGTCCTGCTCCCCGGCGCAGCCCAGGGCGAGGGCGCGTTGCTCGCCCGTCTGGAACGGCTCGAGCGCACCGGCGTGGTGGCGGCCGCCGCACCGGCGCCCGCCTCATCCGGTCCGGGCGCGCGGGCCGGCGCGTCCCCCGATGCGCAGACGGCCGCCGAACCGCAGTTCCCGCAGCCCGGTCAGTCCCAGCACCTCGCGGGGGCCTCGCAGCACGCCGGGCAGGCCGTGAACGCCGTCCCCGGTCAGGCGCAGCCGGCCGGGGCGGGGACGTCCGCCGCGCGGCCGTCCGCGGACGACTGGCCGGCCCCGGCGAGGGCCGGCGCGCAGGCCGAGTCGCAGGCGGTTCCCGGGCCGCAGGCGCAGTCGCGCAGGCCGGACGCCTCCCCCTCAGGGCCGGTGGTCCAGGCGGCGGCCGGCGCCTTCCAGCACACCTGGCCGCAGGTTCTGGACGTGCTCAAGCGGCGCTCGCCGGCCGTCTGGGCGAACGTCAACACCAACTCGCAGCTCATCGGCGTCGAGGACAACATCGTCACGCTCGGCTTCAGCCAGGTCGGCGCGATGCGCAACTTCGTCAACGGCGCCAAGGACGCCGTCGTAGCGGCGGCCATCGCCGAGGTCATGAGCGGCCACTGGCGCGTCGAGGCGGTGGTCGGCAACGCGCCGGGCGGCTCGGCGCCCCCGGCCCCGGCCCCGGCACGGCAGTCGCCGGCGGGCAGGCCGGCGTCGTCTCCGCGCCCTGAAAGCCCGCCCGCCGCTCAGGCACCCCCTCAGGCTCCCGCACAGCCCGCGCCGAGCACGCCGTCGCAGGGGCGGCGGCAGGCCGCCGCGCAGCGACCGGCGCCCGCCGCGTCGGACGAGCCGTGGCCGGACGCGCCGCCGCCGGACGACGAGGGGCACGCTCCGAGCCCGGGGTTCGGCGAGGCCCGTCCGGGGCTCGCCGCGGCGCGCTCGGCCGCGCAGGCGGCGGCCCAGTCGGGTCCGCGGCAGGCGGGCGCCGCAGGCTGGCCGGACGCCGTCCCGGGCCGCTCCGGCCCCTCGTCGGCCGATGCCGACGAGGTCGACCCGGACAACGACGCCGACGCGGACGCCGACGCGCTGACCGGCATGGCCCTCGTCGAGCGCGAGCTGGGCGGCAAGATCATCGGCGAGATCGACCACACATAGGCCCCTGGCGCGATTCGCCGCGGGCGCCGCGGCGGGCGTCGGCGCGCGTTCCGGGGCGTCCCCATGGGGTGTCCACGTGTTCCGGGCGTCCTCATGTGGTCTTGACGTGATGCATGCCCCCGCTTGACACCGTCCCCTCGCCGGTTCTGCGACGCTGGAGTCGCGCACCGGGCGGAGGCCGCACCGGGTCCGGGGGCGCGGTGGGACGACACGCGCCGGCACGCCGCGGACGGCCGCCGCCGCCCCGCGTGACGCGCTCTCCTACTGGGGCGGGCACCTGCGGCGCCGTGGCCCGCGGCGGGCTCCCGCTCGCCGCCACCGGCCGACGCCAGTGCAACATCCGTGGCAAACCCCGTAGGCTCGTGCCACACGCGAAGCCATGAGGAGCGCACGATCGTGAATCCAGGTGATGTCAACCTGCAGCAGTTGCTCGAGCAGGCGCAGCTCATGCAGCAGCAGCTCGCGACGGCACAGCAGGAGCTCAACGACGCCGAGGTCGAGGGAACTGCCGGTGGCGGCCTGGTCGTCGCCACGGTGAACGGCAGTGGCGAGCTGCTCGAACTCAAGATCAGTCCAAAGGCCATCGACGCCGGCGACCCGCAGGACACGGCCGACACGATCGCCGACCTGGTGATCGCGGCGGTGCGCGACGCCGTCCGCGCGGCGGCCGACCTCCAGCAAGAGAAGCTCGGTCCGCTCGCCCAGGGCCTCGGCGGGGGCGGATTCCAGCTTCCGGGGTTCTGACCGCCATGTATGAAGGGGTCGTCCAGAATCTGATCGACGAGCTGGGCCTGCTGCCCGGCGTCGGTCCCAAGAGCGCGCAGCGCATAGCGTTCCACCTGCTGGCCGCCGACCCGGCGGACGTCAAGCGGCTGGCAAACGTCCTGCTGGAGGTCAAAGAGCGCGTCCGGTTCTGCCGCGTCTGCGGGAACGTCGCGGCCGAGGAGGAGTGCCGCATCTGCCGCGACACCCGGCGTGACCCCCACGTCATCTGCGTCGTCGAGGAGTCCAAGGACGTCGTCGCCATCGAGAAGACGCGCGAGTTCCGCGGCCGCTACCACGTGCTCGGCGGGGCGATCAGCCCCATCGAAGGCGTGGGCCCGGACGACCTGCGCATCCGCGAGCTGATGACGAGGCTGGCAGACGGCCGGGTCACCGAGCTGATCCTCGCGACCGATCCCAACCTGGAAGGGGAGGCCACAGCCACCTATCTGGCCAGATTGGTGAAACCGATGGGTTTGAAAGTGACACGATTGGCCAGCGGTCTGCCAGTGGGCGGAGACCTCGAGTACGCCGACGAGGTCACCTTGGGCCGCGCTTTCGAAGGACGGAGGCTGCTGGATGTTTGACGAGTGGAACGCCATGGCGGACCGCATCGCCGCGCACGCGCAGAATTACCTCGACGGCCTGACCAGGCTGGCGGGCGGCGAGGGCGGAGATGCCATGCTGCCGATGCTGCTCGTCGAGGTCGCGCAGGTCAGCTTGGCGGGCGCGCAGCTCGGGGCCGCGCAGGACGTGATCCTGCAGGGCAACTTCGAGCCCGCGACCGGTCCCGACCCCGATCTCGACGGGGTGCGCACGGCGCTCGCCACGCGTCTTGGTCCCGTGGACGACTACGCCGAGGTCTTCGACCCGTACAAGGACACGGGGGTCACCGCCTACCGCCTGTCCGACGACCTGGCGGCCGTCGCGGCCGATCTGATCCACGGGCTCGGCCATTACCGCGCGGGGCGTCCGCTGGAGGCTCTGTGGTGGTGGCAGTACTCCTACTTCAACACCTGGGGCAACCACGCGGGTGCGGCGATGCGGGCGCTGCAGGCGCTGGTGGCCCACACGCGCCTCGATGTGGTGGAGGAGACGACCACCGCTTGATCCAGGTACGCCGGGCGGCACGCCCGCGCCGGGCGCGGGCGTGCCCGGCGATCGGACCGGTCATCCACAGGTGGTGTCCGTTTCGGCCGCTCACGGCGTCGGTTGTCCACATGCTGGGCTAAATCAGCGGCGGCTCTGGGAGCCCCCAGTAGACTGTGAGCTCCGCAAACTGAACCTTTGGGAGACATCCCGTGGCGCTCGTTGTCCAGAAATACGGTGGTTCCTCCGTCGCCGACGCCTCTCGCATCAAGCGGGTGGCCCAGCGGATCGTCGCGACGAAAAAAGCCGGCAACGACGTCGTGGTGATCGTCTCGGCGATGGGTGACACGACAGACGAGCTGCTCGACCTGGCCCAGCAGGTGACGCCGCTGCCTCCAGGGCGCGAGCTCGACATGCTGCTGACCGCCGGCGAGCGCATCTCGATGGCGCTGCTGGCGATGGCCATCGCCAACCTCGGCCACGAGGCGCGGTCGTTCACCGGCTCCCAGGCCGGTGTGATCACCGACTCCACCCACGGCAAGGCGCGCATCATCGACGTCACCCCGGGCCGCATCCAGGACGCCGTGCGCGACGGCCAGATCGCGATCGTGGCCGGCTTCCAGGGCGTCTCCCAGGACACCAAGGACATCACGACGCTCGGGCGGGGCGGTTCCGACACCACGGCCGTCGCGCTCGCCGCCGCCCTGGAGGCCGACGTCTGCGAGATCTACACCGATGTCGACGGCATCTTCACCGCCGATCCGCGCATCGTCCCCGCCGCCCGCCAGATCCCGCGCATCTCCTATGAGGAGTCGATGGAGATGGCGGCCTGCGGCGCCAAGATCCTGCACCTGCGCTGCGTGGAGTACGCCAGGCGGTTCAACCTGCCGATCCACGTCAGAAGCTCGTTCAGCAGCAAGGAAGGCACGTGGGTCGTCTCCGATCCCAACACTGAAGGAAACGAGATGGAGCAGCCGATCATCTCCGGCGTCGCGCACGACCGGAGCGAGGCAAAGATCACCGTTGTCGGGGTGCCCGACAAGGTCGGAGAGGCCGCGGCCATCTTCAGAACGCTCGCGACCGCCGAGATCAACATCGACATGATCGTCCAGAACATCTCGGCCGCCGCCACCGGACGCACCGACATCTCCTTCACGCTGCCCTCGGCCGACGGCACGGCGGCCGTCACGGCGCTCAAGCGCATCCAGGAGCAGATCGGCTTCGAGAAGATCCTCTTCGACGACCAGATCGGCAAGGTGTCGCTGATCGGCGCCGGCATGCGGTCCCACCCCGGTGTCACCGCCACCTTCTTCGGCGCTCTGGCCGACGCCGGCATCAACATCGAGATGATCTCGACCTCCGAGATCCGCATCTCGGTCATCGTCGGCCAGGACGAGGTCGACGCGGCCGTGGCGGCCGCCCACCGCGCCTTCGACCTCGACGTCGACCAGGTCGAGGCCGTGGTCTACGGAGGTACCGGACGATGAGCGACGACCTGAGGCGATCCGGCGAGGAGAGTGACCGAGCAGTGAACACCGCCAAGCCCACCCTGGCCGTCGTCGGCGCCACCGGCGCGGTCGGCACGGTGATGCTTGAGATCCTGTCCAGCCGGCCCGACGTCTGGGGCGAGATCCGCCTCATCGCCTCCCCGCGCTCGGCGGGCAAGAAGCTCGTCGTCCGCGGGCGTGAGGTCGAGGTCGTCGCGCTCTCGCCCGAGGCCTTCGACGGCGTCGACGTCGCCATGTTCGACGTGCCCGACGAGGTGTCGGCTCAGTGGGCGCCCGTCGCCGCCGCGCGCGGCGCGGTCGCGGTGGACAACTCCGGCGCCTTCCGCATGGATCCCGACGTGCCGCTCGTGGTGCCCGAGTGCAACGCCGACGCGGTCCAGCGGCGGCCCAAGGGCATCATCGCCAACCCCAACTGCACCACGCTGTCGATGATGGCCGCCCTCGGCGCCCTGCACCGCGAGTACGGCCTGCGCGAGCTGGTCGTGGCGTCCTACCAGGCCGTCTCCGGCATGGGGGTCTCCGGGCCCGAGCGGCTCTACGACGAGATCGCCGCCGTGGCGGGCAACCGCACCATCGGCACCGTGGCCGGCGACGTCCGCAAGGCCGTGCCCGATCTGGCCGGCTCGCCCTTCCCGGCGCCGCTGGCGTTCAACGTGGTGCCCGCCGCGGGCTCGCTCAAGGACGACGGCTGGTTCTCCGAAGAGCTCAAGGTGCGCAACGAGTCCCGCAAGATCCTCGGCATTCCCGACCTCAAGGTCTCGGCCACCTGCGTCCGCGTGCCGGTCGTCACCACGCACTCGCTGGCCGTGCACGCCACCTTCGCCGAGCCGGTGACGGTCGCGACCGCGCGCGCGGTGCTGGAGGCCGCGCCGACGGTGGTCGTCCTGGACGACCCGGCGAACGGCGTGTTCCCCACGCCCGCCGATGTCGTCGGCACCGACCCCACCTATGTCGGGCGCATCCGCCAGGCGCTCGACTTCCCCAACACGCTCGACATGTTCGTCTGCGGTGACAACCTCCGCAAGGGCGCCGCGCTGAACACCGCCGAGATCGCCGAGCTCGTCGCCGCCGAACTCTCGGCGCGCTAGAGGAAGAGCCCCGGAGCGCGCGGTCGTTCCATCGCAAACGATCGCGCACCCCGGGAGTCGTGTCTGCGGTCGGCGGGTGGCCTCCTTGGTTGGCGTGTCCGCGGTCGGCGGAGGCCGTCCGGAGCCGGCTGGTGGCGTCCCTAGGCCGGCGGGGTGGCCGCCGTGCCGGGGTCAGCGGAACATGATGTCCCAGTGGCTCGGCTCGTCGGCGTAGATGGTGTGGCCCTGGGGGCGCTTCTCGTAGTAGAGCCGGGCGCCGTCGCCGCGGACCCGTCCCTGGTGCCTGCTCCGGATGAACCGGTCGATGCACCTGTTGTGGGCTATGTCGATCTTGTAGCCCTTGCCGTGGCTGTACCGGCCGCCGGCGTGGCCGGTCTCGGTGCCTCCGGTGACCAGCACGTCGCAGCCGCTGCGCCGTTTGAGGTTCACAAGGCCCCACAGGGTCTGCAGTCGCACGGTGGCCAGGGAGGTGCACGAGGTCCGGTGCCGGTTGACGCAGTTGCCCGAAGACCGCCACCGCAGGCCCGCGTGCCGCAGGCGCCGCGCCGCCTGCGGGTGCTGGAGCCGGAGGGCCTGGAATCGGCGATGCTGCGTCCACAGCACCGGGCTGACCATTCCGGCGGCTCTGGCGATGCCGCGTGCCGCCTGCCGCGAGGGCAGCGCACGCCGTGCGGCGGCCACGCGACGCGTGATCGGCGCCCGGCGGACGGCCGAGGTCCGCCGGAGGGCGCCGACGCTCTGGGAGCCGGCGGTCATCCGGGAGGCGGTGGCGCGCTGGGAGCGGGCTACGCGCCGGGAAGCGGTGGCTTGCCGGGAGCGGGTGATGCTTTCGGATGTGGCGGTTCGCCGCGAGCGGGCTACGCGCTTGGAAGCGGCGCCCTGTTGTGAACGGGTGGTCTGCCGTGCGGGGGTGACCCCCAGGGTGGGCGTGAGCTTCGGGGCGGTCGCCGCCCGCCGGCCGCGCACGGTTCTTCGAGCCTCCGCGACGCGTTGGGCGGCCGTGACGCGACCGGAAAGGGCGGCCTTGCGGGGCGACGCTGCCTGGCGGGAGGGCTGGACGCGCCGGGATATGGCGGCCTTGTGGGGAGATTCGGCCTGCCGGGATACGGCGGCGTCCCATGGGAGTTCGCGCTGCCGGAGAGCGGCCTGCCGGGAGGCGGTGGCCTTGCGAGGGAGCGCCGTGCGGCGCGTGGCCGCGTCCGGGCCCGCGGCATGCGGGGTCGCCCGCCGCGGCGTCGCGCGTTCCGCGATGGCGCGTCCGAGCGCGGCTCGTCGAGGAAAGGCCGCGTTCGCCGTCCGTGTGGTCACCTCCGCCTGTGAGCCCAAGGGCCCGTTCGTCATCTCCGGCTCGACCCGGAACCCCGCCGCACCGCCCGGCCGCGGAGTCGCCGCCGAGGCGGGCTCCGCCGAACCCAACGCCGTCACTGTGATCTGCACGGCGAGCAACGCGCAGGCACCAAGCCACGCGGGCCCCCGAGTGCATGGATGCACACCCATATTGATCCTCTGTCGCAGGGCGCCCCTCCGCCAGGGGATCTATCCCACCCACTCGGAGTGCTGACTCCACTACTCTGCGTGTTTTGGTGGGAAAATGGCGGCCATGCTGTGCGTCTGTGACCATGAAGGGTTTCGGGCCGTACAGTGGCCACGTGGTCGAATCGACGCCGAGAGCGCGTGGGGGAGAAAAGACGCGGGAGGTCATCGTCGAGACGGCCCTGCGCCTGTTCCGTGAGCGCGGGTACGAGGCGACGACCATGCGGGCCATCGCGGCCGAGGCGGGCGTCTCCGTGGGAAACGCTTACTACTACTTTGCGTCGAAAGAGCAGTTGGTCCAGGCCTACTACGATCGGGCGCAGTGCGAGCACGAGGCCGCGTGCCGGGACCTGCTGGCGGGCGAGCGGAGGTTCGCCGCCCGGCTGACCGGGGTGCTGCGGGCGTGGGTCCAGGTCTCCGAGCCCTACCACGGGTTCGCCGTCAAGTTCTTCAAGCACGCCTCGGAGCCGACCAACCCGCTGAGCCCTTTCAGCGGCGAGTCGACGCCGGCCCGTGAGGCGGCCATCGGCATCTACCGGCAGGTCGTCGAGGGCTCCTCCGATCGCATCGACGCGGAGTTGCGCGAGGAGCTGCCCGAGCTGCTGTGGCTGTCCTCCCTGGGCGTGGTGCTGTTCTGGGTGCACGACGCCTCGCCGGGGTGCGAGCGCACGTACCGGTTGATCGAGGTCATGGTGCCGCTGATCGACCGGCTCGTGGGCCTCTCCCACCTGCCCGGCCTGCGCGGGGTGACCAAGGACTTCATCACCGCCATGCGCGAGCTGCGCGGCTGATCACCGCCATGCCGGAGGCCGCCGAACCGATCTGGTGCGCGACATACCGGCCGGTTGGTATGGTCGCCGTCAGGAGGTGGACAGTGAAGCGTTGGGGCATCACGATCCCGTTCTTCGATCGCACCATGGCCGAGTCCAAGGAACTGGTGGCCGAGCTGCCGGGGCTCGGGTACACCGACGCCTGGTCCGCGGAGGTCAGCGGCACCGACGGTTTCGTCCCCCTTGCCTTGGCCGCCGACTGGGCTCCCGAGCTCAGGCTCGGCAGCGCGATCATCCCGGTGTCCACCCGGGGGCCCGGCCTGCTCGCCATGTCGGCCGCGACGCTCGCCGACCTCGCGCCCGGGCGTTTCGTGCTCGGCATCGGCGCCTCGTCCCCGGTCATCGTGGAGCGGTGGAACGCCGGCGAGTTCGTCAAGCCGTACGGCAGGACGCGCGACACCCTGCGCTTCCTCAAGCAGGCCCTCGCGGGGGAGAAGGTCACGGAGAAGTACGAGACCTTCGAGGTCCGAGGATTCCGGCTCGATCGGGCGCCAAAGGTGCAGCCGAAGATCGTGCTGGCCGCCCTGCGCCCGCGCATGCTGCGCCTGGCGGCGGAGGAGGCCGACGGGGCGATCACCAACTGGCTGTCGCCGCAGGACGTGGGCAAGGTGCGCGCCGAGCTGGGCGCGGGCACCGAGCTGATCGCCCGCCTGTTCGTCTGCGTCAGTGAGGACGCCGAGAAGGTCAGGAGGCTGGGCAAGCGCATGCTGGCCGCCTACCTGACGGTGCCGGTCTACGCGGCCTTCCACGAGTGGCTGGGACGGGGCGAAGTGCTGCGGCCCATGCACGAGGCGTGGGCCGCGGGCGACCGTCAGGGCGCGCTCGACGTCATCCCGGACGAGGTCGTGGACGCGCTGATCGTGCACGGGGACGCGGCGACCTGCCGGGCACGCGTTCAGGAGTACGTCGACAACGGCCTCACGACGCCCGTGCTGGCCCCGATCGCGATGGGCGACGTCCCCATCCCCGAGGCCGTCCGCGCCCTCGCTCCGGCCGCCTCCGCCGCTTTCCCCGCCTCCGCCGCGCCTTGAGCGGAACTCCGCGGCGCGGGGCGGCGTTATCCGGGTGCGGGGCGGGGTAGTTGCGTGGGTCGACGAGACCCGGCCGTGCGCGTGTGACGGCGGCACAGACGGAGGTGGCCCTCATGAGCAAGGCTGGACGCGCGGCCGCGGCCTATCGCGCTTATCAGGACATCAGCCGCCCGGGCTCGCCAAGCCTGATGGCGCGCCTCAGGGCAGTGCCGCGGATGATCGGCGGTTCGCTGCGCGGGGAGTACCGCGACCTGGGCAAGAGCAAGCTGGCCCTCATGGGGCTGGGCGTGCTCTACATCGTCTCGCCGATCGACGTGCTGCCCGACTTCCTGCCGCTGATCGGAGTCGCGGACGACTTCGGCGCGTTCCTGTGGCTCATGACCTCTCTGTTCGGCGAGAGCGGCCGCTACGTCGAGTGGGAGCGCAAGCGGCTGCGCGGCGAGCTCGCCTGAGACCGCCAGGGACGGGGCGGGGCTCAGTCTTCGCCTTCGCGGAGGAGCCAGGCCCGTGAGGGCAGGGGATGGCCGAACAGGCGGGCGGCGTTGCCGTACGCCACCCTGCCGATGTCGGCCGGGGGCAGGCTTCCCAGGTTGCGGGCCAGGGCCTGCTGGACGTCCGGCCAGGTGGACTCGGAGCGGGGGTAGCCGCTCTCGAGCAGGACGTGCTCCAGGCCGACGGCCAGGCGCACGCCGGACAGGGCGTAGTCGTCCAGCGTGCCGAAGTAGAAGTTGCGGCGGAGTACCTCGCTCGGCTTGAGGCCGCCCTCCCATGTCGCCTCGCCGGCGACGGGGTGGTCCAGGGCGTAGTCGGCTCGCGCCGCGAGCATGGGCAGCCACCCGACGCCGCCCTCGACGATGAGAATGCGCAGTTTGGGGAAGCGCAGCGGAATGCCCGACCAGAGCCAGTCGGCGCAGGCGAACATGGCGCTCGCCGGGATCATGGTCGTGATGGCCTCGATGGGCGTGTCCGGCGAGGGGACCGGCGACCACGACGAGGCGCCGGTGTGCAGGCAGACGACCGTGCCGGTCTCTTCGCAGGCGGCGAAGAACGGGTCCCAGTGACCGGTGTGGATGGACGGCAGCCGCAGCCGGGTCGGGAACTCGGGGAAGACCACGGCCTTGAAGCCGCGGGCGGCGTTGGCGCGGATCTCCTTGGCCGCGACCTCGGGGTCGGGCAGCCATGGGAGCTGGAGGGCGATGATGCGCTCGGGGTAGGTGCCGGCCCAGACGTCGCAGTGCCAGTCGTTCCAGGCGCGGGTGAGCGCCAGGCCGAGGTCCTGGTCGCGGGTCTTGGCGAAGGCCATGCCCGACTGCACGGCCAGCATGCCGGGGAAGCTGAGCGCCGCCCACACGCCGGCGATGTCCATGTCCTTGATGCGGGCCTCGATGTCGTGGCACCCGGGCCGCATCTCTTCGAAGCGCACCGGGTCGAGCGTCCACTGGTCGCGCGGCAGCCCGGCGCCGGCGTCCATGCCGGCGCACGCGTAGGTCGCGCCGCTGTACCGCCACACCTGATGGCCCGCTTCGGTCTCCACGACCTTGGGGGCCATGTCGACGTACCTTTCGGGGAGCCGGCCCTCGAAAAGGTCCGGCGGTTCGATCAGGTGATCGTCGACGCTGATGATCACATAATCTCGCCGCCTCGGCTCGGGGTCAGGGGGCAGCGATGAGTTCACAGGGAAAACCGTATGCCGCAGGAATAACACCAGACAAGCTGGGAGGTCTCCGATCGGTATCCGTTCGCGCGCGGAGCGGCGTCCGCCGTCGTGAGAGGCCTTACCTCAAAGCGTGACGATTACGACAAGCGGTCAGTCATGGGACGGTGTCTCCAGCGGGGACGCCGTCGGTGGCCGGGGCGGCGCGGCGTTCGGCGTCGAGGTCCTTCGCCTCGCGGCGGATCAGCGTGAACCACCCGCCGATCGCGATGCCGATGAACAACCACCACTGCACGGCATAGGCCAGGTTGAGGCCGCCGCCTCCGCCCAGGTCCGGCTCGGGAACCGGCTCGGGCTCGGCGGCGGCGGCGGGGCGCTGCCCGGTCAGCTCGACGTATCCGCCGAACAGCTTGTAGGGCATCGCCTGGGCGAGCTTCGGGGTGTCGATCAGCAGGACCTGGCGGGGCGGCAGCCCGGCGCGGTCGGTGATGCCGGCGTTGTCCTCGTTCTCCGCCGGATGTAGCCGGCCGGTGACAGTTACCTCACCGGCGGTCGGCGGAGGGACCTCCGGCGGGGTGTCGGCGGTCGGCCCCATCGTCACCCAGCCCCGGTTGACGATCACCGCGGTGCCGTCCGCCGTGACGAGGGGCGTGAGCACGTAGAACCCGGGCCGGCCGTTCTGCGGACGGCGCCGTACGACCAGCTCATGCGCGGGGTCGTAGTGACCGGTGGCCGTGACCGTGCGGAACTTCACCGCCTCGGGCACGCTCGCCCCCGGCCTGTCCAGCTCGGACAGCGGCACCGCCGCCGCGGCGATGTTCCCGTTGGCCCGTTCGCTCGCCGCCGACCGTTCTTCGTAGCGTCCGAACTGCCATCTGCCCAGGAAGACGAACGCGGGGATGAGCAGCAGGACCAGCAGGTGGAACGCCAGCCAGCGGGGCCTCAGGAGGAACCGGTACACGCTCTCAGCCTAGGCAGGCCGGCGAGTGGTCCCCGACCCGGCCACGGCGGGCAGGGTCTCGCCATGCGCGTCCTTGTACGTGGTGAAGGTCCGCCCACCGGCCGATCATGATCTCGTGGAACCAGTCGCGAACGGCGGAGGCATGCCGTACGGTCGTACCGATTTCATCCACGGCACGTCGCTCTGTCCCACAGGAGCCGTCTCGCATATGACCGCGTCCACTCTCGCGCTGCCGCCCTCGCCACAGCACATGGTGCTTCCAAGGATCTCCGTTCTCATCAGGCACGCCGCGCCGCGCGTGCTCGAGGGCATGATCCTTCCGGTCGCCGTGTTCTACGCCGGGATGCTGGTGGCCGGCGTCAAAGGCGGGCTGGCCATGGCGGTGGCGTGGGTGTACGGAGGGGCGGCGCTGCGGCTGGTCAAGCGGCAGAAGGTGCCCGGCACCGTGCTGCTGGCGATGCTCGCGATCACGGTGCGGGCGGTGCTGGCGCTGGTGACCGGCGACGTGGTCATCTACTTCCTGCAGCCGACGCTCGGCGTGTTCTGCGCGAGCCTCGCGTTCCTGTCGACCGCGGCCGCCCCGCGCCCGCTGATCCAGCGGGTCACCACCGACCTGGTGCCGTTGCCCGACCACCTCGTCCACCATCCCGTGATGCGCAGGTTCTTCGTCCACCTGTCGCTGCTGTGGGGCATGGTCCAGCTGGTCAACGGAACGCTGAGCCTGTGGCTGCTGTTCAGCGAGTCGATCGAGACCTACCTGATCGTCCGCACGTCCGCGGTGGCCGTCCTCATGGTGCTCGCCGCCGCGGCGTCGATCCTCGCCTTCAAACGGGTGCTCCGGATCGTCCAGCAGCGGCTGTGACCCCGCCTCCGCTAACCGGCGAGGCGGGCGCCGGGGCCGGCGTGGGGGGTGACCTCGCGGGGTGAGGGCACCTCGTGGCCGTCCGTGCAGCGCAGGTGCAGCTCGACGGGCGAGCCGCAGTCGCGGTGGGTGAGGACGACCGGGGGGCCTTCGGGGTCGGCCATGTGACGGTCGCCCCAGTGCATCAGGCTGACCATGATCGGATACAGGTCGAGGCCCTTCTGCGTGAGACGGTACTCGTCGCGGCGCCGGCTGCCCGGCTCGCGGTAGGGGACCTTGCGCAGCACCCCTTCGTCCACCAGTCGCGCGAGGCGGGAGCTGAGCACCTGCCGGGGCGCGCCGGTGCCGGCCTGCATGTCGGCGAACCGGCGGACGCCGTTGAACGCCTCCTTCAGCACGAGCAGCGTCCATTTCTCGCCGAGGATCGCGAGCGTGCGCTCGATCGAGCAGTTCTCCACCCTGAAAAGGGCCGGCTCGGACATGGAGGCATCGTAGGCGCTCACTTTCCCTCCCTCCAACGCAGCTAAGTCTAGTTGACAGACTCAGGTGCGCTGCGCGAGTCTGAGTCTATGAATCAGACCCAGGAGGAGGCTCGCCGGACGCTGCCGGCCCCCGTCCTCCTCGCCCCCCGCGCCCGCACGGCGCCCGAGACGCTCTCCGGTCCCGGACCGGCGGCCGCCGTGCTGATCCGTCCAGGCCGGCTGGACGACGAGGCGAGGGTGCGCTCCTTCGTCGAAGGGCTCTCCCCGGCGAGCAGGTCGCTGCGCTTCTTCAGCGGGGTGCCCCGGCCCGGCGGGGCGCTGGTGCGGGCCATGATCACCAGCAGTGAGGCCCGCGACGTCCTCGTGGCGGTGGACGCCGGCGAGCGGGTCATCGGGCACGCGATGAGCTTCACCCGCGAGGCGTCGACCGAGATCGCGGTGGTCGTGGCGGACGAGTGGCAGGGGGTGGGGCTCGGGTCCAGGCTCGTGCGCACGCTGCTGCGGCGGGCCGTCGCGCGCGGCGCGAGGGCCGTCACGATGGACGTCATGGGCGAGAACCGCAAGGTGCTCGCCATGGTCGGCCGATGGTGGCCGCACGCGGAGATGCGGGCCGCGTCCGGCGCCGTGGAGATCGCCGCGTCCCTGGAGGTCGCCGCGGCCGGATGAAGAATCGGCCCCGATGACGCCGGCTCGGTCAAGGTCGCTAAGATGGGGCGCGCCGCGGGGTTTGCAGAACAACGTTCTGTTGAGTAACCATTGACACTGTGAAGACCGCGAAGAACGGACGAGACGGCCGCACCCGCATCATCGAGGGTGCCCTGCGCCGCTTCAGCCAGGACGGAGTCTCGGCCACCACGCTCGCCAGCCTCCGCGAAGAGAGCGGCGTCAGCGTGGGGAGCTTCTACCACCACTTCGCCAGCAAGGAACACGTCTTCGGGGTGCTCTACTCCGAGATCCAGAACATGTACCAGCGGGCCTTCGTCGACGAACTGTGCCGGCACGAGAGCGCGCGGGGAGGCATCGAGGCGATCGTCGCCATGCACATGGCGTGGTGCGGCGAGCATCCCGAGCGGGCCCGCCTCCTGATCAGCGAACGCCCGCCGCGCCGCGAGGAGCCGGGCGGCCCCGAGGTCGCCGAGTCGCGGCGCGCCTTCTTCCGTCAGGTGTCCGACTGGTGGCGCCCGCACATGAAGGACGGCGTGCTGCGCCCGGTGCACCCCACCATGTGTTACGTGCTGTGGCTCGGCCCGGCCACGGAGATGTGCCGCCTGTGGTTCTCCGGCGCCCACCAGCCGACCGAAGATGAGATCAGGGCCCTGTGCGAGGCCGCCTGGCTCAGCCTCCGCCTCGCCTGAGCACAGATCGCGCCGTGTCCCTGGGGCGGCGCGGGGCGTCGGCGTGCCTGCGGCTGAACCTCGGGCCGGCCGTTTAGAGTGGGTCAACCCCGTTCCGTACCACTCCGGCAGACGCCACAGGACGGGGAGCGACCGCCATGAACGTCGGCCTCGGTCTGCCCGTCGGCGATCTGGAGGCCCTGCGCGCCTGGGCGTGCCGCGCCGAGGCCGGCCCGTTCTCGACGCTCGGCCTCCTCGACCGCATCGTGTACGACAACCCCGAGCCGCTGGTGACCCTCGCGGTCATCGCCGGGGCCACTTCGCGCATCCGGCTGATGACCGAGGTGCTGATCGCCCCGCTGCGGCCGGCCGCCCTGCTCGCCAAGCAGTGCGCGACCCTCGACCGGCTGTCCGGCGGCCGTCTCACGCTGGGCGTGGGCGTGGGGGTGCGCGAGGACGACTTCCAGGTGGCGCACGTCGACTACCACGGTCGTGGCAGGCGCCTGGACGAGCAGGTCAGGACGATGCGGCGCCTGTGGGCGGGTGAGGCGTACGGCGAGGGCGCCGGGCCGGTCGGGCCCGCGCCGGTCCGCGCGGGCGGTCCCGAGATGCTCTTCGGCGGGTTCGTCCCCGCGACCGCCGACCGCGTCGCGCGCCACGGAGACGGCTTCCTCGGGGCGATGTCCGATCCCGGGGAGATGGGCCGGTTCTTCCGCGCGGTGGAGAACGCCTGGCGGGTGGCCGGGCGCGACGGCCGCCCCCGCCTTGTGGCGCAGGCCAACGTGGCGCTCGGACCTGAGCCGGTCGTCGACGCCGCCAGGAGAGCCATCCGGGCGTACTACGACTTCGGCGGCTATCGGGACAAGGTCGTCCACGGCATGCTCACCACGCCCGCGGCGATCAGGGGCGCCGTCACGGCCTTCGGCGACGTCGGCGCCGACGAGGTCATGCTCTACTGCTGGGCCGCCGACCCCGGTCAGGTCGAGCGCATCGCCCACAGCCTCCCCTGAGCGGCATCACCCTGACCTGCGGGAATCCACGTCGGCCGCCCACATTGCTTGTCCACGTCGCGGCGGGCGACGGCGGGTGGCCGCGCTCCACTCACCGAAAGCTGGAATCGTCTTGACAATAAAGTTTGTCGGTGAGACGGTACTCGTATGCACGAAGTGGCGCTGATCGAAGCCCGGCCGGGCGGCGATCTCGCCGGGGACTCCGCGTAGCCGACCACCGACCACGAAGGAATGTGCGATGAATGCCAATGGCGAGATCACCGCCGGCCCGCGGGCCGGGCGGCGCGAATGGATCGGGCTCGCGGTGCTGGCCCTGCCGACCCTGCTCATGTCGCTGGACATCAGCGTCCTGTACCTGGCGCTGCCGCACCTGAGCTCCGGCATCGGCGCCGACTCCACCCAGCAGCTGTGGATCTTGGACATCTACTCGTTCATGCTCGCCGGCTTCCTGGTGACCATGGGCACGCTCGGCGACCGCATCGGCCGCCGCAGGCTCCTGCTGGCCGGCGCCGCCGCCTTCGGCGCCGCCTCCATCCTCGCCGCGTACTCGGTGAACCCGCAGATGCTCATCGCCTCCCGGGCGCTGCTCGGCATCGCCGGCGCCGCGTTGATGCCCTCGACGATGGCGCTGATCCGCAACCTGTTCCGCGACCCCAAGCAGATGGGCGCCGCGATCGGCATCTGGTTCGCCTGCTTCATGGGCGGCATGACCGTCGGCCCGCTGGTCGGCGGGCTGCTGCTGGAGCACTTCTGGTGGGGCTCGGCCTTCCTGCTCGGCGTCCCCGTCATGGTGCTCCTGCTGATCGCCGGCCCCCGCCTGCTGCCCGAGTACCGCGACCCGAACGCCGGCCGGCTCGACCTGGCGAGCGTCGCACTGTCGCTGGGCGCGATCCTCCCCGCCATCTACGGCCTGAAGGAACTGGCGCGCAACGGCGTGCAGACGCTGCCCGTCGCCGCTCTGGCGGCCGGCCTCGCCGTGGGCGCCGTGTTCGTCCTGCGCCAGCGCGGCCTCGCCAACCCGCTGCTCGACCTGCGCCTGTTCGCCAACCGCACCTTCAGCACCTCGATGGCGGTCGGCCTCATGGCGGGCATCGTCATGGCCGGCACCTGCCTGCTGTCCAGCCTCTACCTGCAGACCGTCCAGGGCCTCGGCCCGATGGACGCCGGGCTGTGGCTCCTCCCGCAGAACGTCGCGATGGTGGCCGGTTCGATGACCGCCCCGGCGCTGGCCCGCAAGATCCGTCCGGCCTACGTCATCACCATCGGCCTGCTGGTCGCCGCGGCCGGTCTGGTCGCCCACACCCAGGTGCCGAGCGTCGACGGCCTGCCGCTGCTGGTCACCGGACTGGTGCTCACGTCCTTCGGCATCGCGCTCCCCATGTCGCTGACCATGAACCTCATCATGGCCTCGGTCGTCCCCGAGAAGGCCGGATCGGCCGCCGCGATCAGCGAGACCAGCGGTGAGTTCGGCGTCGCCATGGGAATCGCCGCGCTCGGCAGCCTCGGCACCTTCGTCTACCGCACCCGGCTCACCGGCGACCTGCCGGCCGGTGTCCCCGCCGACGCCGCCGACACCGCGCACCAGAGCATCACCGCCGCGCTCGGCGCCGCGCAGCAGCTCGGCGACCGGCTCGCCGTCGACCTGGTCGACGCGGCCCGCACCGCCTTCACCAGCGGCCTGAACGTCGTCGCCGCCGTCGGGGCGACCATCTTCGTCGGCCTGGCCATCCTGTCGGCGATCATCCTGCGAGACAGCGGCGTCCCCGCCGCGCCCGCTCCGCAGGCCGGCCAGGCCGACGAGGCCGACGGCTCCGAGGACGCCGTCCGCGCCGGGAACGCCGAAGGTCTGCAGGACGCGCGCCTCCTGGCGAGCGTCGACTGATCCCGGCCCGGCCCGACCGAACCCCGACCTGACCCTGACCTGACCCTGACCCTGACCCGTTCCGAAGCCGGAGCCGGGTGGCCGCGAGACTTCGCCGGCCACCCGGCTCCTTCCATGCGCCGCGGCCCATGGCGCGGTCGTCGACCCCTACCGGCCGATCGCGTTCGCCAGGGCGTCGGTAGAACCGCCACCGGCCGATCGCGTTCGCCGGGGCGTCAGACGCGGGTGCTCCTGGCCGGCTCGGAGGCGGCCGGTGACGCCGGGGGTTCCGGGACGGCGGTTCGCGGCCCGGACTCCCGCTGGTGGGCGGCCAGGGCCAGGTCCAGGAGGAACGGCGCGAACAGCGCCGTCACCGCCTCGAGCACGGCGCGCAGTGTGACCTCCCCGGCGATAACCACGGTCAGCACCGCGAGGCCGATGGAGCAGGTGGCCAGGAAGGCGGTCCGCCGCCGCGGCAGGTGGCGGAGGTGGCTGACCAGATGTGGCGCCGCGTCGCCCAGGACCAGGCCAGCGACGTAGGCGCCGCAGACCACGACTCCGACGAGCAGGACGACGCCGGGCGGCGGATGCCCGGTGAAGTGCGAGATGGCCGCCGCGAGCGTCCCGGACACCACGGCCGCGATCCGGTGGGGGGTCGAAACCCGCATGGAGCCGCGTCCCTTCAGAAGTCCGCTATGAGATCGGTGAGCACCGTTCCGAGAGAGGCCGGATCGGTGGCGTAGTAGACCTGGCCGGAGGTGGCGTCGGCGATCCGGCCCATGGCCCGCGCAGCCTTGGAATCGATGTCCGTGCCGTAGGCGACGATCAGGACTCTGACCGCGCAGTTCTGGTCGTCGCCGCCGAGCTTCCCGGCCAGTCCGTCGAGGGTCAGCCCCTTCTTCTTGGAGTCCGCGCCGTCCGTCAGGACGATGACCGAACTGGTGGAGCCGGTCTCGCACCGCCCGGCAAGGTTCGCGACGGCGTCGGCGATGCTGTCGTAAAGCCCGGTTCCGCGCGTGCCCGAAGGGTGTCTCGTGGTGGCGAATCGCCGGAAGTTCGTCTGTACGTCGGCCAAGGTGCTCTTCGTGACCTTGGAGAGGGGGAGGATGTCCTCCCAGTCGCGTTTCCGCTCCGGATGCAGGGTGGCGAAGACGCGGACCCCGACCGCGTCGCCTTCGTGGAAGCCGGCGATCATCTGCTCGACCCCCGCCATCGCGATGTCGATTTTCGCGGCGCCGGTTTCCCTTACCGGGTCGTCCATCGACCCCGAATAGTCGATGAGCATTTGGGCCCGCAGGGGTTTGCGCAGCTCGGTCGCCCATGTGGTGAGGACGTCGTCGAAGAATCCACGCGGGCAGCTGATCGTGCCATTGTTCCCCGCAGGTTCGGCGGCGACGCAGGGCGGTTCCTGCAGATGATCATTGAAGCCCTCTTCGTAGACCGCCTTGTATTCGCCCGGATACAGATCCTGGACCTGCCGCGCGCCGAGGGCGAGCGAGCGCTGGGTCGCCGGATCGGTCACCCGGAAGCCGAGATCCTGGAACTCCTTCTGCCGCTCGGGCGCGAGAAGGTGCTCCTGGAACGCCTGCGCCACCTTGTTCTCCGCCGGATGCGTCTTCGGCGCGGGATCGATGAGCACGAACGGGTGGTCCGAGAGTATGGAGCGGTGCTTGAGGAAGATCGGCACCAGCGGGTCGTCCGGCCGTCGCTCCGGCCCGGCGTCCGGGCAGCCCACCTTGGCGGGTCCGCCGGTGTTGTACAGCCACACCGTCTGTTCCTCGATGACGATCGCCTGCCGTGAGTTCCCGGACTTCCTGGTGAGCCCGCACAGCAGGTCGATCGTGGTGTGCCCGTAGTGGCCGAAGGCCTTCTCCATCGCGCGGACGCCCTCGCGCACCTTCGCCCGCAGCCTCGTGATCTCGGCGGGGAACGGCTTCCCGGCGTCCGGCTTCCGCACCATGTCGGAGATCTCCTTGACCGCGCCCCCCTTCTTCGGGTCGCCCGCCTCCCAGATCATGCCGAGCGCGGCCTCCAG
The DNA here is from genome assembly GCF_042654065.1 of Sphaerisporangium dianthi. Classification (NCBI taxonomy): domain Bacteria; kingdom Bacillati; phylum Actinomycetota; class Actinomycetes; order Streptosporangiales; family Streptosporangiaceae; genus Sphaerisporangium; species Sphaerisporangium dianthi. The sequence continues at coordinate 130,000 of NZ_JBHSFP010000004.1, read as the reverse complement.
CCCGATCGTCGAGACGTTCGGATTGGTCTTCCCCAAAGGCGGATCGCAGGGCGTGTCCCCGCAGTCGGTGAAGTCCTTCCAGGTGATGGTGGCGGTCTTGAACCTGTCCAGCGAGCTCCGGTCGGACCGGCGCACGGCCACGACCATGGGTGAGCGCGCCAGGGACTTGGGCGGGCGGTTGGACAGGCCCAGTTCGTTCCTGGCGCACTGGTAGGCGTTCGCGCGGTCACCGCACGAGTCGGTGCGCTCCTTGAGCTGCACCCACCACATGGACGAGGCAGGCATCCAGATCAGCGGATAGTCGTCGAACGGCCCGGGCGCGTCCACCGCGCCGGGCGCGTCGTGCCGGCGCCAGGCCTCGATCAGTTTGAGAAGGGCCGACCCCGACTGGGAGTTGAGGACGTCCAGGCAGACTCGCTCGCCGTCCATCTCGTAGCCGTGCGGGCCGGTGAACTCCCGGGCCAGGCGCCGTACGACGCCGATCTTGTCGACGGAGGCGACGATGGGGATCGTGCTGTCGCCGACGCATCCTTCTCCCTGCGGCCGGGTGGTCAGGGTTCCGGAGAAGGGGATGAGCACAGATGCGGCGAGCATGGCCGCGACCGCCCCGCCGACCTGCGGGCCTCGTACGCGACCTGCCAAAGCCACCCCCCTCTTCTCTGAAATCGGTGCGAGAAGATTATGGTGCCAGATACCGCGATTTCCGCTGTATCACTTGACAGATCCCGGGCTCCGGCACCGGGCCTCGAAACGGCGGGTCGCTGATGCGGTCGAGACTTTTCCCTTCATCCGGTCAGACCAGATGAAGGATCCCGGAGAATGCGCGAAATCGGCCTTGGACGACGCGCGCGCCGCGCCCTCCAAGGCCGATTTATCCGATCTATCCGAAATGATAGATAACGGAGGTTTCTCCCATGTTCAGACCTGCTGCGGAAGCCTGTTCTGCTGTCCGAACTGCTGGACCCACGTCGGGTAGGGGGTGGGCTCGCCGCTCACCTCGTCGAGCTGGGCCAGGTCCTCGGCGGTCAGCGTCAGATCGGTCGCGGCCAGGTTGTCGGTGAGCTGGCCGACCCGCCGGGCGCCGATGATGACGCTCGTGACGGCGGGCCGGGCCAGCACCCAGGCGAGCGCGACGCGCGCCGCGCTGACCTCGTGGCGGGCGGCGACGGCCTTGAGCGCGTCGATGATGTCGTAGGCCTTCTCCCTGTCGACCGGCACGAACTGCGACTGTGCGTGCCGCGCGCCCTCGTCGGAGGTGCCGTCGCGGTCGGACTTGCCCGACAGCAGGCCCCCGGCGAGCGGGCTCCACACCATCAGGGCCAGATCCTCGGACCTGAGCATCGGGACCAGCTCGCGTTCCACGTCCCGGCCGGCCAGAGAGTAGTACGCCTGCACCGAGACGAACTCCGCCAGCCCGCGCGCGGCGGAGACGCCGAGCGCCTTGGTGACCTCCCACGCCGCGTGGTTGGAGCAGCCGATGTAGCGGATCTTGCCCTGGCGCACGGCGTCGTCCAGAGCGCGCAGCGTCTCCTCCACCGGCGTGCGGGGGTCGATGTTGTGGATCTGATACAGGTCGATGTGGTCGGTGCGCAACCTGCGCAGGCTGTCCTCCAGGGCGCGCATCACGTGCAGGCGCGAGAGCCCTACGTCGTTCGGCCCGGGGCCGACGCGAGCGGCGAGCTTGGTGGCCAGGACGACGTCGTCGCGGCGGTCCTTGAGCACCCGGCCGAGCAGCGTCTCCGACTCGCCGTCGGCGTAGACGTCCGCCGTGTCGATGAAGTTGACCCCCGCGTCCAGGGCGGTGCCGACGATCTGGCCGGTCTCCTCCAGCCCCAGCCCGCCGACCATCCTGTACACGGGGTGGCCGGCTCCGCCGAACGTCATCGTGCCCAGGCAGATCTCGGACACGTAGACCCCGGTGCGCCCCAGTGGACGAAATTTCATGATTTATCCCCCTCGCTAACCTTCGTCTTGCACGTTACGGAGTCCGTCCGCGACAATCCATGCGAGAAAGTCCGATTTTCTTGAGCGATCGTCCGGAGCCGGTGTGGATCCTCTGTCCAACGTGCTGTCCCTGCTGAACATCCAGAGCATCACGCCGTCGCGTCTGGAGGCGGGCGGTCCCTGGGCGTTGCGCTTCGACGGCTACCGTCACGTGAAGTGCGGCGCCGTGCTCGCCGGGTCCTGCTGGGTCACGGTGGGAGACATGGAGCCGGTGCGGGTCGAGGCGGGGGACTGCTACCTGATCAGCGGCGGCGCGCCCTATCGCATGGCCGGCGATCTGAAGACCGAGGCCGTGCACGCGCCCGTCGCCTACCGCGAGGCCGTGGACGGCGTGCTCCGCTACGGCACCGCCGACGAGGTCGTCATCGTCGGCGGGCCGATCGGGCTGGACGAGGCGAACGCCCGGCTGCTGCTGGACATCCTGCCGCCGTTCGTCCACGTGCCCGCGAGGTCCGGCCAGGCCGAGGCGCTGCGCGCCGCGCTGGGGTTGCTGGCCCACGAGAGCACCGCCCCCGGCCTCGGCGGCGAATTCATGGCCGACCTCATCGCGCGCATCGTCTTCGTCCAGACCCTGCGCGCGCACGCGGCGGCCGCGGCGGCCGAGGGCCGCCCGCCGGGCGGCTGGCTCAGCGCGCTCATGGACCCGCAGATCGGCCCCGCCCTCCGGCTCATGCACGAGGACAAGGCGCGCCAGTGGACGGTGGCGGAGCTGGCCACCGCGGTGGGCATGTCACGGTCGAGCTTCGCGCTGAGGTTCAAGACCGCCGTCGGCTCGGCGCCGCTGGACCATCTGCTGCGCTGGCGCATGCACTCCGCCGGCCAGGAACTGCGCCAGACGGGCCGTACGGTCCACTCCATCGCGGCCGACTGGGGGTATGGGTCCGAGAGCGCCTTCAGCAATGCCTTCAAGCGGGTCATGGGCGTCTCTCCGCGCGCCTACCGCGTCGGCGCGCCGGCGCGGGCAGGCGGGCCGGTGAAGGCGCCGCTGCCGATGGGCCGGTGAAGGGCGCCGGCGCCGAGGCGCGGGTGTCTAGGTGAGCTGGCGGAGACGGGTGGGGACGCGCCAGATCTCCTTGTCCAGCGAGATGTCCAGGCGCATGTCCAGACGGTGGCGGCGCAGGCCCGGGACCCGGAAGCGGTCTTGCACGTCGAAGCGCCCGCGGCGGGGGTATGCCAGCCCGATGGCGTCGGGCAGCACCCGGAGGTCGTCCCGGTTGCCGCAGCGCGGGCACGTCCATGCGACGAGATCCATGCCGCGGTTGTAGTCGTGACACGCCAGGAAGTACTCGTCAGGATCGAACCGGGACTCGCAGGCGAAGCAAGGGATCAGCATCGGGTTCCGCTCCTTGGTGCGGGTGGTGCGGGCGTACGCCCCCAGTCGTACATGTACCCGCTTACTCACTGCTTGCCGTTGACTTGACCCTCCCGGTACCCCAGGTGATCCGGTGCGTGTCCCATTCTCGGGGGGTTGATCCGCCATTGATCCGACGTTGAGCGCCGGGCGGGAGCCTGTGATGGCGCGCACGGAGCTTGGGGGGTTCAAGATCTGTGCGCACGTCCGGCCGGTCGTCGTCCTGAGGCGGTCGGTCGCCGCGAAGGCGCCACCGGCGAACCAACCGGGCCCCCGGCGCCCAGCGGCGGCAGACGATCGGCCGGACAACTCCATGCCCAGAGAAGAACGCCATGCGATATGTCGGGGATGTGCAGTGATAAATCACGTGTGGATGACGCGATTAGACGACGAGCCCATGAGCGGGGTCCGCGAGCTAATCGCCGACCTGATCCAGCTTCAGGAGCGCGCGAAGGTCGCCGGCCTCGGGGGATCCCAGCCGGGTGAAGATCTCCAGAGCCCGCTTGAGGCAGTCGCCGCTCCGGCGGACGCTGCCGAGGCCGGCGAGGGCCCGGCCTAGCACGGTCAGGGACAGCGCCTCCCCGTACGGGTGGCCGATCTCCCTGCTCAGCGTGAGCGCCTGCTCGGCGTACCTGGCCGCGTCCTTGTAGCGCTCGGCGGCGATGAACGTCTCGGCGAGCCGGGTGCACACCCGCTGCTCCCAGACCTTCTGGCCGCCGGCCCTGAAGAAGTCCAGGCACTCGGCGTGGTGCACCACCGCCTCGGTGAGGCGGCCCACCCGCGACAGGACGATGCCGAGCTGGTAGCGCGCGCGGGCCATGCCGGGATCGCTGCCCAGTTCGGTGAAGATCGCCAGCCCTCGGTGGGCGGCGGCGATCGCCTCCTCGCTGTTGCCGAGCCCCAGATGATCACGGGCCGAGTAGCTGGCCACGAGCGCCTCACCCGCCGCGGCGCCGATGTCCTGATAGGCCTTGAGCGCGGAGTCGAACAGCGCCAGCGCGTCCTCGTGGCGGCGCCTGCGTCCGGCGACGACGGCCAGGCCGTTGTAGATCTCACCGGTGACGATGTGGTCGCCGGTGGAGTCGGCCAGGTTCAGGGCCGCGCGGAACTGCTCCTCGGCGTCGTCCATCCGGTTGCTGCCGAACAGGACCCGGCCGAGGACGTAGCGGCAGCGCAGCTCGCTCACCTTGTCGTTGACGGCCTGCGCCGCCGCGATCACCGTGCTCGTGCGGGAGGCGAACTCGCGGACGTAGGCGCCGGACTCCAGCAGCGGCTCCATGGCGACCAGCAGATCGGCGGCGGGCGGCAGCGCCTCGGCCGTCGGGCCGGACTCGGCGATCTGCCCGATCGTGGCGAACAGCGCCTCGGCCTCGACGGTGAGCCACGTCACGGCCTCGTCCGCGCCCGCGAAGCCGCGCCCGGGAACGCCCGAGGACACCAGGTGGTCGGAGATCACGCTGCCCTCGTACGCGAGCCGGTGCGCGGCCTGCGCCGACGACAGGTAGAAGCCGAGCAGGCGGCGCAGCGCCAGCGCCTGGGCCTCCGGGCTCTCGGTCGCCTCCGCCTGCTTGCGGGCGAACAGCCGCAGCAGGTCGTGGAAGCGGTAGCGGCCGGGCGCCGGGGCCTCCAGCAGGCTGACGTCGACCAGCGACTCCAGGATGTCCTCGGTCTCGATCATGCTGAGCGACAGCACCGCGGCGGCGGCCTGGATGCCGATGTCCGCGCCGTTCGGCAGCGAGAGCAGGCGGAACGCCCGCGCCTGCCCCGGGTCGAGATGCCCGTAGCCCAGCGAGAAGGTGGCGTCCACGGCCAGGTGCCCGATACGCATCTCGGAAAGGCGGCGGCGCTCGTCGGCGAGCCGGGGGACGAGGGAGGCCACCGTCCACGAGGGCCGCGCCGCGAGCCTGGCCGCCACGATGCGGACGGCCAGCGGCAGGAAACCGCAGATGGCGACCACGTCCATCGCGGCGGGGCGCTCCGCCGCCACGCGCTCGGGGCCTGCGACCGCCGCGAACAGCGTCAGCGCCTCGTCCGGCTCCATGACCTCGAGGTCCAGCAGCCGGGCCGAGGGCAGGTCGGCCAGCTTGCCCCGGCTCGTGATGATCGCCGCGCACCCGGCCGTGCCCGGGAGCAGGTGCTCCACCTGCTCGGCGTCGCGGGCGTTGTCCAGCAGGACGATCATCTGCCGGTCGGCGAGCAGCGAGCGGAACAGCGCCCCGCGCTCGCCGAGGCCGTCGGGGATGATGTCCACCGGGATGCCGAGCGCGCGCAGGAACGCCGCCAGCACCGACTCGGGGGCCGTCGGCTCCTTGCCGTAGCCGCGCAGGTCGGCGTAGAGCTGCCCGTCGGGGAAGACGTCATGGAGCGAGTGGGCCACGTGCACGGCGACGGTCGTCTTGCCGACGCCGCCGATGCCGGAGACGGCGGCGACGGGCATGCCCTCGGTGCCGGTGGCGCTCGTCAGCAGGGTGCGCAGCCGGTTGACGACCTGCCTGCGTCCGGTGAAGTCGCTCACGGCGGCCGGGAGCTGCGCGGGACGCGGCATGTCCTGGAAGCCCTCGTGCTCGGCCTCCTCGGCCTCCCCTCCGGAGAACGACGTGTCGCCGCCCTTCGCCGAGGCGGGGGCGTGCGGCTCGCGCGCCGGTTCGCGACGCTCCCCGGCGCCCGTGGACGAGGCGGGCGCGGCGGCGCGCCGCTCGGTCGAGATCGGAGCCCAGGCCAGCCGGGGATCGGCGACGAGGATGCTCTGGTGCAGGGATGACAGCTCGTGGCCGGGGTCGATGCCCAGCTCGTCGACGAGTGCCCGCCGGGTGTCGGAGAACACCGCCAGCGCCTCCGCCTGCCGCCCGCAGCGGTAGTAGGCGAGCATGAGCTGGCCGCGCAGCCGCTCTCTGAGCGGGTGTTCGGAGGTCAGGGCGAGCAGCTCAGGGATGACGTCGGCGTGCCGGCCGAGCGACAGGTCCAGCTCCATCAGGCTCTCGACGACGCCGATGCGGCGTTCGACGAGCCTGCCCCGCTGGCTCTCGATGTAAGGGCCGAGGGCGCCGGCGAGCGGCTCGCCCGACCACAGGGCGAGGGCGTCGCGCACGGTGTCGGCCGCGCCCACCAGGTCGCCCCCCTTGCGCCGCGCCTCCGCCGCGGCCACCGAGCGTTCGAAGACCGCCAGGTCGAGGGCGTCGGGGGCCAGGCGCAGCGCGTATCCCCGGCCCACCGAGGTCAGCAGCTCGGGGCGCATGCGCGGGGAGCGATCGGGCTCCAGCACGGCCCGCAGCCGGGACACGTACGTACGCAGCGCGCCCAGCGCCCGGGGCGGCGCGTCCTCCCCCCAGATGGCGTCGATCATCTCCATCGGGGTCACCGCCCGGCCCTCGCGGAGCAGCAGCATGGCGAGGATGGACCGTTGCAGGGGCGTGCCCAGCTCGACCTCCCGGCCCGACAGCCACGCCTGAACCGGTCCGAGCACCGCGAAGCGAAGGCCAGCCGAACCCTCTTGACCAGCCATTTTCTCTGCTTCCCCACCCTTAAGACAGTTCTATTTCCAAATGATAGGTCCCCACATGCTTTCTGCCCTATGCGACCGCCCTCGCGTTAATCGAGTCGTTGATTCCTCGTTGATCTGGCGTTGAGCGGTCCCGGCGATGCTGATGGCACGTCGAACGTGGCCCCGCTGAACGGGGGCGGCCGCGGCCGGCGGCGGCGCCACCGCCGGATCCGGGTCTCGGGAACCGGGGTCCGGCAGGGGTAGGCAAGCCCCTTGCAGGCGGAGGTAAGGCCGTTGTAAGCGTTCTGCAGGCGCTGGGCTCTATCACTTAGGACATAAGCCCCGAGGCAGCAAGCACACGGGGGAGACCCTCATTAGGAGAACCACAAATGCGCCACTCCATCCGCAACGTCCTCGGCCTCGCCGCCGCCTCCGCGGTGATCGCGGTGGGCCTCCCCGCCGTCGCCTCCTCGGCCTCCGCGGCGACCGCCACGAAGACGGCCTCGGCCTCGAGCTATGACTACGACGACTACTGGGGCTACTACTACTCCAAGTACTACGACGGCTCGCGGGCCAAGGCCAAGGGCCACGTCTACGAGGACGAGGACGGGGACTTCCACGTCGAGGGCAAGCTGTACGACAAGTACTCGCCGGGCTGGCTGTGCGGCTACGTCCAGGTGAAGTTCGAGGACGAGGACGGCGACGAGTCGACCTACTGGGCCAAGAAGTGCGGCTCCAGCGGCTACCGCTACTTCCACTTCTCCTCGAGCGACGTCGACAGCATCCAGGTCCGCACCTGCTACTGGTCCAACCACCACGGCGCCAAGAAGTACTGCGGCCGCTGGAACTACATCTACGAGACCGACGGCGAGTGATCCACGCCGCTGATGCGTCCGCCGGACGAGGCCCCACGCCTCGTCCGCGCGGCGAGCCCGCGGCACGTTGGGGACGTGCCACGGGAGCACCACAGGGGACGCCCCAGGAGGTTGAACGGGGGAAGTGACACCTCCTGGGGCGTTATCACCGGGGAGACCCGGAAGACGCGGGGACGGTACCGGGGAACCGGCGCACGGGGGGTGCGCCGGGGAACCGGGCGGGGGCGACGCCGGGGAGCCGGCACGCACGGGGGGTGCGTGCCGGGGAACCGGAGGGTAGGGGGGCTGGGGCCGGAGAACCGGAAGGTTGTGGGCTGGGTCCGGGAACCGGAAGGTACGGGGTTGGTGCCGGGGAACCGGCGCACGGGGGGTGCGCCGGGAAACCGGGTGACACGGGGGTGGTGCCGGGGAGACCCGGAGAGCAGGGGGAGCTCGAAGTACACGGGGAACAGCAGGGGGAGAACACACAGCCCGCCCGGCGGCCGATGAGGCTGCCGGGCGGGCTGTGCGTTCCATGGGTTCATCGAAGGTACGGGGGTCTCACGCCGCTTCCACGAGGCCGAGCCTCGCGTGCATCCGTTCTCGGACCGCAGGCCACTCGCAGCTGAGGATGGAGTAGTACGCCGTATCTCGGACCGTGTCGTCGGCGCCTCGGGTCTCCGCCCGCCGCACACCGTCGAGGTGTGCGCCGAGGGCTTCGATGGCGGCACGGGAACGCTGGTTGCGTACGTCTGCTTTGAGGGTGATGCGGTGGACCTGCCAGGTCTCGAAGGCGAGCGAGAGCATGAGGTACTTGCTCTCCCGGTTCACGCTGGTGCCCTGGGCCGATGCGGCCAGCCAGGTGTAACCGATGTCCGCCACGGACGGGACCTCTCCCACCACGCCCCGCGCGCCGGGAGGCCAGGGCAGGGGTCCCTGCCAGTACTCCAGGTGCATGAGACGGGTGGCACCGACGATTCTGTCGGTGTGCAGCCACCGGATGGCGAAGGGCATGGTGTGGCCCTCCGCCTGCTCAGCCAGAGCAGCCTCGACGTACGAGGTCATCTCTTCCCGACTGGCGGGAACCCGAGTGAAGGCATACGTGGAGCGGTCTTCACTCGCCGCGGCGACCAGGTCGTCGACCACCGCGAGGCTGAGTGGTTCCAGGCGCACGGAGCGCCCGGACAGGGTGACGAAAGCGGGCATGAGCACATGATGAGGGCTCTATGGCGGACTCTGCACCAAATCGGATGGAACATCTGGGTGAGTGTCCGGGAAAGCCGTGATCATGTAAGTAAAACAGCAGGTCAGGGGCGTGATCGCGATGATCGTCCGGCCCTGCTCGACGGTAAAGGTTCGGTAATGGGGATCAGGGCGTCACGGGTGCGAGCGCGGGGGTGATCCAGGCGTCCGGACGCCCCTTCTCGGTGAGCGCCGCGAGGGCGTCGTCCAGGTGGCCGAGCGAGGCGGCCACCCAGGGCATCCGGAGTGGTTCGCGGCTCTCGAGCGTCGCCAGCCGCCGCTCCTCGCCCTCGCCGTACAGCAGGCTCGTGGCGACCCGCACGCACGGGTTTCCGGGCCGGTCGCCGAAGGCCGTCCCAGGCAGCACGCCGATGCCGTGCCGGTCGAGCAGCGCCGCGCTCAGCTCTGCGGAGGTGCCGAAGCGTTGCAGCGGGGTGAAGTCGGGATAAAGGTAGAAACCGCCCTGAGGCTCCGCCACGATGGCGCCCGCCCGGGAGAAGCGGCCGGCCACCTCCCGGGCCACGACGCCGTGCAGTCTCCTGCTCGCGGCGACCCGCTCGACCAGTTCCGGCGGCTCGGTGTAGGCGTACGCCGCGGCGCGCTGCACCGGGGCGGCCGGGCTGGACCAGATCTCGGACGCCACGGCGAGCACCGCGTCCCGCAGCGGACGCGAGGGCACGCGCGCCACACCGATGCGCCACCCGCCGAGGGCGAGGCTCTTGCTCAGCCCGCTCGTGACGACGGTGCGCTCGGGCGCGACGGCGGCCGGGCTGAGGAAGGCGGCGCCGGGGTCGTGGACCAGGTCGCGGTAGATCTCGTCAGAGATGATCACAAGGTCCAGCTCGCGGGCCACCTCGGCCAGTCGCCGCACGGTCCGCGGCTTCGCGAGCCTGCCGGTCGGGTTGTCGGGCAGCGTCACCAGCACCGAGCGGACGGCGCGGCCCCGGGCGCGTGCCGCCAGCACGGCCGCCTCCACCTGCTCGGGATCCGGCGTCCCCCCCTCGCCGGGGGGCGCGGGAACCATGATCGGGTGAACGCCCGCGAGCCCCGCCTGCGCCGCGTAGCTGACCCAGCTCGGCATCGGCAGCACGATGTCGCCGCCGATCGCCAGCAGCAGGGCGTACAGCAAGGGCTTGCTGCCCGGACCGCAGACCACCAGGCCGGGATCGGTGGGCAGCCCCCGGCGCTCCCAGTAGCCGGCCGCCGCCTCGCGCAGGGACGCGTCGCCCGCGACCGGCCCGTAGGCGTTCTCCCGCGACGCCGCCTCCAGGCGCTCGCGCAGTGCCGGGTGGACGGGGAGCCCTGCCTCGCCGAAGGCCAGGTTCAGGATCCGTTCCCCGGCGCGGCGTCTTCGGGCAATGTCCTCATTAGCGGCCAGTGTGGCCGAAAGTGTGACGTTCATGGTCATAACCTCCTAGTGATTGGGGACCTGCCCAGCTTGAACGGGTACACCCATCGGTACAAGCGAGGCTTTTCGGTGGTGAGCATAAGGAGATCCGATGCTCGACTTACGGCGGCTGTCCCTGCTCCGCGAGTTCGCCCGCAGAGGCAGCATCGCCGCGACGGCGGCCGCGCTCGGATACAGCGCCTCGGCGGTGTCGCAGCAGCTCGCCGCCCTTGAACGCGAGGCAGGCTCGGCACTGCTGGACCGGACGTCGCGTAGCGCCGAGCTCACGGAGGCCGGGCATCGGCTCGTCCGGCACGCCGAACGGATCCTCTCCCTGGTGGAGACCGCCGAGTCCGACATGTCCGCCCACGCCGCCACCCCATCGGGCCGTGTGCTCCTGACCGCCTTCCCCACGGCGGCCGTCGCGTTCGCCCCGGTCCTCGTACGGTCGCTGCGCCGGCACACCGGCCTGACGCTGCGGCTGCGTCAAGGACGTTCGGGCCGCGGGATCAGGGAGGTCGAGGCGGGCGAGGCCGACATCGCGCTCGTCGACGACTGGTACGGGGGCATGCGCACGCGCGGCACCGACAGCCTGCGCGTGCTGCCGCTGCTGCACGACCCCATCGTGCTCGTCGTGCCGCGCCGCCACCGGCTGGCCGACCCGTCGGCGCCGGTCGACATGCTCGCGCTGCGCGACGAGCCGTGGATGGCCGCCCCCGACGGGGAGCCCTCGCGGATGGCGGTGGACCGGCTGCTGTCGGACGTCGGAGGCGCGCTGCCCGTGCCCTGGGAGTTCGAAGGGCTCGGCACCATCCTCAGCCTGGTCGCCAAGGGCATCGGGATCGCCGCCGTGCCCGCCTTGGCCCTGGCCGCCGGCGTACGGGGCGTCGTGGTGCGCGAGATCCCCGGCAACCCGATCACCCGGGAGGTGCGGGCCGTCGTCAGGACGGCCAGTGTCAACCGCCCGTCCGTCGCCGCGACGCTGCGGGCGCTGCACGTCGCGGCCCGCTACCTCGCCGCCGACCTCACGCCCGTCCGGTCCTTCGCCGATCAGCGCACGGGACCGCCGCGCGCGGCGGAGGCCGTGCGGTGAGGCCGTGCGCTGAGGCCGGGAGTGAAGGCGGCGCGGGGAAGGACGGGACGAGGCGCGGGTCCGCGGGCCCGGCGGTCCGGGCGCGCGACGGGTTCACATCGGCGTCAGCAGTCGACCAGGTCGGGCCGCTGGTTGAGGATCTGGGCCCGCGCGGTGACGAACTCCGCGTGCGCCTTCTCGGCCGTGGGGTCGAACACCGCGACGCGGTGGCAGTTCTGGAACGCGAGCCGCACGCCGAAGTGGCGCTCGAGCGCGCCGCGCATCGCGTCGCTCGCCAGGCAGCGCAGCAACTGGCCCCGCGCGGCCTCGTCGGGTGGCGGCGTCTGGTTGTCGGCGAACTCGGCGCCGCTCTCCCGGCGTTCCCGGACCAGCCCGGTGATCAGCGACCAGGCGTACGGAAGGGAGTCGCGGACGCAGGCGACGAACGCCTCGTCGTCCACGTCACCGGCGCGGGCTTGGTCGATGAGCTCGTTCGGAACGGTCAGCGACATGCTGGGTTCTCCTCTCGAGGTGGGCGAATCCGACGTTAGGCGTCATGCCGGGCCGGCTCTAGGTGGCGGAGGGGGGACAGTCGTGTGGGCGCGGACCGAGTGCGCCGGCGCGTCATCCCGCGGGGACCGCGGGGCGCTCGCCGAAGACGAAGCCGTGGTCGATCTGCTCGAGGAGGTCCTCCCCGGTGGCGCGGTTGGCCCAGGCCCGCGCGTTGCGGACGTGGAACTCGATGGTCTGGCGGCCGAACCGCTCCCAGTCCTTCTCCTGCTCCCGCACGCGGCCGAGAAGGACGCCGAGAGCCTCATGATTGGCCGGCTCCAGATCGGCGAGGGTGAACGCGCGGCCCTGCTCCATCGCGCGGATCGCCGGGGAGTGCTCGAGGCACACGAGCAGGTCGTCGCCCACCTGGTCTTCGAGGAACGCCACGTCGGCCGCCGAGTGGACCTTGTTGCCGACCACCGCGATGGGCACGCCGAAGTCGCGGGCGTGGTCGCGGTACTGGCGGTAGACGCCCACGCCCTGCCGGGTGGGCTCGGCCACCAGGAAGGTCATGTCGAAGCGGGTGAACATGCCCGAGGCGAAGGAGTCGCCGCCGGCGGTCATGTCGACGATGACGTACTCGTCGCGCCCGTCGACCAGGTGGTTGAGGAACAGCTCGACGGCGCCGACCTTGGAGTGGTAGCAGGCGACGCCGAGGTCGTCCTCGCTGAACGGGCCGGTGACCATGAGGCCGAACCCCTGGACGGTGGTCGTGAACCGGTCGGCGAAGAAGGGGTCGGTGAGGCCGACCAGCCGTGACCCGCGGCCGGGCGGCGTCGTCTTGACCATGGAGGCGGCCGAGGCGATCAGCGGGTTCTCACCGCGCAGGTATTCCTTGATCTCGCCGATGTGGGCGCCCAGCGGCTCGGGCAGGGCGGCCGGGTCGAGGCCGAGCACCAGGCCCAGATGCTGGTTGATATCGGCGTCGATGGCGACGACGGGACCGCACTGCCGTGCGACGTACCGGGCGAACAGGGACGACAGCGTGGTCTTGCCGCTGCCGCCCTTGCCGACGAAGGCGACTCTCATACGCGGAATCCAACCTGGTTATGAAAACCATTGCAAGTATCAACGGCCGTGACATGCCGCGCGTCGTCTCCAGTGCCCCTTATGTCCATATAGGAAGAACCAGGGGCGCGGTTCGTCCACAGGCTGTGGACGGCGTCGCCTGACGGGACGGCGTCGCCTGACGGGGCGGCGTCGCGTGGCGGGACGGTGTCACCTGGCCGGACGCATCACCTGGCCGGACGCGTCGCGTGGCCGGACGGCGTCGCTTCGCCGGGGGAGGTCAGGTGCGGGGGCGGTGGTGCTTGAGGACGGAGTCGAGGGTCGGCTTGAGCCGGTCCCATTCCGTCCGGGTCGTCACCCAGTCGATGACGTTGATCCTGTCACCGGACACGATCATCCGCTGCACCTCGTGGTAGGGCACGCCCTTGACGGCCCACGAGTGGTAGCCGGGGCCGGTCCAGGTGCTCTCCCACTCGGCGATGACGACGCGCTTCGCACGCGCCGGCTTCGTCGCCCCGGTGCTCTCGGCGGCGGGGGACCCGGTCGCCGCCGGAGACGACGGGGGCGCGGCGGGGAGCTTCTCCAGGCGGACCCTGCGGTACTTGCGCACCGAGGAGGACAAGGACGTCTCCACCTCGGCGAGCAGATCCAGCGGGTCCCGTCCGCCGGAGTCGATGACCTCCACGCCGAGGTAGGCGGTGCCCGTGGGGGCCGCCCAGGTGTGATGGCCATCCTTGACGGAGAACCGCCAGTCGCGCGGGACCGCGGCCCGGAAGCCGTCGTCGGCGTCGTACCACTTCAGCCGCAACCGGCTCGGGGCGGGCGAAGCCGTCCCGGCCGAGGCCGCACGGCTGGACAGCACGCCCGACGTGGGCGAGCCCGAGGAGGACGAGCCGCCGTCCGGGACGGTGGTGGCCGTGTCCGAGGGGCGCAGCGCGGCCCATCCGCCGATGGCGACCGCGATCGCGACGGCCACCGCCACGCCGGCCGGCAACCTGGTACGGCGCGAGAGCCGGCCGCCGGCCGCGGCCTGCGGCGGCGCCGGCGAGCGGAGCGGTTCGAGCAGTTCCTTGGCCTGCGAGGCGCTCATCCGCTTGCCCGGGTCCTTGGCCAGCAGGCCGGCCAGCGCCGGGCGCAGCTCTGTGGGCACCCGGGCCAGTTCGGCGTCCTGGGTGAGCAGCGAGGCCAGCGGGCCCATGGAGTTCTCGAACGGCGGCCGGCCGACGACGGTGGCGAAGAGCGTCGCGCCCAGCGACCACAGGTCGCCCTCGGGGGCGGCGGTCGCGCCGTCGAGGCGTTCGGGCGCGACGAAGCCGTGAGAGCCGACGGTGCCGCTGTGCTGCGTGTAGGGGTCCTCGAGCGAGGTGGCGATGCCGAAGTCGCTGAGCACCACCCGCCCGTCATAGCCGATCAGGATGTTCGCCGGCTTGACGTCGCGGTGGACCACCCCGGCCGAGTGGGCGATCGACAGCGCGGTGAGCACCTCGCTCGCGATCGTCGCGGCGCGGGGCACCGACAACGGGCCCTCGCTGCCGATCACCCGGTCCAGCGAGCGCGAGGGGACGAGTTCCATGATTATCCAGGGATGCCCGTCCTCCTCCGCGACGTCGTAGACGCCGACGATGGTGCGGTGGTTGAGCCGCGCCGCCGTGCGCGCCTCCCGGGACGTGCGGTGGAGCATCTGGAGCCGCTGGCGCGAGTCGACCCTGCGCGGGACGAGGACCTCCTTGACGGCGACCGGCCGGTCGAGGAGGGTGTCGTGCCCCTCCCACACCATGCCCATGCCGCCCTGACCGAGGGCCCGCACCAGCCGGTACCGCTTCACCACCAGTTGCCCAGGAGTTCCCATCCAGAGTGCCCCTTCGCGGGCGATAGAGCCAGAAGTCAGCAGATGGGAAGTCTTCCACAGTTGCCGCCACCGGCGCGCTCCAACCATGGTGCCCGGTGAGCGGAGGACGGTCAGTGGGGCGGCGCGGAGAGGGGAGGTGACGAGAGCGGCGGGAGGGAGCCGCTGGCGATGTGGGCAAGGGTGATCTCGGTCAGCGTCGCGTTCTCGAACGTGCGCAGGGCCGTCCACACCTCGGCCAGCGGCTCCGCGACGCCGGGGAACCGCTCGCTGTGCGACGGCACGCCCTCGATCACCAGGATGATGTCGGCCAGCGTGATCTCCGTGGCCGGCCTGGCCAGCCAGTACCCGCCGTCGGGACCTCGCTGGCTCTCGATGAGCCCCGCGCGCCGCAGCTGGAGCAGGATGTTGTCCAGGAATCTGCGGGGGATGTCCTGGGAGCTCGCGATCCGCTCGGCGGACACCGGGCCCGACGGAGCGGACGCGAGCTGCGCGGCGGCGAGCTCCGCTGTGGCGCGCAGGGCGTACTGCGTTCTGGCGGAGATCCGCATCAGCCGACGCGCTGGTCGAGCCCCCAGCGACGCCGGAGAGCGTTGTCGGCCGCACCGAAGCACATGTCCACGACGATGCCGATGACGAGAATCACGATCATCGTCGCGAGCAGGCCTGGGGCGTCGGACAGTTCGCGCGCGTTGTCGAGCTGCTCGCCGATCGACGTCTGGTGCGCGATGATCACCAGCAGCTCTCCCGCCATGAGGGACCGCCACGCGAACGCCCAGCCCTGCTTGAGGCCGGACAGGAACGACGGCAGCGACGCGGGCAGGATGACGTGCCGGTACAGCGCCAGGCGCCGCAGGCCGAGGATGTGCCCGGCGCGCAGCAGGATCGGCGGGGTGTAGTCCACGCCGGCGATCAGGCCGTTGGCGATGGACGGCGCGGCGCCGAGGACCACCACGAACAAGATCGCGCTCTCGCTCAGCTTGAACAGCAGGATCGCCAGCGGGAACCACGCGATGGACGGCATGGTCTGCAGACCCGTGATCAGGGAGCCGAACGCCGCGCGCAGCGGCCGGACCCGCGACACCGCGGCGCCGACGACGAGCCCCACCAGCACGGCGACGGCGAACCCCGTGATGGCGCGGCGCATGGTCACCGCGACGGCGCCCCAGAAATCGGGGTCGCCGAGACGGTGCCCCAGCTCTCCGAGGACCGTGATGGGGCCGGGCAGGACGTACTCGGGACGCCAGCCGGTGAGGACCACCACCTCCCAGATGGCGAAGACGAGGATGATCGCCGAGATCATCGGCCACGCCCGCGCCCAGACGCGCGCGGCGACGCCGCGCCGCTCTCCGCCGGACAGCTCCAGGGCGTCCAGGCCGGCGAGCTGCTGGGAGACGTCGGCGGTCATCGTTCGGCTCCGGCGGAGACGGCGCCGGCCGGGGTGGCCTGCCGCGCGGGCCGCGCGTGGCGCAGCACCTCCTGACGGAGCCGGTCGGTGATGCCGGAGGCCAGCTCGGCGACCTCACCGGAGTCGGTGCGGCGGGGCCGGGGCAGGGTGACGGGGTAGTCCTCGATCACCGTGCCGGGCCTGCTGCTCAGAAGGACCACCCGGTCGCCGAGGCGGACGGCCTCGCGCACGTTGTGCGTCACGAACAGCACGGTCAGCTGACGCTCGCGCCAGATGCGCTCCAGCTCGTCGTGGAGCAGGTCGCGGGTCATGGCGTCCAGCGCGCCGAAGGGCTCGTCCATGAGGAGCACGTCGGCGTCCTGGGCGAGCGCCCTGGCGAGCGCGACCCGCTGGCGCATGCCGCCGGACAGCTCGTGCGGCCGCTTGGCGCCGAAACCGCTCAGGTGGACGATCTCCAGCAACTCGGCCGCCCGCGCGCGGCGCTCCTTCCTCGTCGTGCCGCGGGCGCTGCTGGTGACCCGCAGCGCCAGCTCGATGTTGGCCGAGACCGTGAGCCACGGGAACAGGGCGGGCTCCTGGAACATCATCGCGATGCGCGCGCCGGCCGTGTCGATGCTCCCGGTGGTCGCGCGGTCGAGCCCGGCGACCAGGTTGAGCAGCGTGCTCTTGCCGCAACCGGACGCGCCGAGCAGGCAGACGAACTCGCCCTTGCCCACCGACAGCGTCACACGGTCGAGGGCGAGCAACTCCCTGCCGTACACCTTGGAGACCGCGTCGAGCCGGACCGCGGGCTCGTGCCCGTCGATCCGGCTGGAGCGCAGCTCCTTGATCGGAGCCGTCACTTTCTCTCCTCACCCGGCACCGCCGCCGGCCGGTGGCCGTGGGCGCCGTGTCGGCTGTTTCGACCTGGGGCGCCCCGCCGGCCGGGGGCGCCGGCGGATCGGGGCGGCCTGCCCGCCCGGCCGCGGGGGCCGGACGGGCCATGGTGCCCGCCCGTGAGGGCGGGGCCGGTCACTTGTCGTTCACCGCCTGCTGGCCCTTGGCGGCGAGCACCTCGTTGAGGATCTTGAGGTCGTAGATTCCGTTGAGGTCCACCGGGTCGAGCAGGCCGACCTTCTGCGCGTGGTCGGCGCTGGTGATCAGGGAGGACGCGATCGGGTCGTTGGTGAAGGTGATGTTCTTGAACGCGCTGTCCAGCACCTCGGGCTTCAGCGGCTTGCCCGTGAGCTCCTTCAGCTCGGCGTTGATCGCCTCTTTGGCGCCCGCCGGGTCGGAGGTGATGTAGGCGGTCGACTCGACGTGCGCCTCGATCAGCTTCTTGACCAGGTCGGGGTGCTCCTTGAGGAACTGCTGCCGGACGATGAGGTGCGTGATCACGAACCTCTTGTCCGGCCACAGGTCGGCCTCGGTGACCAGGATCTTGCCCTTGCTCTCGAGCACGAGGCGGCTGGCGAAGGGCTCGGGGACCCACGCGCCGTCGATGTCGCCGGTGGCGAAGGTCTGCAGGGTCTGGGAGTTCTCCTGAGGGACGATGGAGACGTCGCCGCCGCCCTTGGTGTCGGTCTTGATCCCCTTCTCCTGGAGCCAGTAGCGCAGCGCCACGTCCTGGGTGTTGCCGAGCTGCGGCGTGGCGATCTTCTTGCCCTTGAGGTCGGCCACGTCGTTGATGGTTGGCTTGACGACGAGGTAGACGCCGCCCGAGGCCGCGCCCGCGACGATCTTGATGGCCTCGCCCTTGGACTTCGACCAGGCGTTGATGGCGGGGTTCGGCCCGATGTAGGTGGCGTCGACGGCGTCGGAGAAGATCGCCTCCGTCGCGGCCGGTCCCGCGTTGAAGGTGGCCGTCTTCAGCGTGGCGCCCGAGCCGAGCGCCTTGGCGAAGAAGCCCTTCTGGACCCCGACCAGGGCCGTGGAGTGCGTGATGTTCGGAAAGAAACCGAGCCTGACCTCGGTCTTGGCAGCTTCGCCGCCGGAGGATCCCCCATCCCCTCCGCAGGCAGCCGCGAGGGCGGTCACCGCGACCGCGGCCACCACGGCCGCCATCCCTCGTAGCCTGCGAACCCTCATGTACCTCTCCCTAATTCCTACTTAATAAGTCGGTTAAGTGCCATAACACGACATGGAACGCGTCATGTCAAGCGGAAGAGGGGTTTCCGGCGCTCGTCGTTATCGGTTCGTGCTCGATGCGAGCCCGTCTACCAGGGCGTATGGCGATATATGCGCATATTCGGACGCGGCGGCGTCGGTCAGCCGCCGACGGCGACGCGGTACGCCTGCCCGGCGCTCGCCTGGAACGCGGCGGTGTCCCCCTCGACGGAGCACGGGACGTGCGTGCGGCAGCCGTTCAGGAACGCCGGGTTGCGCAGCCGCACCTCGCCGTCGCGACCCGGCAGGACCCGCACCTCCACCAGCGCGCCGTCCCGCCAGGAGGCGCCCACCGTGTGGCCGCCTCGGGCGCGCAGCCCGTCGAAGGAGCCGCACGGCCACGCCGAAGGCGGCGCGGGCAGCACGTCGATCACGCCGAGGTGGCTCTGCAGCAGCATCTCGGCGATGCCGGCCGTCGTCCCGAGGTTGCCGTCGATCTGGTGCGGCGGACGCGTGCTCCACAGGTTGGGATGCGTGCCGAGCCGGATCTGCTCGCCCAGCAGGCGGTGCGCCCGGTCGCCGTCGAGCAGCCGCGCCCAAAGGCTGACCTTCCAGGCCCGGCTCCAGCCGGTGCCCCCGTCGCCCCGATGCTCCAGCGTGACCCTGGCGGCGTCGCCGTACTCGGTGCACGGGTGGACGCGGCGGCCCGGATGCAGGGCGAACAGGTGCGAGACGTGCCGGTGGGTGTCCTCGGGGTCGTCCCAGTCCTGCCGCCACTCCTGTAACTGCCCGAACGACCCGACCCGGAGGCCCTCGTCCAGCTCGCCGAGGGCCTTGAGTATGCGGTAACCGGGGTCGACGCCGAGGTCGTCGGCGGCCTCGGCGGTGTTGGCCAGCAGGTCCCACACGACCTGCTGGGAGACGGCGGCCCCGGCCGAGAACGGCCCGTGCTCGGGCGAGTGGCTCGGGGTCACCACCAGGCCGCCGTCCTCGGTCAGGTTGTCCAGCCAGAGGTCCGCGGCCTCCCTGAGCACGGGGTAGGCGTGGTCGCGCAGATAGCCGAGATCGCCGCCGAACAGGTAGTGCTCGTAGAGGTGCTGGGCGAGCCAGGCGGCGGCCTCGGGGAACCAGAACGCCGTCGGCCGATCGTGCACGCCGGTGAACCCGAAGGGGTTGGTGCTGGAGTGCACGACCCAGCCGGACGACCCGAACATGGTCGCCGCGGTGATCCTTCCGGGGGTCCGCAGCGCGTCGACGAAGCGCAGCAGCGGGACGGCGCACTCGCCCAGCGCGGTGACCTCGGCCGGCCAGTAGTTCATCTGGACGCTGACGTTGGTGTGCCGGTCGCGGTTCCACGGCGGGGCGGGGCTGTCGTTCCACAGGCCCTGGAGGCCGGCCGGCAGCGGTGAGTCCTCGCGGGAGCAGGCGATGAGGAGGTAACGGCCGTAGGCGAACAGCAGCGTCTCGAGCGCCCGGTCGCCGGACCCGCCCCCGCCGTACGCGGCGAGCGCCTGGTCGGTCGGCGGAGGGCAGGCCGCGGCGTCGCCGCCGACGTCGAGCCTGACGCGGCCGAACAGGGACCGGTGGTCGGCGACGTGCTCGGCGCGCAGGTCGGCGTAGGCCCGCGCGCACGCCCGGTCGACGTGCGCGGTGACCGCCTCGTGCGGGTGCGGCCCCCGATAGTGCGGGTGGGAGCACGCGTAGTCGGTGCCCGCCGAGAAGACCAGCGTCACCGCGTCGGCCCCCCGCACCGCGACCGCGCCGGCCTGGTCGGTCGTGCTGCCGCCTTCCGCGGTCACCTGCACCTGTCCCTCGTACCGCAGCCCGTTGTCCTCCAGTGCGCCGCGCAGCGTCAGCCGGCCGCGGGCCACGCCGTACTCGGGCGGCGCGGTGAGCGGGCCCGGTGACAGGCGCACGGTCAGGGAGATCTGGCCGGGACGGTCGGCGGTCAGGCGCAGGACGATGACCCGGGCGGGGTGGCTGGCGAAGTACTCCCTGCTGTGGCGCACATCGCCGGCCGTGTAGCCCACGGTCGCGACCGCCGTCGTCAGGTCGAGCTCGCGGCGGTAGTCGCGGACGCCGCCGGCGAAGGACGGGGAGCCGAATTCGAGCAGCAGGTCGCCGAAGGGCTGGTAGGCGCCGAAGCCGGGGATGTGGCCGTCCATGCCGGCGACGTTGCCGAGCAGACGGGCGGCCTCGTCGGGGTCGACGCGGCCTTCCCCGGCGATGCGCCGTCTGACCTCGGCCAGGGCGCCCGGCCGGGGGGCGGGCCAGTCGCCGTACCGGTAGCCGCCGGGCCCGGCGTCCTTGGACCCCGGGCCGCCGGTCCACAGGGTGCTCTCGTTCAGCGCGACGCGTTCGGAGCCGAGCCGCCCGAATACCATCGCGCCGAGCCTGCCGTTGCCGATCGGCAGCGCCTGCCGTTCCCACGAGTCATGCTCGTCCGGCCCGTCCGCGGGACGGTCGTACCACAGGCTCAGCATGTCTCCCCGATCAGCGTGGTGATCGACTGAATCCTAACGGGGTGTTATGAGAATCAGTTACAAGAAGCGTCAGGTGACGGCCGTTCCGCTCGGGTGGGTGTGCCGGACGGCGATCCGGAGGCGCGCGCCCCGGCGGTGGCCTGGTCGTCCTTGCGCCGTGCGCCGGTGTCCTCGGGCAGGGGGACGCCGGTCGTGGCCGACACCTTCTCTTTGATGAGCTGCCAGTCGGGGGCGGCGGTGTCGATGAGCGGCGGGACGAATTGCACGCTTTCGAGGCGAGCGTCCTTTATCTTGCGAGAAAGCGTTATAAACGCAGGAAGTGATTCTTGGGGTATATCTGTGGATATGTAGTGTTTCGCCGCATCGGCGAGCCGGTCGAAGCTCCTGATCACCGTGAGCGGGTCGGCCTGCCTGGCGACCGCGTCCAGCAGGCACCGCTGGCGCCCCATGCGCACGTAGTCGTCGCCGTCCGAGCGGGACCGGCCGAACCACAGTGCCTGCGCCCCGGTCAGCCTGCGGGTGCCCGCCCGCAGCACGCCGCCCTGCAGGCCGTACGGGATGTCGTGCTTCACGGTGACGGTGACGCCGCCCGTCGCGTCGATGATCCGCGCGAAGCCCTTCATGTCGACCATCGCGTAGTAGTCGACGGGGAGGCCGAGGATGCCGCCGATCGTGCGTTTCAGCAGCTCGGGCCCGCGCCGTCCCGCGGGGACGCCCGGCACCGCCGCCGGGTGGTCCTCGCCCCACTGGTACACCTCGTTGAGCAGGCCCGGATGGCCGGGCGTGCCGTCGCCGGCGAAGCCGAAGGGGAACATCCGCCGCGCCGGTCCCCCGGGCATGGGCACGTGCTGCAGGTTGCGCGGCAGGCCGAACAGCACCGTCCTGCCCGTCCTGGTGTCGACGGCGGCCACCGACATGCTGTCGGTGCGCGCTCCCGGACGCCCGGACGCGGCGTCCGCGCCCAGCAACAGGATGTTGACGCGGTACCTGTCCTGCCAGGGATCGACGGCCGTCGCGGCGCCGCGCTCGGCGAACACCGTCGTCACCACCTCCCGGCCCACATAGGCCAGGCGGGCGGCGTAGAACGAGGGCAGCAGGACCGCGGCGCACATCAGCCCCACGGCGGACCGCGCGAGCGCGCCCCGAACGCCGCCGGGAGCGGGCGGGCGCAGCAGCCGGTAGGACGCGACGATCACGACCGCCCAGGCCAGGCCGGTCATCGTCGCCGCGACGGCCAGCCCCGCCAGCCGGTCGGGCCGCACCAGCAGGGCGAGCGCCTCTGGACGCAGCACCGTGGCCGCCGCCGTCACGCTCGCGACCAGCGACGCGTACGCCGAGAGCAGCGCGAGGCCGGCCGTCCGCCGGCCGGCGCGCAGATGGGCGAGGCCCCACACCAGCGCGGACGCGAGGGTGAGCCCGAGGGCGGCGCTCAGCGGCCGTGGGCCCGGTTCACCTCTCATCGGCAGCGCCTTCCAGGGATCGTCACCTCGCCAGCAGTTGATCACAGATTAGTAACGACGAGTGCCGCAACCCCAGCGCCGGTGCCGCGACACACCGGAGAAGTGGTCCGAGGTGCCAAGATGTCCGGAACGTGCCGGGAGGTGACGAGGCCGCCCCGGGCTTCACCGGATCACCAGGTGACCGGCACCTCCAGCAGGCCGCCGGTCAGCCTGCCCTCGCGCGGCCGGAGCTCGTCCACCGGCACCGCGAGCTCCATCGTCGGGAAGCGCCGGAACAGCGTGCCGAAGACCTCGTTCAGCTCGACCCTGGCCAGGTTCGCCCCGATGCAGTAATGGTGGGCGTAGCCGAAGGCGACGTGCGGCTCGGGCCGCGCGCGGTGGACGTCGAACACGTCGGGGCCGGGGAAGACGGTCTCGTCGCGGTTGGCCGCCGCGGACATGATGATCACCGCCTCCCCGGCGCGGACGGTCACGTCCCCGGCCTCGATGTCGGACTTGGCGTACCGCACCAGGCCGTGGTCGGTCGGCGAGGTCATCCGCAGGATCTCCTCCACCGCCTGAGGCGCCAGGGAGGGGTCGGCCGCCAGGGCGTCGCGCTGGGCGAGGTCGCGCAGCAGGAAGACCACGCCGAAGTCGATGCGGTTGACCGTCGTCTCGTGCCCCGCGAACAGCAGGCCCGCACCGAGCTGGGCGATCTCCTGGTCGTCGGCGTCCATCTGCGCGAGGTCCGACAGCACGTCCTCGGCCGGGTGCCTGCGCTTCTGGTTCACCAACTCCATCATGTAGGCGCTGAACTTCTCCAGCGCCGCCATCGACGCGGCGGCGTCCGCCGTGATGGACACGCCGTCCGACAGGGCACGGAAATGCTCACGGTCCTCGAACGGCACGCCGAGCAGCTCGCAGATCACCAGCACGGGCAGCGGGAATGAGAAGTTCTCGTGCAGGTCGACCGGCGGCGCCGTCTCGGCCATGTCGTCGAGCAGGCCGCTGACCAGCTCCTGGACGTGGCCCGACAGGGCTTTCATCCGCCGGGCCGAGAACGCGGGCGAAAGGAGCCTGCGCATCCGCTGGTGCTGCTCCTTCTCGGTGTCGTAGTCGCCCGTGGGGCCGCCCATGAGCACCGAACCGGACACCCGGGTCGCCGAGGCGGGGTCGGGGTGCGAGCGGCCGAGACGCTCGTCGGCGAGCATCCGCCTGACCATCTCGTACCCGCTGACCAGCCACGCCTCGTCGCCGGTCTGCGTGCGCACTCTGGTGATCGGCGCCTCCTGGCGCAGCTCCCGGTAGGCGGACGGGACGTCGAGCGGGTCAGTTCGCGAAAACGGCGTCTGCGGTAGATCGGACACGGTGGGGGTCCCTCCGTCGGTTCGCTCCCCTTTGCGAACGGTCCTTTCGACGGTCGCACCCGAGCGGCGATCCCGCAATGCCCATTGTCAAGACAAGCCCTGACACTTAGTGATCGCCAAAGACGACCCCGATCCCACCCGGCGCCAATGGGTGATACTCCCTATTTTTCTTCTTTGCCGGGCTCTGAGCGCACTCCTCGAATCCGTATGACGATGGTCTCCTTCGCTTCAGCTCGTATGCGGGGCGAGGTTCGACTCCTGTCAGGGGTACGCAGTCGGGTCGTGGCGCAGCTGAGTGACCACGCTTCGTCGGGACCGAACCAGGGCCATCCCTCTGTCGACGACGCCTTACGGCTCGCACAATGATTGCGACGACGATTGCGCCGTCCATGTGCCGGGGACAAATCGGAGGCGTTTCATGGCCGCCAGTGATGACCACCACGCCGCGCCAGATCGACAGACGAGGCCCTTCGACACACTGACCGCGGCGCTCGGGGGCCTGTTCGTCGGGCACTGTCTGGCCTCCGTGGCCAGGTTCGGCGTCGCCGACGCGCTCGACGACACGCCGCGGACGGCCCAGGAGCTGGCCGAAGCCACCGGGGCGGATCCCGAGGCCCTCAGTCGTGTGCTTCGCCTCCTCGCCGCCCATGGCGTCTTCGCGGCCGGCGACGACCGCTTCACCCACACCGGCGCGTCGCGAATGCTCCGTTCCGACCATCCCCAGTCTTGGCGTGACTTCGTGGCAACATTCGGAACCGAACGTACTGCAAGGCAACTGGGTTACTTCGACTACTCACTCCAGACTGGACTCCCGGCCACGAACAAGCTGAATCCGGACGGGTTCTTCGCCATCCTTCAGAGTGATCCCGAGGCGGGCCGGGTCTTCGACGCCGCGATGGTCTCAAAGGCGCGTATCCAAGTCGCGAGTGTCCTGGCCGCCTACGACTTCTCGGACTGCGGAACGATCGCCGACATCGGCGGCGGCCAAGGACACCTACTGCGGGCGGTGGTGGACGCGGCCGAGCGAACCACGGGCATCCTTTTCGACCTGCCCCCGGTGATCGAGCGTGCCGCGGAGATCGCCTCCGATCGGCTCACGCTGCAAGCCGGCGACTTCTTCAAGGACCCGCTGCCGGTCTGCGACACCTACATGCTCATGGACGTGATCCACGACTGGGACGTCGAGCGGGCCACGGCGATCCTGGCCGCCGTACGGAAGGCCGCTCCGCCGTATGCGCGGCTGTTGTTGGTGGAGAGCGTCATCCCCGACGCCCCTGGGCCCGACTGGTCCAAAGCCATGGACATCGTGATGCTCGTCCACACCGGTGGCAGGCAACGCACCCACAGCGAACACGAGTCGCTGTTGCAGACCTGCGGTTTCCGGCTCGAGCGGGTCGTTGCGACGACATCGGATGTGTCGATCCTCGAGGCGGTGTGCGCCTGACCGGGCACTGATTTCGGGTCCGCGTCGAGCGGGATCCTGGCCGATCCCTTGGGAAGGTCGAAAACAGCCAGATCGGGGTGTTCCTCGGCTACGCCTGCGCGGCCGGTCGGGCGCTGCTGGATGTCCGGCTCTACCTGCCGCGGTCCTGGGCCGCCGACCGGGCCGCGCCGACCGGTCGATGATCGACGCCCCTCGCCGGGCGATGAACTACAGTCGTGCGCCGTGGCCGAATCCTCCCCCTATCTGACCGCGACGACGGACGCCTACGACGCCGTCGCCGACCTCTACGCCGACTTCGTCCGTGACTCGCTCGACCGGCTGCCACTGGATCGCGCGATGGTCGCCGCGTTCGCCGAACTCGTACGGGCCGCCGAACCCCGGCCCGTCGCCGAGGCGGGCTGCGGCCCCGGGTACATGACGGCACACCTGCGTGACCTCGGACTGGACGCCTTCGGCGTCGACCTGTCTACCGCGATGATCGACATCGCCCGCAGGGACCATCCTGACCTGCGTTTCGACGTCGGTTCGATGGGCGCCCTCGACGTGGCCGACGGCGAGCTGGGCGGCCTGCTCTCCTGGTACTCCCTCATCCACGTCCCGCCACCGGAGCTGCCGCCGTACTTCGCCGAGTTCCGCCGGGTGCTGGCCCCGGGTGGTCACCTCCTGCTCGGTTTCTTCGAATCCGAGGGCGGTCCGGTGCTGGAGTTCGACCACAAGGTCACGCCGGCCTACCGGTGGCCGATCGACGAGCTGGCCGACCTGGCACGCAAGGAAGAGTTCGTCGAGGTGGGGCGGATGTTGCGCGAGCCTCTGGAGGGCGAACGATTCCGCCGCGGCCACCTGCTGATGCGCCGCGACCATGCCGCGGCGGCGACCACGAGCACGGAATGAACACGCGCCCGCCGCCGATCCCCCAGACCGGCGGGTGATCTGAACCCGCGCCGGCGCGGGTGGGCTGCCGGTCTCGGGAGCCCGGGTCACCAGGTGGTGGCGCCGCGGAAGGACGTGGGGGCCGGGCGGTAGCCGAGGCGGTCGCGGGCCGCGGTGATGTCCAGGGTGCGCTCCACGGCGAGGTGCCCGACGGCGTAGCGGGTCAGGCGCGGCGGGCGCGAGCGGCCGAGCACGCGGAAGGCCGTCTCGGCGGCCGCGGCCAGCGGCCCGGCGACGGCGGCGGGCACGTAGGCCGGGTCGGCGGTGACGCCCCGCTCGCGCAAGAAGGCGCGCAGGGCGTCGTCCAGCACGACGGGCTCGGCGTCGGTCACGTTGAACACTCCGGCCTCGAGCGGCCCGGCGGCGGCCGCCAGGCAGGCCTGTGCCAGGTTGCCGACCGAGGTCAGGCTGATGCGCTGACGTCCGGTGCCGACCGCCCACAGCCGGCCGTGGCGCACCGCGCCGAGCAGCCGGGGCATCAGGGTGCGGTCGCCGGGGCCGTAGATCGCGTGCGGCCTGAGCATCACCGCCGTGTCCCGCACCAGCCGTTCGGCCAGTGCCTTGGAGGCGCCGTAGGCGTTGACGTACCGTTCCGCGCGGCACTCGTCCTCGCGGGCCATCACCGTGGGACGCAGCGGGTCGTACACGCTGGCCGTGCTCACGTGGACGAACCGGGCATCGGGGAAGGACCGCCGGACCCGCAGCGTGCCGTGCGCGTTCACCTCGAAGAACTCCCGGGCCGGGCCCCAGTCGGTGACGGTGCCGGCGCAGTGGATCACCGCGTCCACCTCGGGCAGGTCGCCCGGCGGCGGCCGGGTGACGTCCCACGAGCGGTACGACGCCACGGCGCCCATGGACGGCGGGGCCTCGGCCGCTCCCCGGCGACCGTCCGGGTCCGCGCCCGTCACGCCCAGGGCCGCGCGGGGGCGGCGGCCGAAGGCGTGGACCTCCCACCCCGCCGCCGTCGCGACCCGGCACACCGCCCCGCCCACGAATCCCGACGCCCCGGTGACCGCCACCCTCATCGGCCGCCGCCGTCCAGGCGCCTCGCGACGGCGGCGCGCAGCGTCGTGCGGTCGAGCTTGTCCGTCCGGCCCGTGCGGGGGAAGTCCGCGAGCACCTCCACCCGGTCGGGCAGCGCCCCGGCGTCCACGAGACGGGGCAGGGCCCTGCGCAGGGCCGCCGGGTCGAACCCGTCGCCGGCCACCACGGCCAGCACGACCTCCTCGTCGCCGGTCTCCGCGTCCGGCACGCCCACGATGGCCGCCTCGGCCACGCCGGGCAGCGCGGCCAGCGCGGGCTCGTAGAGCCCCGGGTAGATGTTGAATCCGTCCCTGAGGATCATGTCCTTCTTCCGGCCCAGCAGGATCAGCCGGCCCTTCTCGTCGACGCGGGCGAGGTCGCCGGTGGCCACCTCGCGCAGCGGCGGCTCGCCGAGGTAGCCCCGGGCGAGCTGAGGCCCCGAGACGTGCAGCTCACCGTCGCCGGAGACGCGCACGGCGACGCCCGGCAGCGGCGTGCCGAGCAGGTCGCCCTCCTGGCAGGCCAGCTTGTCCTCCGCCGAGGCGATCGCGATCGGCAGCGCCTCGGTCATGGCGTACACCGACCAGATCTCGGCGTGCGGGGCGGCGGCCCGGGCGCGGCGCAGCACGGCGGGAGGGGAGGGCGCCGTGCCCAGCAGCAGGCAGCGCAGGGTGCCGGGCAGCCGTGGGTCCTCCCGCAGGATGCGGTCGAGCCGCACGGGGACGCAGAAGGCATGGGTGGCCCCCCGCTCGGCGAGCTCGCGGGCGAACGGCCGCGCGCCGGGCAGCGACCAGGTGGCGCCGGCCATGAGGGCGGGCAGGCCCAGCATGAGCTGGTCGGTGTGCACGACGTCGCCGGGGGCCAGCGGGACCGCCGAGCCGAACAGCGCCGACCCCTCCGCGAGTGATCCCCGGGTGTGGACGACGCCGCGCGGCCGTCCCGTCGTGCCCGAGGTGAACGCGACCACGGCCGGCTGGTCCGGCCGCTCCTCGTGCGCCCCCGGCGGGCCGGGAGGCCGCCCGCGGTACACGGCGCGCAGCGGCACGGCGCCGCGAGGGACGCCCGGGAGCCAGGGGCCGGCGTACAGGTGGCGCACCGGACGGCCCGGCGCGGGGTCGCGCAGGTGCGGCAGCGACAGGCCGCGGCGGCGGGCCAGGGCGCGCAGCGGCCCGCTCAGCGTGTAGGCCACCGAGTCGGCGACCACCCATGCCGGCACGACGCCGGCCAGCCGCGCGGCGGCCACGTCGGGGGCCAGGCCCGGATCGGCGAGGACCAGCATCCCTCCGGCCGCCACCGCGCCGAGGGCGAGCGCCACGGCGTCCGGGCCGGGTCGCGCCGCGAAGAGCACCCCGTCGCCCGGCCGCAGCCCGGTCATGGCCCCGGCGACGGCGAGGACCCGGCGCCGGAGCTCGCCGTACGTCAGCGTCGCGCCGCGCCCGTCGACGACCGCGACGCCGCCGGGGGCGCGCCGGGCGGCGTCGAGGACGCCGGCGACGACGTCGCTCACGCGGGCACGGCCTTTGTCCACAGGGGGTGCTTCACGCGGGTACCGCCTTTGTCCACAGGGGGTGATTTCACGGGGGCACCGCCCTTATCCACAGGTGGTGGTAGGTGGGGATGAGCACTCCTCGGGCGGCCTTCCGGCCGACCACCCGGACGTGGGCGGACAGCACGACGCCGGCCACGGCGCGGGTCTCGGCCAGCGCCAGCGGGTAGCCGATGCAGAAGTGCGGGCCCGCACCGAACCAGAGCCTGCGCAGCTCCTGCGGGTGCGTCCTCGCGGGATCGAACGGGCCGTAGGCGCGGGCGCAGTTGTGCGTCGCGATCAGCACGCGGTCGCCCGGCCGCACCGGCACGCGGCCGACACGGGCGGGGGCGGCGACGGACCTCAGCATCACCGGCGTCGGGGTGGTGACCCGCATCGCCTCCTCGATCGCCCGGTCGAGGTGCTCGGGCCCGTCCGGGCGCACGCCCGCGTCGTGCAGCAGCGCGACCAGCCGGGGGACGAACGTGGCCACCGTCTCGGTGCCGGTGAGGAAGAACGCGCCCGCCGCGCCGCGCGCCTCGGCCTCGGACAGGCCGAGGGAGCGCATGCGGCCCATGACCGTCGTCTCCTCGCCCCGTGCGTAGGCGGCCGCCGCGATGGCGCCGACGCGGTCCAGCACCTCGCGGGCGGCGGAGATCTGCCGCGCGGACAGGCGGCGCGAGCGCAGCGACACCATGGACACGATGCGCTCCCCGTCGGCGAACAGCGCCCGGGCGTCGTCCGGTGAGACCTCTCCCATGCCGATCAGCCGGCAGATCACCGCCCCCGCCATGAGCCGCATCTCGTCGACCAGGTCCACGGTGTCGCCGCGCGCGAGCCTCGCCGACAGGGCCGCGAGCGGCGCCTGGAGCACCTGCGACACCAGCGAGGCGACCTGGGCGGGGGCGAAGAGCGGCGCGAGCCTGCGGCGCAGCGCGGCGTGCGCCTCGCCCTCCATGTTGAGCAGCACCGACGGGCCGAGCACGGGCGTCCACAGGTCGCCGGGGGAACCGGGGCCGTCCTTCCTGAAGCGCTCGTCCAGCAGCACGGCGCGGGCGGCGGCCGCGTCGTTGACCACGACGCCGACGCCGGGCACCCGCACCACCGGGCCGAGCCGGGCGAGCAGCCGCATCAGCGGGTAGGCGACCGGATGCGCGGCCAGGTAGAGGCGGGTCTCGTGGTCCGGCGACCACCGGCGGGTGACGGCACGTGCCGCCTTATGGCCGGCGGCGGGCCGCGGGGCCGGGTCGCGCCGGGCGCCGGCGGGGGGAGTCATCGGACGTCGACGACGTCGGGGCGGTAGTGGTGGTCGGCGTACCAGGCGAGGGTGCCCGCCAGGCCGTAGGCGCGCAGGCGGCGCACCGAGCCGTACACGACCACGTCGCGCCGCGAGCCGTACGCGCCGGTCACCTTGCGCACCCGGTTGACCAGGGCGCGGTCCTCGTGCACCTCCTCGATCGCCGTGCGGGGGAAGCCGCCCGACCGCTCGTAGAGCGAGGCCGTGATGCCCACGGTGGCGCCGGGCATCATGATGTACGGCCCGAGGTGGCCGGCGCCGCGGTTGCCCGGCCGCAGGCGGCCGAACGCGGCGGCCACGGCGACCACGAAGGGGATGAGCCGCCGTTCCCACAGCTTGAGCGGGAACTCGTCCGTGCGCGGCCTGAGCTTGCCGCCGACCATCTCCAGCCCGTCGCCGAAGGCCCGTTTGATCGCCCGCACCCAGTCGCGGCGCGGCACGCAGTCGGCGTCCGTCCTGGCCAGGTGGGTGGCGCCCTGGGCGATGGCGTGGCGCACGCCGGTGTCGGAGGCGGCGCCGGTGCCCTTGCGGACCTCCTGGACGACCCGGATCGTCATCGAGGACGTGGCGGCGTAGGACTTCACCACCTCAGCAGTGCCGTCGGTGCTCATGTTGTCCACCACGAGCAGGGTGAAGGCGGGATCGTCCTGCGCCTCCAGCGCGCGCAGGGTCGCCTCGATGCCCTTGGCCTCGTTGTACGCGGGGACGATCACCCACAGATCCATGGAGCGTGCCTCTCACAGGTCCGCGAACATCACGCCGAGGCTGACGCCGCCGCCCAGCCCGAGCAGCGCGACGCGGTCGCCCGGCCGGGCGCCTCCCGCGCACAGCTGGAGCGGCAGGGTGGCCGAGGCGCAGTTGCCGTGCTCGGGCAGCGTCACCACCAGGCGGTCCTCGGGGATGCCGAGCGTCCGGGTGAGGACCGCCAGGTAGGGCATGGCGACCTGGTGCACGGCCACCAGCGAGAAGTCCTCCCAGGTCAGCCCGGTGCGCTTGAGCGCGTTGAGGAAGATGTCCGGGCCGATGAGCTCGAACGCCTCCTTCAGCCGCCGCCCGTCGCCGCGGAAGTAGGAGTACTCGGGGTCACGCGGGTGGGCGGAGCCGCCCCCGGGGAGCGTGCCGATCGCCCACGCGGTGGAGTCGGCCGAGAAGTCGCGGTAGAAGATGCCGCGGCCGGCGTCCGCGGTGACCAGAACGGCCGCTCCCGCGTCCGACAGCGTGTACCCGGCGAAGGCGTCCACGAACTGCGCGCGGCCGCCGACCCGCCAGCGGACGGCGCGGGACGGCATCTCGCCCGTGCAGACGAGCACCTTGCGGTGCGCGCCCGTGCGGACCAGCGCGTCGGCGACCTGGAGCCCGTTCAGCAGGCTGTTGCAGGCGTTCTTGACGTCGAACACCGGGCATGACAGGCCGAGCTTCGCCGCCACGATGTGCGCGGTCGCGGGCTCGACCATGTCCTGCGAGGCCGACGCGAAGATCAGCAGGTCGGCGTCCCTGTGGTCCAGCCCCCGCGCCGCCGCGACCGCGAGGTCGGACGCCTGCTGGTCGTCGGACGCCACGTGCCGCCGCGCGACGCCCGTCATCCGCTCGATGACGCCGCGGTGCGGAACGTACCCCTCGATGCGCGCCTCCACGTCGGCGCTGGTCATGGTGCGCTCAGGCAGATGCGTCGCGACGCCCGATATACGGGCCTTCATCGCGCCCCTCCGTGTCATCGAATGCCCCTGTTGTCGGCAATCTACCGAACTTTGCGGCGCGAGCGGCGGGCGCGGAGGGGGCGCTCAGGCGGCGGGGATCAGGTCGATGCTCACGGCCACGATGACCAGGACGCCGAGGAGGACGCGGTAGACGATGAACGGCGTGAAACGGTGCGTGCTGATGTAACGCATGAGCCAGGCGATCACGGCGTAGCCGACGGCGAACGACACCACGGTGGCGACGATCGTCGGTCCCCACGCCGGCGCGCGGCCCTCTCCGATCTTGAACAGCTCCAGGAGACCCGACATGAGCACGGCCGGGATGGCGAGCAGGAAGGAGTACTCCGCCGCCTCCTCGCGCCGGTAGCCGAGCAGCAGGCCCGCGCCCGTCGTGCCGCCCGAGCGGGAGACGCCCGGGATGAGGGCCAGCGCCTGGGCGAGGCCGTAGGTCAGGGCGTGCGGCAGGTTGAGGTTCTTGTCCAGGGTCAGCTCGTTGCGCGCCATGCGGTCGGCGACGGCCAGCAGCAGCCCGAAGACGATCAGGCACGTGCCGACCAGGCGCAGGTCGCGCAGGGTGGTCTCGATCGTGTCCTGGAACGCCAGGCCGAGCACGCCGATGGGGACGCTGCCCGCGATCACGTACCAGCCCATGCGCGCCGCCGAGTCCTGGCGCAGCTCCGGCGTCCACAGGGACCGCGTCCAGGTGGAGATGATGTCCCAGATGCGCGCGCGGAAGTAGATGAGCACGGCCGTCTCGGTGCCGAGCTGGATCACCGCGGTGAAGGCGGCGCCGGGGTCGTGCCAGCCGAAGAACGCCGACACCACCCTGATGTGCGCGCTTGAGGAGATGGGCAGGAACTCTGTCAGCCCTTGCACCAGACCGAGCACGAGGGCCTCGAACCAGCCGATCAATGCGCGCACCTTCCGGGGGAGGGCCGCCGGAGAGAAGGGGCAGAGACCGGCGGCCGCGAGTGACGGGGTCCAGGCGAGGCTAGCGGACCCCGGAACCGGCTTGATCGGCCGAACGGCCGACCCCGCGCCCGCACAGCCCGCCCCGGCCCGCCCGCGACCCGGCCGCCCGAGCCCCGCGTGACCCGTCCCCCGGCCGGGCCGGCCCGACCGGGGCCCGGCGGGCCCGGCCGGGTTCCTGCAAGGTCACGCTCCGCGGCCGGTGAGTGCGTGAGCGTCCCCCTGCTGGGACCGGTATGTCCCGTCAAGGAACCCCGCGTCCGTTCAGACGCCAGGCCGGACCCCACCGAGGTGCCTCACTCCACCTTCGCCGTCAGGCGTCGGTGCGGGTCTCGGGACGGTCGGGCAGCTCCCACTGGGTGTGGTAGACCCCGTCGCGGTCGGTCCTGCGGTAGGTGTGGGCGCCGAAGAAGTCGCGCTGCGCCTGGATCAGCGCCGCCGGGAGCCGGTCGGCGCGCAGCCCGTCGTAGTAGGCGAGCGAGCTGGCGAAACCCGGAGCGGGGATGCCGTTCTTGGTCGCGGTGACGGCGACGTCGCGCCACGCGTTCTGCGCGTCGCCCACCTCGGCGGCGAACCGCGCGTCGGTCAGCAGGGTGGGCGTGTTCGGGTCGGACTCGTACGCCTCGCGGATGCGGTCGAGGAACTTGGCCCTGATGATGCAGCCGCCCCGCCAGATGGTCGCCATCGCGCCGAGGTCGATGTTCCAGCCGTACTGCGCGCTGCCGGCCTGGATCTCGTTGAAGCCCTGCGCGTAGGCCACGACCTTCGAGGAGTACAGGGCCTGCTCGACGTCGTCGGCGAAGGAGTGGTCGAGCCCGCCGCCGGAGGGACCGGCGAGCTGACGCGCCGCGCCGCGCATGTCGACGTGCCCGGACAGCGACCGGGCGAAGACCGCCTCGGCGATGCCGGTGACCGGGACGCCGAGGTCGAGGGCCGCCTGCACGGTCCAGCGGCCGGTGCCCTTCTGCTCTGCCTGGTCGAGCACCACGTCCACGTACGGCTTGCCGGTGGCGCGGTCCACGTGGGACAGCACGTCGGCGGTGATCTCGATGAGGTAGGAGCCCAGCCGCCCCTCGTTCCAGGTGCGGAAGGTCTCGGCGATCTCGCCTGGCGTCATCCCCGACGCCTTGCGCAGCAGGTCGTAGGCCTCCGCGATGAGCTGCATGTCGGCGTACTCGATGCCGTTGTGCACCATCTTCACGAAGTGCCCGGCGCCGTCCGGGCCGACGTAGGTGCAACACGGCACGCCGTCGACCTTGGCCGCGATGTCCTCCAGGATCGGGCCCAGCGACTCGTAGGCCTCGGGCGACCCGCCCGGCATGATGCTCGGGCCGTCCAGGGCCCCCTGCTCGCCGCCGGAGATGCCGACGCCGACGAAGTGGATGCCGCGCTCGCGCAGGGCCGCCTCCCGGCGCCGGGTGTCGGCGAAGTGGGCGTTGCCTCCGTCGATCAGGATGTCGCCGGGTTCGAGCAGCGGCGCGAACTCGTCGATCACGGCGTCCGTCGCGGCGCCCGCCTGCACCATGATCACCATCTTGCGGGGACGGGCCAGCGAGGCGACGAACGCCTCAGGCGTCTCCGCGGGAAGGAACTCCCCTTCGTGACCGAATTCCTCGATCAGTGCCTTGGTCTTGGTGTTGGTCCGGTTGTGCGCCGCGACCGTGTATCCGTGCCGGGCGAAGTTGCGTGCCAGATTGCGGCCCATGACTCCGAGGCCCGTCACGCCGATGACCGCTTGCTGTGCCATGTCCGATCACTCTCCCTTTGATCCGGCAATACGCCGTGAGTACCCATCCGGTTCGATGGAGCGGGGGACCTCCACACGCACGCTAGGCCATCAAGGTAACCGGGGCACGGGCCGGATCAATTCCGGAGAAGCCGTCCTGTCGGGCCGTCCTCCAGATGCTGGAGGAGGTCCTGGCAGTCCTTGTAGACGGCTTCGGCGCCCGCGTCGAGCAGGGAGGCGGTGTCGATGCCCCCCGAGCGCACCCCCACGCACCCGACCTTCGCCGAGCGGGCGGCCAGCATGTCCCAGAGAGTGTCTCCCAGCATGATGGCGTCCTGTGCGCGCAGGCCGGCCTTCTTCAGCGCCTGCCGCACGGGTTCGGGATGGGGTTTGGACTTGTCGACGTCGTCCGCGTGGACAAGCTCGGAGACCACGTCCTGCGCGCCCGTGAGGGCGATCAGCCGCTCGGCGTCGTCCTTGGGCGCGCTGGTCGCCACCACGACGGTCAGGCCGCGGTCGGCGACCGCTTTCAGCAGTTCGCCCGCTCCCGGCACCGGCCGCACCTCGTCGAGCCGCGGCTTGTACAGCCGGGCGTGCGTCTCGGAGATCGCCTCGGCCTCCTCATCGGTCGCCCGTGGGAGCAGATAGTCGATCAGTGCGCGGTCGGCCCGCCCGATGGCCCCGTGAATGTCCACCATCGGGATGTGGTGGCCCTGCCGCCGGAACCCCTCCCACCAGGCGACCACGTGCAGGTAGTTCGTGTCGACCAGCGTTCCGTCGATGTCGAAGATGACTCCGCGTCGCATAGATCACCGTCCCTGTGTGACGCCGGGCGATCGCCCGCCCCCTGTGCCGCTCGGCGCCCCGATCGGCGGGTGGCCCGGCCGTGCCCGATCTCACCGCGTGGCGTGCGGCGAGTGACACATGCCCCGTTCCGTACCCCGGACCGCACCGGTCCAACTACGGACGGGCACGGCGGCGGGGGTTTCAGTTCGCCGAGCAGGAGTCCTGCGTCGCGTCGATGCCCTTCAGGTCGTCCTCGGAGACCGCAGCGGGCTTGAGCCCCTTCCAGTCGGCGCCGATCACCAGCACGAGTCGCGTGGTCGTCACGTCGGTCACCGGAAGGTTGCGCGAGACCACGAGGTCGCCGGCGAGCGTCGGCACGCGGGTCTGCCCGTCGGTGGCGTACCTGATCGTCGTCTTGGCGTACGGCTTGCGCTTGAGGTCGCCGACCTTCACGACCGTGTAGCCTCGCTGCTCCAGCGCCGCGGCGACCTGGCGGCCGAGTCCGCCCCGGTAGGTGCCGTTCTGCACCGAAATCTCGATCTTGGACTTCGGCACCTTGGTGGTCTGGCGGCCGGTCTTGACGTTCGAGCCCTTGATCTTGGTGTCGGTCGCGACCAGCCGGAAGAGCTGCCTGGCCTGCGGCTGCACCCACTCGACCCGGCCGGGCTGGGTGAGCGAGTAACGCCACGGGGTGGTGACGAAGCGGATGTTGCCGGCCGCGAGCCCTTGCGCGCTCGTCGCCAGGTCCTTCATGACGCCCACGGTGAGCTGCGGGTCGGTGGTGACGGACTTGGTGGCGGCGTCCAGGAAGTGGAACAGCCGGGCGGGGTCGGCCAGCGTGGCGCCGCTCATCGCCTTCTTGATCATCGAGGCGATGAACATCTGCTGCCGCTGGATGCGGCCGATGTCGGACCCGTCCCCGAGGCTGTAGCGGGCGCGCACGTAGCCGAGGGCCTGCTCGCCCTTGACGACCTGGCGGCCGGCGGACAGGTGGAGCATGGCCTTGGTGTCGTCGATCGCCTTGGGGACGCAGATCTCGACGCCGCCGAGCGCGTTGACCATGCTCTTGAACCCGGTGAAGTCGACCTTGGCGAAGTGGTCGATGTGGATGCCGGTGAGCGACTCGATCGTCTTCCAGGTGCAGCCGATGCCGCCGAAGTTGAAGGACTCGTTGATCATGCCGATGTGCGGCCGCTGGCCGGGCAGCCCGTTCTTCGGCGTGCAGGCGGGCAACTGCACCAGTGAGTCACGCGGGAAGCTGATCAGCAGCGCGTTGCCCCGGTCGGGGGAAAGGTGCGCGAGGATGATCGTGTCGGTGCGTTCGCCCGACTCCCGGTGCCCGTACTTGACGTTCGCGCCGGCGCGGGTGTCCGACCCCACGACCAGGATGTTCAGCGCCTTGCTGACCTTGGCGGGGCGGGTGCCGAGTTCTCTGGCGTCCACGTCGACGTGCTTGATGTTGCCGCTCAGCTTGGTGTACGCGCCGACGAGCGAGGCGCCTGCCGCGAGAGAGACCCCCGTGACCGCCGCGACCAGGCACCACAGCCACGGCTTCCACCGTTGTGCGCGCTTCGCGCCGCCGGTCGGCCCGCCCGGGGGCGGCTCCACGGGCTGGGTAGGACGCACATCGACAAGCCCGCCGTTCATTGTCCCCACGGAATGGCCAGGGCTGGTGGCCTTCGGGCCACACGCCGACGAACAGGCACCGGATCCACCCGTCCGGCAAGCCGCGAGCAAGTCTAGCCATGCCTGTCATATATGTGATGACCTGTCGGGGTATTCGCAGCAAATCATGAGTTAAGCAGGGGTGATGTGATGGTGATCCGCCGCACGACCTGGAGCACCAGCGGGTGCAGCAGGTAGATCGAGTAGCTCACCAGGCCAAGCCAGGCCAGGACGGGCGGGATGGCCCGGCGGCGCAGGGCGAGCCCGGCGGCGAAGGTCAGCCATGCCCCGATCACGGCGGCCGACCAGCTCCACTTGAACGCCGATTGCCCGGCCTCCGGCATGCCCCACCCAGGGCCGAGCCACACCGCCGCGGCGACCGACGACACCGGCACCAGCGCGACCGCCCACCACCACCTCGCGCGCAGAGCGGGGACGCGCTCCATGTGGTGCAGGACCGTGCCGCCGAACATCGTCGCCAAGATGGCCAGGCTCTGCCAGGCGCCGACCCTGCTGTTGAAGGTGAGCAGGACGAGGGCGAGCGCCGCGATCGCGATGGCGCCGTACCGCCGCACGTCCGGGTCGCGAACGAGCACGGCGGCGACCCCTGCGGCCAGGAGGGTCACGGTCACGGCCACGACCGTCCCTGCGCCAAGGCTCCGCGACAGCAGCCCGGCGGGCACGAGGGCGCCGGCGACGGGCGCGCACACCGCCAGCGCCACAGCGGCTCCGGCCCCGGCCCGGACCCCGCGTGCGCCGAGCACGAAGATCGCGGTCACGAGCAGGTAGAACGCCATCTCGTACGACAGCGTCCAGAAGACGTTGACGACGCCCGGCACCTGGAGCAGATCCTGCAGCATCGTGACGTGCGCGAGGGCGGCGCTCCACGGTCGCTCGGCGATCTGGGCGGGAAGGACGGTGTACACCCCGATGACGGCGAAGACGGCGCCCGCGGCCGCCGCCAACGCCCACAAGGGGTACAGGCGAAACAAGCGGGTGATCCAGAAAGCGCGGACGCTGCCGCGCCGTTCCAGCGAGATCGGAACGACATAGCCGCTGACCAGGAAGAAAACCAGCACGCCGTACTGCCCGAAGTCGAACCACGGGCTGATCGCCGCCCGGACCTCCGGCAGCAGCGCGTCCAGGGAGTGCTCGAAGACCACGATCAGCGCGGCGACCCCGCGAAGGGCGTCCAGCCAGGACTGCCGGACGCCCGCCGGCGACGGGCGCGTGGCGGGCGGCGGCGAGAGCGGGGGCCTCGGGAGGGTCGTGACCTGCATTCGCGCCTGGCTACCCCGCGCACCGGCGGGTCTAACCCGCCTCCGGACGTCTTCACCGTCCTGCCGTCCGGCGTCAACCCGTGGTCGGCGCGCTGTTCACTCCCGCTGAACGTCCTGCCACGCCCCGGCGCAGCGTCTTGACCGTGCGCCGGTGGAGTGTCTCGGCCGTGCTCCGGTCACGTGGCCGTGCTCCGGTCAGACGGCGGGGTCCTGGTGGGCGTGGTGGAGCAGGCCGGTGATGACGTCCTCCAGGGTGACGACGCCGGCCACCGTGCCGTCGTCGGCGGTGATCGCGGCGAGCTGCGCCCGGCGCCTGCGCATCGTCGCCAGCACGTCCGCCATGGTCGTCCGGTGGCCGACGTGCGGCAGGTCGCGGGCCGGCAGCGGCTCGTCCGGCGCGTGGCCGTTGAGCGCGTCCAGGACGTGCAGGTAGCCGCTCAGCCGCCCGGGGGCGGGGCCGTTCACCGGGAAGCGCGAGTGGCCGTACCGGCCGGCGTACTCCTGGAGCTCGGCCGCCCGCGTGGTGGCCGGCACGCTGACCACCTCGCCGATCGGCACCATCACCGACTCCACCGGGCGCGCGTAGAGGGCGAGGGCGGCGATCATGCGGTCGTGCTCGTCCTGGTCGAGCAGCCGGTGCCGGTGCGACTCCTGGATCAGCGCCGGCATCTCGTCGGAGGTGAAGACCGACCGCACCTCCTCGATGCGCGGGATGCGCAGCGCCCGCAGGACGCCCGCCGCGATGGCGTTGATCACCACCAGTAGGGGGCGGGTCGCGCGGGCGACGACGCGCAGAGTGGGCACCAGCCACAGCGCGGCCTGGTCGGGGCCCGACAGGGCGAGGTTCTTCGGCACCATCTCGCCGATGATCACGTGCGCGGAGACCACGATGACCATGGCCAGGGCGAACGCCGCGGGGTGGACCAGGCCGGGGGGGAGGCCGAGCGCGGCGAACAGCGGCTCGAGCGCGTGAGCCACGACCGGCTCGCCGACGGCGCCGAGCGCCAGGGAGGCGAGGGTCACGCCGAGCTGCGCGGCGGCGAGCATCAGCGGCACCGCGTCCATGGCGGCCAGCACGGCCCGTGCCCGCCGCGACCCCTCCTTGGCGGCCGGTTCGATCTGGGTGCGGCGCGCGGAGATCAGCGCGAACTCGGCGCCGACGAAGAACCCGTTGACTCCGAGCAGGACCAGGATGGCCAGGGCGTCCAGGAGGGTCACTGGTGCTCCTCCGCGGCCGGGGCGGTCAGCGTGATCTGCTCGATCCGGTGGCGGCGCACGGTGTCGGCCCTGAGCGTCCACCCATCGACCACCACGCTGTCCCCGGGATCGGGCAGCCGGCCGAGCCGGCTGATCAGCAGCCCCGCGAGCGTCTCGTACGGCCCCTCCGGCATCTGGAAGCCGATGCGCTCCTCCACTTCGTGGGCTCTCAGCAGCGCTGGGACGGTCACCGACGTCCCTGAGGCGAGCAGGGCGCCCTGGGGCTCGTCCGAGCCCTCTTCGGGCAGGTCGTACTCGTCGGCGATGTCGCCGATCAGCTCCTCCGCCAGGTCCTCCACGGTGACGATGCCGGCGAAGCCGCCGTACTCGTCCACCACGACCGCCATCTCCCTGCGAGCGGAGAAAAGCCGCTCTTGGACGGTCTCCAGGTCGAGCGACTCGGGGATCAGCAGGGGAGGGCGCCGGATCGCCGCAACCAGCGTCGTCGTCCGGTCGGTCTCGGGCACGGCGAAGGCGTCCACGACGGAGGCGACGCCGACGATGTCGTCCAGTTCGCCGCCGGACACCGGCAGCCGCAGGTGGCGCTCGCGGCGTGCGAGCGTCAGGAAGTCGGCGACGGTGTCGGTGTCGGTCACGGTCACGCAGTCGGTGCGCGGGGTCATCGCCTCGGCGGCGGTCCTGTCCCCGAAGCTCAGCGCCCGGCGCAGCATGGCCGCGGTGGCGCCCGGCAGGGCGCCGGCCTCGGCGGACTGGCTCATCAGCAGGCTCAGCTCGTCGGGGGAACGGGCCGACGCGAGCTCGTCCTGCGGCTCGGCCCCGAGCGCGCGCACCAGGGCGTTCGCCGTCGCGTTGCACGCCTTGATCAGCGGGGCGAACACCGCGGAGAACGCGCGCTGCGGGGGCGCGGAGAAGCGGGCGATCGCCATCGGCCGGGAGAGCGCGGCGTTCTTGGGCACCAGCTCGCCGAGCACCATCTGGCTCACCGTGGCGACGAGCAGGCCGAGCAGCGCGGACACGCTCTCGCCCGCCCGGCCGGGCAGCCCGGGAATGCGTTCGACGAGGGGGTGCAGCAGGTGGGCGATGGAGGGCTCGGCGATGACGCCGAGCATCAGCGAGGTGATCGTGATGCCGAGCTGGGCGCCGGACAGCTGGAAGGACAGCTTGCGCACGGCCGCCAGGATGCCCTGGGCTCCGCGATCGCCCGCCGAGGCGAGCCGCTGGACCTCGCCGCGCTCGACGGTCACCAGTGAGAACTCCGCCGCGACGAAGACGCCGTTCGCGATGACAAGGGCCAGCGCGCCCAGCAGGAAGATCAGATCGACGATCACGGTCTCGCCCTCCCGTGGAGTCCGCCTCTTCAGTAGATCAGACTCCGCGCCTTGTCCGGCTCTGGCCGGAACCGTACCGGCACGGCCCCTCGCTGGGAAATGCCGTGCGGGGTCCCCCCGAGGTGGCCGGGGACGGCCCCGGCGGCTGGACCGGTCGAATCGGCTGCCGGCCCTCTAGGCACGGCGGCGCGCCGATCGGATACTACGCGAAGGCGACATCAGTGCCGCGGCGCGGACGGGCTCGGGGGCCCTTCCGCGGCGGCGATTCGGGGCACGTACCACGTAAGGGAAGCCGAAGGCCGCCTGACGACGGGTTGGATCCCGGACGGGCGGAGCCGCCGAGGAGGACCGGCCGGAGGCGAGCAGAACGGGGCAAGGAGGCACTGATGCTCGGCAAGAAGCTCACGGAGGCGCGCTGGACGCACGTCGCGCTGCCCAGCTGCGACCTCGACAAGGCCATCGAGTTCTACACGACCATGACCCCGCTCGTGGTGGTCTCCACGCACGAGGACAAGGACGGGCGCAACGCCTGGCTCTCCAACGACAAGCAGGTGGAGACGCCGTTCGTGCTCGTCCTGGTGGAGTTCGCCGAGGACCGGGGCCGCAGGCAGCCGCAGCTGGCGCCGTTCGCCCACCTCGGCATGGAGGTGCCGAGCCGCGAGGACGTCGAAGAGATCGCCGGGCGGGCGCGGGAGCTGGGCTGCCTGCACTGGGAGCCGACGCAGTTGCCGCCCCCCGTGGGTTACGTCTGCGCCCTGACCGACCCCGACGGCAACGTTGTGGAGATCTCCAACGATCAGAAGGTGTTCGAGGAAGTGCGCACGCTCTGGGCCGAGTGACGCCCCCGCGGCCGGCTCTGGCGGCGGGCGGCGGACGGGCGAGGAGCGAGCGGCGACGAGCAAGGAGTGAAGCGCTTCACCGGAACTCGATTCCAGAATGTCCGCGACCGCACGACGACGGCGGATCGCGGGGCCGGCTTCGCACATAAGAAGCGGGACAACTAGGACAAGTAGTAGAAACAGGGCAAACGGGAGAAGTGGGGGAGGGAACCATGTGCGTCGTCCATATCGCGCCGCGCGTGCGGGGCCCGACTGGATAGGGCCCGTTCCGGCAGGTCTGACACCGCACCCGAGGGGCGTAGCGCGCCCACCTCAGTCGGCAAGATCCGGAAATCAACCTATAAGAGGTGATCGATACCGTGGTTCCGCCTACCACCGCGATCGCGGACGTATTGCAATTACGGGGCCAGACGGGCTGGCTCAGCCCGCCGCTGCGCCCCATCCACCGATCGCCGGGATTGTTCGGCAAGGCCCGTACCGTACGACTCGCACCAGGACCAGGCGAGTACGGCCTCGCACCGCTCCGCACGCTCATGGACGACTGCCTGGCGGACCAGGTGATCGTCGTTGCCGGCGCCCAGGCGGCGGCCGGAGCGGTCTGGGACGAGATCCTGACCCGGGCGGCGCTCGCACGTGGCGCGCGCGGCCTCCTGGTCGAGGGCGGGGTGCGCGACGTCAACGCCCACCGCGACCTCGGCCTGCCCGTATGGGCCCTGTACGAGGCGACGGCCGGGCCAGGATTTGATGTGCACGTCGCCGCGCTCGGCGGCCCTGTGAAGATCGGGGACGTGACGGTGGACGAGAGCACCACCATCGTCATGGACGGCGCGGGGGTGATCGCCCTGCCCTCGACCGACGTGTTCGCCGACTCCTACATGTACGCCGACGCCGAGGAGAACGTCGTCGCGGCGCTCCGCGAGGGCGCCACCCTGGCGGAGGCCGACCGGTACAAGGAGGACATGGTCGCCAAACTCCGCCGCGCCCTCTGACCCGCCTTCGCGCCGCCACGCGCACCCGCCTTCCACCGGGCGGGTACGCGTGGCGGCGTCAGGCGTGAACGGTTCAGTCCTTGAAGGCGTCCTTCACGTTCTTCGCGGCGTCCTTCACACGCTCACCGGCCTGCTTCAGGCTGCCCTTGGCCTCGTCGGCCTCGCCTTCGGCCCTGAGCTCCTCGTCGTCGGTCGCCTCACCGACGCCCTGCTTGACCTTGCCCTTGAGCTGCTCGGCCTTGTTGGCGATCTTGTCGTCAGCGCCCATGATCAGTCCCCCTTCGCAGTGGCTCTGTCCCGCTACTGCACCTGTCCGGTGCAGGGACGGGTAAACGCCGCCGTCGGCCATCCACTCCGTCAAGTCCCCGCCAGGCGCGGGCAAAGCGGCCGGGACGAGCGGGGAGAGCTCGCCACGGCCTGAAAACGCCGACATACTTGATCAGGCGCGGGCAACAGCGGCAGTGCGTATCCAACGACGAGGAAGCAGGACCATGGCCTCCCCCCGGCGCTCGATCGTGTTCGTGTCCACGGCGGTTGCCGCCGTGGTGCTCGCGGCGCTCGCCGTGCTCTTCGCGGCTCTGTTGTTCGGTGGCGGCTGGCCGCCGCGGCAGATTCCCGGCCTTCCCTCGCCCGGCCCCCTCACCACCGCGGGGCTGCCCGTCGTGCGGGTGCTCCTGGACGTGTGCGCGGTCGCGACGGTCGGCACCCTGCTCGCGGCGGCGGCGCTGGCCGGCGACACGGACGAGCGGCGCGCGATCACCCGCGCCGCCGGGCCGTGGGCGCTCGGATGGGCCCTCGCCGCGGCGCTCACCCAGATCCTCACCATGTCCGACCTGCTCGGGCTGCCGATCGGGGAAGCGCTCGCGTCGGGATTCCTGCTCACCTACAGCGCAGAGGTGCCGCAGGGGCAGGCGTTCCTGCTGGTGACGCTGCTCGCGGTGGGCCTCGCGGTGGCGACCACGCTGCGTCTGGGCTTCTGGGGCCGGGCGGCGCTGCTCGCGGTGGCGCTGTTCGCCGTCCTGCCGCCCGCCTATGTCGGCCACTCCGCCTCGGCCGCCGACCACAACATCGCCGTCTCCAGCCTCATGGTGCACATCGCCGGGGTGACGCTCTGGGTGGGCGGCCTGTTCGCGCTGATCGTCCACCTGCGCCGCCCGGAGTCCCGGGGGGCCGGGCGCGCCGTCGCGGTGCGGCGGTTCAGCGCGGTCGCGCTCTGCTGCTATGTCGCGGTCGGGGCCTCCGGCCTGGTCAACGCCTGGATCCGCCTCGGCGGGGCGGCCGAGTTCTGGACGACCCGGTACGGCCTGCTGGTCCTGGCCAAACTCGCGGCACTGGGCGTGCTCGGCTGGTTCGGCTGGACCCACCGCCGCTCCACCATCGCGGCCCTGGAGGCCGGCGCCGCCGAACCGGCCCGACCAGGGACGTCCACCGAACCGGCCGCGTCCACCGAATCCGCCGCGTCCACCGCGTCTACTGAGTCCGCCACCTCCGCCGAGTCCGCCACCTCCGTCGCGTCCGCCGCGTCCGTGGTGCCGGGCGACGGAGGTGACGGCGGCGGCCGTGGGACGTTCCTGCGGCTGGCTGCCGCCGAGGTGGGGGTGATGGCGTGCACCGTCGCGCTGGCGGTCGGCCTGTCGCGCACCCCGCCGCCGCGTGCCGACGCGCCGCACGGCCAGCACGAACTGCTCGGCTACTCGCTGCCGCCGTTCACGCCCTGGCGGCTCCTCACCGAGACCCGGCCGGACCCGCTGATGATCCTGGCCGTGGCCGGCGTGGGCGTCGCCTACCTCGTCGGTGTGCGGCGACTGGCCCGCCGAGGCGAGGGATGGCCGGCCGGCCGTACGGCGGCCGCGATGGCCGGCGTCCTGGTCCTGCTGTACGGCGTGGCGGGCGGGGTGGCCGCGTACGGCCCGGCGATGTTCTCCATGCACGCCCTGCAGTACGCACTCATCGGCACCGTCGGTCCGGCGCTTCTCGCCCTCGGCGCCCTTGTGACGCCGCTTCGGGAGGCGGCGCCGCTGCTGGGCCGCGCGACAGGCGGCCCGTCGGCGACCGCGCTGACACATCCAGCGGCCGCCACGGCCGTGTACGCCCTGCCGTACCTGTTGCTCTATGTCACCGGCCTGTTCGAGCCGGTGCAGTCGAGCCTCGCCGTGCGCCTGACCGCGATGGCCGTCATGGGGCTGACGGGAACGTGGTTCTTCGTCGTCGTGCTCGGGCTCGATCCGCTGCCCAGGGCGATCGGACTGGCCGTGCGCGTCCGCATGCTTGCGGGCGCGCTGGCCGTCCAGGTCTGGGTGGCTCTGCTGTTCCTCGCGGGCCCGGCGCAGGGGTCCGAGTGGTACGCCGCTCTCGCCATCCCATGGGCGCCCGGCCGGGCCGCGGATCAGGGGGCGGGCGCGGTTTTCGGCGCGGGGCCGGCCGCCGCGACGATCGTGCTCCTGATCGTCCTCATGACCGTCTGGCGGCGCAGGGCCGGCCGCCGTCTCGCGGCGCGGGAGATCCCCACGCAGGCGGGCGCGCTGCGGCCCTGACCGGTCTCGCCGGCCCCTTCCGCCCCCGGACGGGCCGGGAGGGCGCGCCACCGCCTAAAGTGGCGCCATGACGCGGTCGCCGGCC
This sequence comes from Sphaerisporangium dianthi, assembly GCF_042654065.1. Taxonomy (NCBI): domain Bacteria; kingdom Bacillati; phylum Actinomycetota; class Actinomycetes; order Streptosporangiales; family Streptosporangiaceae; genus Sphaerisporangium; species Sphaerisporangium dianthi. The sequence goes on along the minus strand of NZ_JBHSFP010000004.1, from coordinate 85,086 downwards.
CCGGACTCCAGCGGCGGATCCCCTGCCACGCTCGCGCGGCGCCTCGGCACGGGCGACGCCGTCGTGGTCGGCCTCGGATCCATGATCGGCGCCGGGGTGTTCGCGGCGTTCGGGCCGGCCGCGGCCGCCGCGGGCCCGGGGCTGCTGCCCGCGCTCGCCCTCGCGGCGCTGGTCGCGTACTGCAACGCCACCTCCTCCGCCCGGCTCGCCGCCCGCTACCCCGCCTCCGGCGGCACCTACGTGTACGGCCGCGAGCGCCTGGGCGAGTTCTGGGGGTACCTCGCGGGCTGGGCCTTCGTGGTCGGCAAGACCGCGAGCTGCGCGGCGATGGCGCTGACCGTGGGGGCCTACGCCTGGCCAGGGCACGAGCACCTGGTGGCGGTGGCGGCCGTGGCGGCGATCACGGCGGTCGACTACGCGGGGGTGCACAGGGCGGCCTGGGTCACCCGGCTGATCGTGGCGGTCGTCCTGGTGGTGCTGGCGGTCGCCGTCGTCGCCTGCCTCGCCGGCGGCGGGGCGGCGCCGTCCCCGCTGGCCGCCGGGATGACGGCGGGCGGCGTGCTCCAGGCGGCCGGGCTGCTCTTCTTCGCCTTCGCCGGATACGCGCGCGTCGCGACCCTCGGCGAAGAGGTGCGCGACCCGGCGCGCACCATCCCGAGGGCCATCCCCATCGCCCTGGGGCTGACCTTGATCGTCTATGCCGCCGTGGCCGTCGCCGTGCTCGCCGCCCTCGGTCCTGAGCGTCTCGCCCGCTCAGCCGCGCCCATCGCGGACGCCGTCCGCGCCGCCGGGGCCGCGGGGCTGGTCCCGCTGATCACGGTGGGGGCCGCGACGGCCGCGCTCGGGTCGCTGCTGGCGCTCGTCCTCGGGGTCTCGCGCACGGTGCTGGCGATGGCCAGGGACGGTCACCTTCCCCGCCCGCTGGGCGTCGTCCACCCGCGCTTCCGCGTCCCGCACCGCGCGACGCTCGCCGTGGGCCTGGTGGTGGCCGTCGTCGCCGGCGTCGCCGACGTGCGCGGCGCGATCGGCTTCTCGTCCTTCGGCGTGCTCGTGTACTACGCGATCGCCAACGCCTCGGCGTTCACCCTGGCGGCCGGCGAGGGCCGTCCCGTCCGGGCCGTTCCCGTTGTCGGGCTGGCCGGCTGCCTGCTGCTGGCCTTCAGCCTCCCCCTGCCGTCGGCGCTCGCCGGGGCCGGGGTGCTGGCCGCCGGCGCGGTCGCCTGGGCGGTGCGGCGGACGCCGCGGCGGCGCTGAGGGGGCCCGCCCGCGACAGCGCCAAGAGGCTGCGGCGGCGCTGAGACGGCCGTCGCGCCGAGGGTGCCGCGGCGGCGCCGGGAGAGTTCCGGCGCCGCCGGACAGCCGGTGATCTCTCAGAAGAGCCAGTCGAGCAGGCCGCCGTTCCTCTCGGTCGGGGTCGGCGCGGGCTGAGGCGGGGGCGCCTGCGTGGTGGGAGGAGCCGAGGGTGAGGGGCTGGGCTCCGTCGTCGGCGTGTCGTCCTCCAGTCGCGGGTCCTCCGGCTCCTGCTGGGGCTGACTGGACCTCGGCGTGGGCGGGGCCGACGACTGGCGGGTGCGGGTCGGCGACGGCCGCGGCGTCGGCTGCCGGGTCGCCCGCGGCCGGGAGGTCGTCGTGGGCGCGGCGGTGGGCGAGGCACTGGGCGCCTGCGTCGCCTCCTCGGTCTCCTCCGGGACGGCGGCCGGGCCGGTGGCCTCGCCGGTCGGGTCGGCGGCCGGGCTGCCGGTGCCTCCGGGCGCCTTCTGCCCGGCGGGAGAGCAGTCGGCGGGCGCGGCGCACGCGGCCTCGGGCTTGGAGCCGACCGAGGAGGACACGATCCAGCCGCCCGCGACCGCGAGCACGACGATCGCGGCCATGGCGAGGATCAGGCCCTTGTTCTTGCTGCCCTTCTCCTCCTCCAGGTCGCTGTCGCCCGTCCAGCCGGAGCCGAGGAACCCGCGGCGCCGCCCCTCGCCCTCGGGCTCGCCGCCGGGGGCCCAGTCGTCGCCGTCCGGGCGCGCGTAGCCTTCCGGCCGCTCGTAGTCGTCGGGCGACGCCTCATAGCTCTCGGTGTACTCGCCGGGCCCGTCGGCGCGGTCGTGACCGTCGGTGCGCTCGGCGGGGCCCTCGTACCTCTCGCTCCGCTCGTGGTCCGGGCGCTCGAACTCGGCGGAGTCGTCGCCGTGGGCGTGGACGGGCTCGTGCCCGGAGGTCCATCCGTCGGACAGTACGTCGCCACCCGGGCGCTCCGGCTCCGCGGCCCAGTCGATGCTGAAGGGACCGGTCTGCTTCAGAGGATCCTCGTCATGGGATCTCGGGTTGCCGTCGCGGTCCATCTCGAACCTCTCTGCTGTGAAACCTGGCCGCGCAACTTCTTAGCAGCTCCGACAGCTACCTGTCTGGAAACTTCACAGTTCGTCCAACTTTCGCAATCTTCACATCGGTCACTTAAGCCGCAGGCCATGGCGGATGGCACCGTCGACTACCACTTCCCGAAAAGTCGTCGTAGTTTGGTTAAGAGGCGTAACAGAGCGTACGAAAGCACAGGTGAAGGGCAGGGTCGAACGTCACACCGCAGAGGCACCGTAAGACCCTGCCGGTTCGCTCGGCCGTGGCCGAATCTGGATAGCAGATTCCCTGACAGGGAGGTGCCCCATGCGATCCTTGGCCAGGTGGACGATGCGGTGTGCTCGCCGATATCGGTTCGACCGCAACCCGTTACGCCGCCGCTCCGACCGCATCGAGGGCGTCGCCGTGCTGGTCACGCTGCTGGCGCTCCTGATCAGCCTGTGGCCCGCCGCCATCGCCGCTCACGTGGTCTACCAGCGGGGCCTCACCGCCGAGCGCGAGGAGCCGGTCCTGCGCAAGCACGTGACCGCCGTCCTGCTGGAGAACGCCGCCAGCACCAGCACGGTCTCCTCCCAGGGCGCCGTGCTCGGGATCAAGGCCAAGGTCCGCTGGTACACCCCGGACGGCCGGCCGCACACCGAGGTCATGGCCGTCCCCGCCCAGGCGAAGGCCGGTACCGCCCTTGAGATGTGGGTCGACTCCGCAGGACGCCCGGCCGCCGCTCCGCGGACGCATCCGCAGACGCTCGCCGACTCCGTCGTCGCCGGATTCGGCGTCATGGCCGGGGCCGCGGGCATCCTCTTCCTGAACCTGGCGCTCGTCCGGTGGCTGCTCGACCGCCGCCGCTACGCCGAGTGGGACGACGATTGGGCCGCACTCCACCGGCGGTGGCGGCGCCCGCGCCGGTCCTGAAGAACGGTGGCGGAACATGAACAGGCACGTTGTCGCCGGCGTCGACGGGTCACCACCCTCGCTGGCGGCCGTACGCTGGGCCGCCGGCGACGCCATGCGGCGCGAGCGGGGCCTGCTGATCGTCCATGTCGTCGACCCGTGGGTGTTCGACCAGCCGCTCGCCACCCCGCCGGGGTTCCGCGAGTCGCTGTCCGAGCGATCCGCCGCCGTGCTCGCCGAGGCCGCGGGCACGGCCCGCGAGCACTTCCCGGGGCTTGATACGCGGACGGCGACCCTGACCGGCACCGTCCGCGAGGAACTGCTGATCGCCGCCAGGGACGCCGAGACGCTGGTCGTCGGCAGCCGGGGCCTTGGAGGATTTCTCGGCCTGGTGCTCGGCTCGGTCTCGATGGGCGTCGCCGGACACGCCCGCTGCCCTGTCGTGGTCGTCAGGGACGCCGGACGGGCCGCCTCCGGCGTGCCCGCCGCGTACGGGGAGATCGTCGTCGGCCACGACGCCTCGCCGGAGTCCGACGCCGCCCTGGGGTACGCCTTCGAGGAGGCCGCCCGCAGGGGCGCCGTGCTGCGCGCCATCTACGCCTGGCAGGTGGACGTCTTCCTGCCGATGTTCGCGAGCTACACCTCCGACCTGGAAAGGATCTACGACTTCGGCAGGAGCGCCGCCCAGGATCAGCTGGCGCCGTGGCGGGAGAAGTTCCCGCGTGTGCGCCTGCGCGACTCGGTCGTGCGGGCCCATCCGGTGGAGGCCCTGTGCCAGGCGTCCTCCGAGGCCGACCTGCTCGTCGTCGGATCGCGGGGAAGGGGCGGCCTCGGCTCCGCCGTGCTCGGCTCGGTCGGCCACGGCGTGCTCCATCACGCCTACAGCCCGGTCGCCGTCGTGCGTTCGCGTCCCCTCAGCCCGGCGGACGGGAGCCCGGGCGGATGAGACAGAGTCTCCGGCTCGGCCGCGTGGCCGGCATCCCCTTGGGGGCGCACTGGTCCACGCTGGTGATCGTCGCGCTGATCGGCGGGGTGCTGGCCCTCTCCGTCCTGCCCGAGGCCGTCCCGGGGGAGAACGCGGTGCGCTACTGGATGGTCGCCGTGGCCACCTCCGTCGTGTTCCTCGCTTCTCTGCTCGCCCACGAGCTCGCTCACGCGCTGGTCGCCCGCCGCCGGGGGATCACGGTCAGGTCGATAACGCTGTGGCTGCTCGGCGGGGTCACCGAGTTCGCCGGCGAGGAGGCGAGGACTCCGAAGGACGAGTTCCAGGTGTCGGTGGCGGGCCCGCTCGCCAGTTTCGCCCTGTCCGGCCTGTTCTTCCTGGCGGCGCTGCCCTCCGAGGGCCCGGCCCTGCTGATCTCGGCCCTGCGGTGGCTCGCGCTGATGAACCTCGTGCTGGCCGTGTTCAACCTGCTCCCCGGGGCTCCGCTGGACGGCGGGCGGGTGCTGCACGCCTTCCTGTGGCGCAGGCACGGCGACCGCACCCGGGCGGACAGGTCGGCCGCCAGGGCGGGGCAGGCGCTCGGCATGACGCTGATCGCGATCGGCGGTGTGGAACTGATCCTCCTGGCCTGGACCGGGGGAGCGTGGACGATGCTGATCGGCTGGTTCCTCATCAGCGCCGCGCGCGGCGAAGGGCTGGTCCGCACCGCCCACGAGGGGCTCAAGGGCTGGCGGGTGCGTGACGTCATGACCCCGTCGCCCGACGTCGCCCCCGCCTGGCAGGACATCGACGACTTCGTGGAGAACACGGCGCTGCGCTCCCACCAGCTGGTGTTCCCCGTGGTCGACGTCTCCGGGCACTCGACGGGCACGCTCTCCCTCGAGACGCTGACGTCGATCCCGCCGGGACAGCGGCACGACCGCCGCGTCGCGACCGTGTGCAGGCCCCTGCCCCCCGACCACGTGCTCGACCCGGACGACGAGGCCGGCCGCATCCTCGGGCTCTCGTCCTTCACCGGCGAGCTGATGGCCGTGGTCGCTGACGCCGGTCACGTCGTCGGCATGGTCACCACCGCGGACCTCACCCGCGCCCTCCAGCAGGCCGTTCTCCGCACCACCGCGACTCCGCCCCGCCCGTCCCACGAGGACATGGGCACCGAGCCTCCCGGCTGAGCGCGCCGTCCTCAGCCGAGGGCGGCGAACCAGCGGCCGGCGGCGGTCCAGCAGTGGGCGCTCGGGAAGCCGGCGCGGCCGGCCAGCTCCGGCAGGTCGGTCGCCGAGACGGTCGCCCAGTCGAACCAGGCGCCGGCCGACCGTCCCCGCCGCAGTCTCACCCGGTCGACGCGGGTGGCCGTGCCCGGCGGGGCCACCTCGGCGATCACCGAGCCGCCGGGCCTGACCAGCTCACGTACCCGGCGCAGCAGCGCGTCGGGATCGCCGCCGATGCCGATGTTCCCGTCGGCCAGCAGGACGGTGCGCCACCGGCCGCTTCCGGGCACGTGGCCGAAGACGTCACGGCAGAGGGCAAGGCCCCCCGCGACCCGCGTGAGCCGCACGGCGTGCGGGGTGATGTCGATGCCCAGCGCGGGCAGGCCGCGTCTGGTCAGCTCGACGGTGAGCCTGCCCGGTCCCGAGCCCACGTCCAGCACGGGCGGCAGGCAGCGCGACAGCATCTCCTCGTCACCGTCGACCGGGCCGAGCCAGCGGTCCGACTCCAGGGGCCGGCGCGTGCCGTCGGCGTGCTCGACCCAGACCCTCAGCCCGGTCAGGGACGCCGCGTACAGCTCGCCGATCACCGCAACGCCCCGAGGCGGGCGAGCGCGCCGGCGAACCGGGTCCCCTCGGCCGCCGCCGCCACCTCGGCCGCGTCCTGCGCGGTGTCCACGTCGGTCAGGCAGGGCAGCAGGACGACGTCCAGCCCGGCCTCGCGCAGCCGCGCCAGCTGGGCGGCCCCGGTGCAGGACTGGGACATGGGCACGCCGAGCAGCAGGTCCGCCCGGGGGGAACGGAGGCCGAGCAGCCAGAATCCGCCGTCGGCCGCCGGCCCGAAGACGGCGTCGTGGGAGCCGAGCAGGGCAAGGGCCGTCGACAGCGTCTCCGGGGTGACCTGCGGCGTGTCCATGCCGATCAGCACGACCGGCTCGGGCAGCCGCCGGTGGGCGTCCTCGAAGGCCGCCGCCAGCCGCTCGTCCAGACCGCGTCCGCGCTGCGGCACCACCGCGAACCCGGCGGGCACCCAGGGGCCCGGATTCCCCTCCAGCGCCAGCACGCGCCCCGCGGCCGGGACGCGGGCCACCGCGTCGAGCGTGTCGGCCAGCGCCGCGGCGGCCAGCCCCGCGGCCTCCTGTGGGGTGAAAGGCGGGGTCAGCCTGGTCTTCACCCTGCCGGGCACCGGCTCCTTGGCGATGACCACGACCTGGCCACGGGCTCGCGCCTCTCTCATCGGGCGCTCCCCTGAGCGGCCATGACGCGGCGCATGTCGCCGATCGCGCGCAGGGTCCCCCTGACCGTTCCCGTCACCTTGGAACGGCCCGCCCGCGGGAGGTAGTCGACCTCCGCCTCGGCGATGCGCCAGCCGGCCGCCGCCGCCAGCAGCACCGTCTCCAGCGGGTAGCCGAACCGGCGGTCCGCCATGCCGAGCGCGACGAGGCCCTCGCGGGACGCCGCCCGCATCGGCCCGAGATCGTGGAGCGGCGTGCCGGTCCTGCGGCGCAGCCTGCCGGCGAGCACGGCGTTGCCCAGGCGCGCGTGCGCGGGCCATGAGGCGTCCGCGCTGAGCCTTCGGCGGCCGAGCACCAGCTCCGCCCGCCCGGCGAGGACGGGATCGCTCACCCGGGGGAGCTGCCGGGGGTCGAGGGAGGCGTCGCAGTCCATGAAGCAGACGACGTCGGCCGTCGCCGCGACGAGCCCGGCGTGGCAGGCGGCGCCGAAGCCCCTCCTCGGCTCGCTCACGACGCGCGCGCCGAGGCGGGCCGCCACTTCGGCCGATCCGTCGGTGGAGCCGTTGTCCACCACGATCGGGCGGTAGCCGGCGGGCATACGCTCGAGCACCCAGGGCAGGGCGGACTCCTCGTCCAGGCAGGGGAGCACCACGTCGATCTCCATGCCTGTGACCGTAGACGCCCGTGGGCCGCCCAACCCTTACGAGGTGATGACGTGCGTGCCCGTGCCTGTGGGCGGCGGCCGGTGCGTGCCTAGTGTGGCCTCGTGATCGAACCACCGGCGCGACGGCGTCGTCCGCCGGCCCCGTCCGTACGAGGCTTCGAAGTCGCCGCGACCGGCTCCGCCGCGGCACGACCGGCCGCGACCGGCTCGGCCGTGCCACGGTCCGCCGAAGGGCCGGGGGCGCGGGCGGCGGTGGCGGCGTGGGCGGGGCTGATCGCCTGCGCCTTCGCGGCCGGCGGCGTCCTCCACGCGCTCGGGGTGCTCACCATCGACCACCTGCCGCCCCTGCACGCCCACTTCCGGGTGCTGACGGTGACGCTGCTGCCCGCCGCGGCCTTCGCCGCCGTCGCGGTCCGGGCGCTGCCCCGCCTCACCGCGCACGGCGGGTTCGGGCGCGCGCTCGCGCTCTCGTACGGCTGCGCGCTGGTGTGGACGGTGCTTCTCGCCGTCTCCGCGGAAGGACTGGCGGCGCCGCTGGCCAGGTCGACGGAGTACCTGGCGGTGCTGCCCGCCGTGGGCGACGACCCGCTGGGCTGGCTCAGGACGTTCACCGAGCGCCTTCCCGGCTACCCGACGCACGTGCGCGGGCACCCGCCGCTGGCCGTTCTGCTGCTCTGGGCGCTCGCGCGGGCCGGGCTGCCGGGGGCGTCGCCCGCATCCGTGCTGGTCGTCACCGTCGGGTGCTCGGCGACGGTGGCGATAGGGATCGTGGTGCGCGAGCTGGCGGGCGAGTCGTCCGCACGCCGGGCCCTGCCCTACCTCGCGCTCACCCCGGCGGCGGTGTGGATCGCCACCAGCATGGACGCCTTCTTCGCGGGAGTGGGCGCCTGGGGGGTGGCCTTGCTCGTCCTCGCCGGTCACGGCGGACGCGGACGGCGTCGCCCGCGCACATGGCCCTCGCCGCTTCGCCGCCCGCGCACAAGCCCCGCGACGGCACGCGGCCCGCGCGAGAAGTCCGCGGCGCCTCGTGGCGCCCGCACGTGGCCTGCGGCGTTTCGCCCGCCGCTCTGCGGGCTCGCGGCGGGAATCGTGCTCGGCTCCCTGCCGTATCTCAGCTACGGACTGGTGCCTTATCTGCTGATCCCCCTGGTGGCAGGCGTGGTCGCCCGCGTTCCCCCTGCGGCGGTGGCGGCGGCTCTGGCCGGCGCGGGCGCCGTGTCCGCGGCCTTCGCCGCCGCGGGGTTCCTCTGGCCCGCCGGGGTGCTGGCCACGCACGCCGAATGGGCGGCCGATCCGGGCTCGGCCCGGCCGTACGCGTACTTCCTGGTGGCCAATTTGGCGGTCCTGGCCCTGATGACCGGCCCCGCGACCGCCATCGGCCTGTCACGACTCGCGACGGCCGTGGGCCTGTCGCGGCTCGCGACGGCCGTCGGCCTGTCCCGGTTCGCGCCCGCCGCACAGGCCGCCCGGCCGAGGCGGGGAGAGGCCGCGGTGCTGATCATGCCCGGGACGCGCGCCCTGGCGGCGCTCGTGGGAGCGGCGCTGGTGGCCGTGCTGGCCCTGGACGTGAGCGGGGTGACCCGCGGGGAGGTCGAGCGCATCTGGGTGCCGTACGCGCTCTGGATCGGGCTGGCCGCGAGCATGGCGGCCGGCCGCCGCCGACTCGCCGTCCAGGTCGTCACCGGCCTTGCGCTTCAGGCGCTGGTGGTCTCGCCCTGGTAGGCGCGCCCGCGTGGGACGCGCAGGGGCGGGAAGCGGGCCGGGTCAGCCGAGGGGGGCGGCGGCGAAGGACTTCATGCCGTCGGCGAAGGCGACGGTGGCGTGGAATCCCAGCTCGCCGGTCGCGCGGGCCGGGGAGGCGACGATGTGCCTGACGTCGCCGAGGCGGTACTCGCCGGTGATCACGGGCTCGGGTCCGCCGCGCTCGGCCGCGAGGGCGCTCGCCATCTCGCCGATCGTGTGCGGCTCGCCGCTCGCGACGTTGTACGCCCGCAGCGCGCCGGGCGTTCCCTGCGCCCGCGCGGCGGCGACGTTGGCGGCTGCCACGTCATGGACGTGGACGAAGTCACGGCGCTGGCGGCCGTCCTCGAAGACGCGCGGCGCGCGGCCGGCCTCCAGCGCCGAACGGAAGATGGCCGCGACCCCAGAATAGGGCGTGTCCTTGGGCATCCTCGGGCCGTAGACGTTGTGGTAGCGCAGCGCGACCACCGTGCCGCCGGTCTCGCGCGCCCAGTTGGCGGCGAGGTGCTCCTGCGCGAGCTTGGTGGTGGCGTACGCGTTGCGCGGGTCGGGCGGCGCGTCCTCGCCGATCGTGGCGCCGGCCAGTTCGGCGCCGCAGGCTGGGCAGCGCGGCTCGAACACCCCATCGGCCAGGTCGCGGGCCGTGCGCGGCCCCGGACGCACGCGGCCGTGTTCGCGGCAGTCGTAGGCCCCCTCGCCGTACACGACCATGGAGGAGGCCAGCACCAGGCGGCGCACATCGCGCCGGGCCATGGCGGCGAGCAGCACGGCGGTGCCGTGGGCGTTGACGGAGACGTAGTCGGGAAGGTCGGCGACGTCGACCCCGAGCCCCACCTTGGCCGCCTGGTGCACGACCAGGTCGGCGCCCGCCAGCGCCCGGTCCACGGCCTCGGCGTCGCGCACGTCGCCGGCCGGGCCGTACGGCGTCCGCCGCAGGTCGAGGCCGGTGACCTCGTACCCGGCCGCGCCGAGGGCCTCGGCGACGTGACTTCCGATGAAACCGGCCGCGCCGGTGACCAGTGCTCTCACGCCGCCGACGCTAGTCACGGGCGCCGCGGATCCGCAGAGGGAACGGCGAGACGTTCGCAGCTCGTAAGAACCGGGGGAGACCGCTGAAGGGATGAATGAGACCAGGAGCCCCCCGCCCGCTCAAGGGTCGCGCGGGCGGGGGCGGGTGGTGATCAGTTGTCGCGGCAGCGCAGGAGGAGCATCGCGGCGTCGTCGTGCAGGGGCGCGTCGACGTGGGCGACCAGGTCGAGCCGGAGGGACTCCAGCGCGGCCTCCGGATCGTCGTCCTTGAGCAGGAACGCCCGGTCGGCGAGCGGGTAGAAGCGGCCCGAGCGGTCGCGGGCCTCGATCACCCCGTCGGTGTACAGCAGGATCTGGTCTCCTGAGGCGAAATCGACCTGGTGGGGATTGGGGCCCTCGACCTCCAGGGAGGCCAGGCCGAGCGGCGGGGCGGTGTCGTCGGGCTCGGCCAGCGTGATCTCGCCGTTGGCGCGCAGGATCAGCGGCGGCGGATGGCCGTAGTTGAGCAGCGTGAGCCGTCCGCAAGGGTCGGCGTCGACGAGGATGGCGGTGACGAACTCCTCGCCCGACAGGCGCCGGTTGAGTGCCTTCTCGAGCCGGCCGCTGACGCCGCGCAGGTCGGCTTCGTCGTGGGCGGCTTCGCGGAACGCGCCGAGCACCAGCGCCGCGGTCTCGACGGCCTCGAGGCCCTTGCCCTGCACGTCCCCGACGATGGCCCGGACCCCGCCCGGGCCGGTGACGACCTCGTACAGGTCGCCGCCGATGCGCGCCTCGGCGTTGGCCGAGGTGTAGGAGACGGCCGCGCGCAGGTGGCCCGCACGCCGCGGGACCGGCCTGAGCAGCACCCGCTGCGCCACCTCGGCGACGGAGCGGACGCTCGCGAGCTCGCGCTCGCGCCGCTGCCGCCCGACCGTGGCCAGGATGCTCGCCGCGGTGACGCCGATGATGGAGATCAGGCTCATGTTGCTCTGCCGGTCGCCGAGGACGCCCGAGTACAGGGCGAGGAGCAGCGACAGGAACAGCGCCACGGCGCCGATCAGCACCGTGCGCCGGACGCCGCCCACCAGGCTGGCGAACGCGGGGCCGACCGCGAGCAGAGAGAGGTACCCGAGGTCGGGTCCTGAGATGAGGTCGACCGCGGTGACGATGCCCAGGGAAGCGAAGGGCAGTGCGCCCATGAGCCGCTGCGTTCTGCGATTGACCGCGCTCATAGGCGGCGCCCCGCTGCCGGGACGGGTCGTTGTCGACGCCGGTGGTTCGTCACGGGATGCCTCCGCGGAATAGGTCCATCTCGGTGGAATGCCGACCAGACTTCCCGGTGCTCCGCGGCAACTGTAACAAGGCGGTGAAACGGCGAACAGCGTTCAGGCCTTACGCGACGGCCACAGACGCGGGCTGCGCGGCTATGGGGATGACGGGTCGGGGCATGCCCACGAGCCGGTGAATCGGACAGGGGGCGGCGCTCGTGCGGAACACGCTCACCAGAAGAATCTTGAGTGGCTACGAAACGGGATAAACGCCACCGTTTCCCACTTATGTCAGCAAGCACCTCGATGACCTCACAACAGCAACGATCTGGACGCCCTCCAGCGTCGGAAAGCCGGACCGAGCCTGCCCGAGCGGGATTCCAGCCGGGAGGTCTCTGAAGGGCTCATGAATCGAACCTTACTCTGGGATCGGCCAACTGGGACCGATTCGATATAGGTCCTCGGCTTTCCGTGTGCAGTCCGTCCCAAAGCCCTCCGATAATGCTTCAAGACGATAAATGATGTTCAGGCGGATAGTTTGGCTATGAGTCGTTTGTGGAAGTTTGTCGATGCGCGGGCAGGCGGACGGTGAAGCACGCGCCGCCCCCGGCTCCGGTGACCGCCACGGCGCCGCCGTGCAGGACGACGATCTCCCGGACGATCGCAAGGCCCAGGCCCGAGCCGCCCGCGTCCCTCGTGCGGGCCTCGTCGAGCCTGGTGAAACGGTCGAAGACGGCGTCACGGTCCTCCACGGGGATGCCGGGGCCGTCGTCGCGCACCTCCAGCACGGCGCCGTCCCCGTCCGGCCCCTCGGCGGCCACGCGGACCTTGACCGACGACGACGCGTGCCGCACGGCGTTGTCCACCAGGTTGACGATCACCCGCGTGAGGTGCGGGCGGGAGCCGCGCACCACCACGTCCGGCTCGACGTCCAGCTCGACGCGGACCCCCGCTCGCGGGCGCGGGCGCAGCGACTCCTCCGCCGCCACCTGCCCGAGGTCCACCTCGCCGGCCCTCGGCGGCGCCCCGGCGTCCAGAGCCGCGAGCAGCAGCAGGTCGGCGGCCAGCGACTGCAGCCGCCGCACGTCGCACAGCGCCTCGACGACCGTCTCGCCCGGAGGGGCCAGCTCCAGGCGGGTGCGCAGCGTCGCGATCGGGCTGCGCAGCTCGTGGGCCGCGTCGGCGACGAACCGCCTGTGCTGCTCGACGGCCCTCTCCAGGCGGTCGAGGGTGGCGTTGACGGTGCGGGCGAGCGCCGCGACCTCGTCCCGCGCCGCCGGCACGGGCACGCGGCGATGCAGGTCACGGGAGGTGATGTCGGCCAGCCGGGCCCGTATGCCGGACACCGGGACCAGGGCCCGGCCCACGAAGAACCAGGTCATCGCGGCCACCAGCAGCAACAGGACCGGGATGCCGAAGATCAGCAGCCGGTTCAGCGCCCCCAGCGCCTCGTGCGCCGGGCCCAGCGAACTGCGCGCGATGACGGTCACCGGCCCGGCGTGGGTCTCCACGACGGTGCTGACCGTCGTGTACTCCCCGGCGCCCCAGCCGGGGCCCGGGTCCTCGGGAAGTCCGATATGGACGTCCGGGTCGGGGACCGTCCGCAGGTCGCTCGGCGCGCCGGACGTGGCCTCGTCGATGATCGTGAGCGATGCGCCCTTCGTCGAGGCGGGGGCGCCGGCCACCTTCGCCGGGCCGGGCGAAGGGGTTCCCTTCGCCCGGGATCCGGGGAGGGCAGGCACGGGGCCGGCGGCCAGGCGGCTCGCCGCCAGCCCGGCCCGTTGCGCGGCCTCCACGTTCGCGCCGCGCTCCAGGTTGGCGCGCAGGGTCATGGTCAGGGCGACGGCCGCCGCCGCGAGGGCGACCGCGACGATGAGGGTGGCGGCCACGGTCGCGCGCACCCGGACCGACCACCGCATCAGCTTCGCCCGTCGAGGCGGTAGCCGGCGCCCCGCACGGTGACCAGCGAGGAACGGCCGAACGGGGTGTCCACCTTGCGGCGCAGCGCGCTGATGTAGACCTCCACGATGCTCGGATCCCCTTCGTAGGCGAAGTCCCACGCCTGCCGCAGCAGCTCGGCCTTGGAGACCACCTCGCCGGGCCGCCGGGCGAGGCCGTGAAGCACCGCGAACTCCTTGGGCGTGAGGGCGATGTCCACCCCGGCTCGGCTGCACCGCATCCCGGCAGGGTCGACCACCAGGTCGCCGACCATCAGCGCGACCGGCCGCTCGCGGCCGCCCCGCCGCACGAGGGCGCGCAGCCGGGCGAGCAGCACGACATACGAGAACGGCTTGGACAGGAAGTCGTCGGCCCCGTTGTCCAGCGCCTCGGCCTCGTCGTACTCGCCGTCCTTGGCCGTCAGCATCATGATCGGCGTCCAGTCGCCCCCATCGCGCAGGCGCCGGCAGACCGTGTACCCGTTCAGCCGGGGCAGCATCACGTCGAGCACGATCGCGTCGTAGGGGTTCTCGGCCGCCATCCACAGGCCCTCGGGCCCGTCGTGGGCGATGTCGACGGCGAAGCCCTCGTTCGCCAGACCGTTCTTGACCAGGGCCGCCAGGCGGCGCTCATCCTCGACCAGTAGCACGCGCATGGGTCAAGGGTGCCTGAAGCCACCTGAAAGGCGGCTAAAGATCATTTCGGCCGGCTTCAGGGTGGCTTCAGGTGCCCGTCGGCAGGCTCCTTGTTCAAAAGGACCCGCGAGGCCGGCCCGTGACGGGCCGGCCGGTCACAAGGAGAAGCCCATGATCACCAAACGCCTGCGCGTGGCGCTGTCCGCCGGGGTGCTCGGGGTGGCCCTGGCCGCCACGCTCACCGCCTCCGCGAACGCCGACAACGCATCCGGCGACGAGCCCACGGCGCCGCCGCGGGTCTCCCGCGTCTGCGGGCACACCATGATGGTGGTGCACAAAGACGGCAAGGTCTACGTCGACGACGGCACGGGCCCCAAGGAGCTGAAGCCCGGCGAGGCGGCGCCCGCCTTCCCTGCCCTGCCGCCGACCGGTGCCGTGCCAGAGGGGGCGACACCGGTGCCGGTCCCGCCCCAGGGCGAGGGCGTGCCGCCGGCCGCGGGGGCGCCGGAGCCCGGTGAGAAGGGGGAGAAGGCCGAGAGCCTCCGGGTGGAGGACGGCACCGGCGAGAGTGGGGCGACTCCGGACGGCGACAAGAAGGACGCGGTCACGTTGTCGTGCGCCCTGCCGGCCCTGGACCCGGATGGCCCGAAGCACCGCAGGACCCTGGGCACCCAGCAGGAGGACGGCCAAGGCCCGGAGACGCGGCGGACCCCGGAGGAAGAGCAGGCCGAGTAGGCCCGGGAGGGGGCGCGACGGGCGGGGCGTCCGACGAGTGACCGCCGTGAGTCGGCGGGCGCGCGCATCGGGGGCGCGGCGGTCACTCGCGCCCGTCGAGGAAGGCGAACGGATCGCGGCATGCTCGGTGAGCGTCTATTCGCGATCCGAACCGGGCGTGGCGGTGCCGCCCGGGGCCGCTTGGGCGTTCGTGTGGAGGACCTCGCGTGCCTGTTCCGCGGCGCGGGCGATGCTCTCGGAGACGAAGTCGAGGAAACGGGCGATGTTCTCGAGACGGGCGGCGGCCGGGGTGCCGGGGCCGAGGACGCCGACGCCCTGCCGTGCGATCTCGACGAGCTGGGCGTTGGCCCGGGCGCTGGCGATCATCGACTGGTACCAGAGCTCGTCGTCGACGACGTAGCGCTCGCGGCGGCGTTCGTCGCGTTCGCGGCGGACGAGCTGCTGGCTCTCCAGAAACGTGATCGCCTTGGAGATGGACGCCGGGCTGACCTGGAGGCGCTGGACGAGTTCGGACGTGGTGAGGCTTCCCGCGTCGGTGGTGTAGAGGCAGCCCAGCACCCGGGACATCATCTTGGGCAGGCCCGACTCCATGAGGATGGTGGTGAACGTCTCCTCGTACTCGCGCACGGCCTCGGCGTCGCGCCCGTGGGGCTGCGGGGGCGCCTCCGCCCCCCTCGGCGCGTCCTGCCTGCGCCGGTGTGTGCGGCGTTCGGTGGCGCGGTGGGCCAGGTCGGCGCGGTAGGCGGTGGGGCCGCCGTTGCGCATCACCTCACGCGTGACCGTCGAGGTCGGACGGTCGATGCGTCTTGCCACCTCCGCGTAGGCGAGGCCCTCGGCCAGCCCCAGCGCGATCTGCTGGCGGTCCTGCTGGGTGAGCCTGCCTCCCGGCATCGCGATCTCCTTCGTGTCCCTCCGATGCTGAGAGCATAGCGTTCACTCCCAAGCGATTGCAACACACAGAGAGCTGTTGTTGCGTTACCGGCAGAGCCACTGCAACGATTATCTAGCTACTACCTGCGTAAACGCCTATCGTTCGCAACGATGATGTTGCAGGACTCCTGAATGCAACGTAGCGTTTCCGGTGTCGGAAACAACGAGCACAGGAGAGCACGATGCAGAAGTTCGACACCCCCGCCCCGATCTCCGTCGTCCTTGACATTCCCGCGGGGCGCGTCCGGTTCATCGCCGCCGACCGGGCCGACACCTCGGTCGAGGTCCTGCCCGCGGACGCCTCGAAGGGGCGCGACGTGAAGGTGGCGGAGCAGACCAAGGTCGAGTACGGCGACGGCGTCCTGCGCATCGAGGCGTCGGCGAAGAACCAGCTCCTCGGCGCTTCCGGGTCCATCGAGGTGACGGTCCAGCTTCCCGCGGACTCCCGCGTCGAGGCCAAGGCCGCCAGCGCCGAATTCCGCGCCGTCGGACGGTTCGGCGACGTCGCCTTCGACGGCGCGCACGGCTCGATCAAACTCGACGAGGCCGCGAGCGTACGGTTGACCACCCTCGCCGGTGACGTCTCGGTCGGCCGTCTCAACGGTCCCGCAGAGATCACCACCGGAAAGGGCGACATCCGCGTCGCCGAGGCCGTGCGCGGCACGGTCGTGCTGCGCACCGAGGCCGGCGACGTGTCGGTCGGCGCCGCCGCCGGGGTCTCGGCCTCCCTGGACGCCGGCACCTCCTTCGGCCGGATCCACAACGCGCTCAAGAACACCGAAGGCGCCGACGCCCAGCTCGGCATCCACGCGACCACCGCCTACGGCGACATCGTCGCCCGCAGCCTGTGACCCGCGGCCTCTGAGGAGCACCGCCGTGACGGCGCCCGGCGGCGCCTGATCTCCCCTGTGAGATGGCCCTTGGACCGGCGCCGCTCACCCTCGATCACTATCTGTGCATGAACGGAAACAAGGAGTTTCACCATGGAAACGAGCAACGGCGGCTTCTCCGAAGCGGGGCTGCGCAGATTGCGTGCGGTGCTGGCACGGCATGTCGATTCCGGAAGGATTCCCGGGCTTGTCGCTTTGGTCGGCCGGGGCGGTGAGACGCACGTCGAGGCGATCGGGACGATGCGCCACGACGGTGGCGCCCCGATGCGCCGGGACACGATCTTCCGGATGGCCTCGACGTCCAAGCCGGTCGCGATCGCGGCGGCGATGGTCCTGCTGGACGAGTGCCGGCTTCGGCTGGACGACCTTGTTGAGCAGTGGCTGCCCGAACTCGCCGACCGGCGGGTGCTCAAGCGGATCGACGGCCCGCTGGACGACACCGTGCCGGCACGGCGGCCGATCACCGTACGGGACCTGCTGACCTCGACGTTCGGGCTCGGCATGGACATGACGTCGCTGGGCACGCCGATCATGGGTGCGATCTTCGAGCAGGGGCTCACGCCCGACCTGCCGGAGCCGATGCCCGAGCCGGACGAGTGGATGCGCCGCCTCGGCACGCTCCCGCTGATGCACCAGCCCGGAGAGCGCTGGCAGTACCACATCAGCAACGATCTGCTCGGGGTGCTGGTGGCCCGGGTCACGGGCCGGTCGTTCGAGACGTTCCTGCGTGAACGCATCTTCGGCCCGCTGGGGATGACCGACACCGGTTTCCACGTGCCCGCCGGCGAGATCGACCGGTTGCCGACCCTCTACGCCCCCGACCCGCGCACCGGAGAGTTCAACGTGTGGGACGAGGCCAAAGAGGGCCGGTGGAGCCGGCCTCCGGCGTTCCAGGGCGGCGGGGGCGGGCTGGTCTCCACCGCCGACGACTACCATGCCTACTTCCGGATGCTGCTCAACGGCGGGATGCACGGCGGCGAGCGGATCCTGTCCCGGCCCGCCGTCGAGCTGATGACCACCGACCGCCTCACCCCCGGCCAGCGAGCCGTCCGAACCGCCATGGCCACCGACAACGTCCACGTGTCGTTCGGCCAGGGGCAGCACGGCGGCTGGGGATTCGGGATGGCGGTGCGCACCTACCGCGGCGACTACGCGCCCGTCGGCCAGTTCGGCTGGGACGGCGGAAGCGGCACCTCGACCTACGCCGACCCCGCCAACCGGCTCACCGGCATCCTGCTCACCCAGGTCGGCATGTCGGTCCCGGACTCGGCACGGCTCATCCACGACTTCTGGACCACGGTCTACCAGGCGATCGACGACTGATGCCGAGCCCGTCCTGGCGCTCAGCGGGTGAGCGACTTCAGCTGGAGCTCCTCCAGCAGGGTGTTGGTCGCCGCGGCGACGGCCTCGACGGCTCGCTCGAAGGCCTCGGTGTTGCGCGCGGACGGGGCGCGGAACCCCGAGATCTTGCGGACGTACTGCAGCGCGGCGGCCCGCACGTCCTCTTCGGTGACGTCACTGGTGTAGGGCTCGCGAAGGGTCTTGATGCTCCGGCACATGAAAGGGACGGTACGTCATGGGCGCGGAAGGCGGGGCATCGCGCCGGCAGGCCTGGGGTCACCCCAGGCCACGGCAGGCCCGAGCTTCGTGATCTTCGCGAGGCTCCGTAAAGTCCCCGCCAAGCGGCGTTACCGGACATCTTCCGCCGGGGATGGCATTGACATCTCTGACTCGACGGAGGCCGCCATGGCGCAGAAGACGACCGCCGCCCCGGAGCGCGACGCCTCGGAGGACACCGGGCCCGGACGGGCCGCCGGGCGTCCCGGCGTGACGTTGCCGCTGATCGGCCGGGTGGTCATGCCGTCGCCCGACCGGGTGGCCTTCTACGTCGCGCTGGGCCTGCTCAGCGCCTTCGAGATCATCGAGTGGCCGCTGGCGCTGATCATCGGTTTCGGGCATTTCCTGGCCGAGCAGCATTTCTCGCGGGCTTTGCAAGGCGTGGGGCAGGCGACGGAGGCGGTCTGAGACGCCGGGTTTTCCGATCGCGAGCGAATACCGTCATGCGCGGTCATCGAAACGGGAACGCAAACGCAGCAACAAGTCTTGATATGGAGTGGAATCGGCGTTTTGCGGATCTGGTTGTGGTCCGTTCGGCTCGGGTACATGGTCCTCGCCTGCCGAAATAGGACAAAAGGAGTCATATCAATGACTTTCAACCCTTTGGAACAGCAGGGAATCCCGCTGGACCAGCAACTGCGCAACTGGCGGGAACTCAACGTCCCCCAACTCGACCCCGACCACTCCGATCCCTACGCCCGATGCCGGGTCATCGCCATGAACGGCCTCGAGATCGAAGCGGTGATGTTCAGCCACCAGTTCGCGCGGCGCTGCCCCGACCTGGACGTGCGCCGGCAGCTCGCGGAGGTGCGCTACATCGAGCAGCAGCAGCAGAAGGCGGTCAACTGGCTGCTCCCCGGCCTCGCGTCGGTGCTGGAGACCACGATCGCCTACGAGCAGGTGGCCGTCGACCTGACCGCGTGGGTCGCCCGGATGGAGCCCGACCCCTATCTGAAGCAGGCGTTCGAGTTCGGCATGCTGGAGGACTTCGATCACCTGTACCGGTACGCCAACCTGTACGAGCTGATCGAGCACCGCAAGGCCGAGAAGATCGTCGACGCGCTGACCGAGGTCATGCCCGGACGCCCCACGCCGCTGCACCACCGGCACCCGATCGACAACGTCCGCGACCACTACGACAAGGACACCGCGAGCCCGCTCTCCAAGCTGCACACCCTGACGATCATGGCCGCCGAGCAGCAGACCATGAACTTCTACATGAACGTCGGGCCGGAGTACATGGAGCAGATCGCCCGCCAGCTGTACCAGGAGATCGGGCTGATCGAGGAGGAGCACGTTACCCACTACGAGTCGCTGCTCGACCCGAATGAGACGTGGTGGGAGCAGCTCGTCAACCACGAGTACAACGAGTGCTACATGTACTACTCGTTCATGGAGACGGAGTCGGACGACCGGCTGAAGGCGATGTGGGAGCTCCATCTCGCCATGGAGCTGGAGCACCTGCGCATCGCCTGTGATCTGATGCGCCGCCACCAGGGACGCGAGCCGGCCGAGATGCTGGCGCCGCGGTTCCCCGCGCCGGTGACCTTCGAGCCGAACAAGTCCTACATCCGCGACATTCTCGCCACGCAGATCGACCTGACCACGCTCGGGACGGGCTACGTGCGCGACGCCCACGAGCGGTTCCAGCGCTTCCAGGACCGCTTGCACGGCGGCGAGACGGCGCCGAGCGATCTGGTGCTGGAGGAGACCCGGGCGAAGTTCGGGCAGGACTACCGGATGGAGACCGAGGGCCCGCACCCCGTGCCCAGCATGCGCCGCCCTGCGCACCACTGACGAACCGGGCCCGCCACGCCCGGTCACCGGCGAGGCCGGCGGAGGAGGGACGGCAGGCGCCGGCCCGCCCGGACGAGGCGGGCCGGCGCGGTCGCGTTCAGCGGACGGGGGGCGCCGGGCCGTTCAGCGGACGGGGCGGGCAGGTCAGCGGCGTCCCTTCCTGCCCATCGCCTGGCGGACCACGTCGCGGACGCGGTCCATCATGGCGGTCGGGGTGCCTATCAGGACGTTCTTGGTGGCGGACTCCACCCCCGGATGCGGGTGCGTGGGGGCGAGCGCCTCTGCCGCCTTGACGCCGAGCGCCATCGTCCGCCGCTCGGCCGAACTGGTCTCCCTGACCAGCTGGGCGAACTCGTAGCGCTCCTCCGCCCGGGCGTGCTCCTCGACGGCCATGCGCAGTTTCTGCAGGTGCGAGGGGAACGACGCGTCGTCGGTGCCCCGCTCCTCCATCAGCGTGAGGAGCTGCTTGGCCTCGTTCTCCTCGCGCAGCCGTTCGTCGACGACGGCGTCGCCGCCGTCGAGCGCGCGCCTGGCGTACGGGTGGACGATCTCCTCCTCGGCGGTCTCGTGGACGGCCAGGAACCGCACGAGATCCTGGAACGCCTCAGCCCGTGCGTCCCCGGTGGCCTGCTCCACTTCGTCGAACATGTCCCTGATGGTCGCGTGCTGGCGGATCAGCAGCCCCACCACGTCGTTCTCGTCCATCAGCTCGGGCATGGTCTTGCTCTTCGCCATTGCGTTCCCCTCGTGTTCTCGCCGCGGTGCCTCGGGTTTCTCGCCGTCGGGCAATGAAAACCTTCCCCACCGCCGCGAGGGACACGGACATCTACCGGTAAGACCCAGCAAAGAGGTCATATGCGTTGCAAAGGCATATAGGGCAATGAGCGGCAATAAAAAAGCGGGGGTACGGCCGAGTGGCCGTACCCCCGCCCGTGCCGGTCAGGAGGCGGTGCAGGTGTAACCCGACGGCACCGAGGTGTTGCCGCTGGGACGTTCGCCCTGGAAACCGAAGGTCGTGCTGGCTTTCGCTCCCAGGGAGCCGTTGTAGGAGGCGTTGCGGGCGGTCACCGTCTGCCCGCTGGTGGTGAGTGAGGCGCCCCACGACCCGACGACGGTGTGCCCCGAGGGCAGGGTGAAGGTCACCGTCCAGCTCGTGACGGGTGAGGTGCCGGTGTTGGTGACCGTGACCGGCTGGACGACGTAGCCGTTCCCCCACTGGCTCTGCGCGGTGGCGGTGACGCTGCATCCGCCGCCGCCGCCTCCGGCCGTGGTGGTGAAGGTCACCAGGCTGGAGTTGCCGGAGAGGTTCCCCGCGCCGTCACGGGCCCGCACGTAGACCTGGTACTGCGTGCTCGCGCTCAGGCCGGTGAGGGTGATGGAGTTGGTGGCCGTCTGGCCGAGCTGCGGGTCGGTCGCGCCCTGCTCCCGGTAGACGTTGTAGCCCGCGAGGCCGGAACCGCCGGAGTCGGTCGAGGCGGTCCAGGTCAGCGTGGCGCCCGAGGAGGTCACGCCGGACGCCGCGGGAGTGCCCGGCGTCGTCGGAGCCGTCGTGTCGGACGGGTTGCCGCCACCGAAGATCGTCGCCTCCTTGGCCGTCTGCCTGATGCCGTTGGCGCCGTTGAAGATCCGCTGCCCCCAGGAGGTCAGCGCGCTGGCGTTGAAGTTGGTGACCATGTCGAGGTACTCGACGCCGCCGCCGTTGCCGCTCCACGACCAGCCGAGATAGCCGACGCCGCGCGACTGCGCCTGCGACATGATCGTGTCCTCGTCGGGGTTGCCGTCGGAGTGGTTGTCGCCGAACTCGCCGATGACCAGCGGCAACCCTGCCGTCTGGAAGGCGCCGAGGTAGGCGTTGATCTCCGCGGCGGTGTCGAAGACCCCGTACATGTGGATGGAGAACACGGTGTTGCGCTGGGAGTCGGCGGCGGCGACGGCCGCGGCGTTGTCGCGCATGACGAACTGCCAGTCCTGGCCCCAGTTGGGCGCGTCCACCATGATCAGGTGCTGGAAGCCGTTGCCGCGCAGCCGGCTGATCGCGCTCGAGGTCGCCTGGGTCCAGCCGCTGACGTTGTTGTTGCCGTACGGCTCGTTGCCGATGTTCAGGACGACGTAGTCCTCCTGGCCGGCGAGGGCGCTCTTGACGCTGATCCAGTAGTCGACGGCGGCGTCCAGCGTGACGGCGCCGCTCTGCTCGCCGTAACCGGTCGTGTCGTGGTTCTCCAGGATGCAGATCAACCGGTTCGCCTTGCACTGCGCGATGACGTTCGCGACGTCGCTCGCGCCGTTGGCCGGCCAGCGGCCGCCGCTCAGCACGATGCGCACCGAGTTGGCGCCGAGGGACTTGATGCCCGCGAGCGAGGAGGCGGTCTGGCCGGTGTACCAGGCGTGGGGGAGGCTGACGCCCCGCAGGATGAGGTTGCTTCCGTTCGCCTCGACGATGTTCCTGCCGCTCACGTGCAGCCCCACGGCGGCGTTCGCGGGTTGTGCGGCGACGAGCATCGAGAGGAGGAGGGCGAACAGGGGGATGATCGCCGCCCCCGCCATCCGGAGTCGCTTTTTCATTGGTCACCTTTCGTGGGGGAGCAATTAACCGGTTAAGTCAATCGGCATGATCGGCCTTCGCCCGCGGGAAGGCCGGGAAAGCGGTGCGGGCGCCCCCGGCACCCGCACGCGGATCGTCAGGAAAGGAGTTTCTGCGCCTTCGGTGGCGGGGCCGCCTGGGGACGCCGGGAATCGTCGGTTGTGGGAGCGCTCCCATGTTCGGCGCATCCCGCACGGATGTACAGCGCGTGCGCGGCCCGGCGAGCGCGGCGCGACCTTCCCGGCTCGGCCGCACACGGCCGGAGACGTCCGCCCGCCCTCGCTACATCGCAAGACGCCACCGCGACGCGGCGCACCCGCCCGCGCCCCGGCGGTGAGACGCGGGAGAACAAGCTGAAACTTTCAACTCGCCGGGACGCCCGGACATCCGCGCCCGGGCTCCCGTTCACGAGCGCAGGCCGTCCTTCACGAACAGACGTCCCGCGGCGCGGCGCGCCACCGCGAGGGGACGCCGTGCCGCATGGCCGCCGGTCAGAGGAACATGCTCTGCGGCACGGTCACTCCCAGGCTGGAGATCGGGCAGAGCTTGTCCAGCCCCGCGGCGATCTCGGGCACGACCTCCAGCGTCGCGCGCACGACCGGGTCGGTGACCTTCAAGTACGCCAGATGGCGGATGCCGTGGGCCACCACGTTCGCCACCGTCATGTCGACCGGGCTGGGAGTGGCCGGCGCGCCTCCCCTCGCCACGCGCATGTAGGGCAACCGGACGGCGGGCAGGTGCGTCCAGGGGTCGGGGCAGACCGCGTACGTCAGCACGACCTCGCCGCCCGGCTCGTACCGCCAGCTGGTGGAGTGGACGGTCACGGCCGTCTGGTCGGCGCTCACCCCGGACACGCGGCGGGCGGCCTGGTCGGGGCTCTCGCCGGGAAGGGGCGTGGTGACCAGCCGGCGGTACGCCCAGCTGCCGGAGAGGTCCACCCTCAAGGCCAGTGTCTCTATTGTCACCGTCGTCGTGGAAGTGGCGATCTCATCTGTCAACATGCGCTTCCATCCCGTCCTCGGCCCACCGGTGGCGCCCCCAACAGGGCTATTGCAACGAGTATGCAGGAGCGGGCACCACGCATCGCATCTCTGCTATTGCCGTAAGTGCCGCTTGTGTGCGTGGCTTGGACTCGGTGCCACATGAGGAGGCGAGTGCGATGCCGGAGAAAGCGGGAGTGCTGGTGCTCATGGGGTCGGGGGAGACCAGCCCGACCATGGTGGAGGTACATCGAGCAGTCGTCCGGAGGCTGGGCCGTGGACCGCGTGCCCTGCTGCTCGACACGCCGTACGCGTTCCAGGAGAACGCCGCTGAGATTTCCGCGCGTGCCAGACGTTACTTCGCGGACAGCGTCGGGCTGGCGGTGGAGGTCGCCTCGGGCGCCGGCGCCCTCATCGACGCCGACTGGGTGTTCTCAGGGCCGGGAAGCCCGACCTACGCGCTGGACCAGTGGCGGGCGTCGGAGGTGGGCGCCGAGCTGCGCGCCCGGGTCGGCTCCCGCAGTGGCGCCACGGTGCTGGCCTCGGCGGCGGCCTGCACGGTGGGTGTGGCGGCGGTGCCGGTGTACGAGATCTACAAGGTGGGCGCGGAGCCGCACTGGCGTGAGGGCATCGACCTGCTGTCGGCGCTGGGGCTGCCGGTCGTGGTGATCCCTCACTATGACAACACCGAAGGCGGCACGCACGACACGCGCTTCTGCTATCTGGGTGAGCGGCGGCTGTCCCAGATGGAGCGCGAGCTGCCGGAGGAGGCCGCGGTGCTGGGCATCGACGAGCACACGGCCGTCGAGATCGACCTGCGGGCCGAGACCGTCACGGTGCGCGGGCGCGGCTCGATGACGGTGCGCCGCCAGGGAGCGCAGACCGTGTTCCCCACCGGCAGCGTGCTCGGCCTGGACGAGCTGCGCGAGCTGGCCAAGGGCGTCACGGGGTTCGTTCCCGCCGAGCGGGTCGCGCCCGAGGCCGAGGAGGACGCCCCGAGCGCCACGCTGGCGGAGTCGGTGCACCAGTGCGAGTCGCGGTTCGACGACGCCGCCGAGTGCGGCGACTCCGCCGCGCTGAGCGAGGCCGTGCTGCAGCTGGAGGCCGAGATCAGCCGCTGGGCCGCCGACACCGAGGAGGACGAGGGCGGCGTCGACCAGGCGCGTGCGGTGCTGCGCCACCTGGTCGTCCGGCTCGGCCGCCTGGCCGACCTGCGCTCCCCTCGAGATCGGCTCGCCCCGCTGGTCGACCCCCTCGTCGCCCTGCGCGGACGGCTGCGCAAGGAGGGGGCGTACGAGACGGCGGACGCGGTGCGGGAGGTCCTCACCGAGGGCGGTGTCGTCATCGAGGACACCTCGCAGGGCCCGCGCTGGAGCCTGCGTTCCTGACCTCCTCCCACACGCACCAAGGGTGATTTGTAGACATGTCGCGTGGAATGCCCGGCTTGCCGGCCGGGCATGTCACCCTTATGGCCAGAACCACCGAACATCGAAAAGTGGCCGTCGGCGACGAGGTCACCTGGAAGAGCCACGGGTCCACCGCCTCCGGAAAGGTCGAAGAGAAGATCACCGAGCGCACCGAGCGGGCCGGCCGCGTCGTCGACGCCTCGGACGAGGAGCCGCAGTACCTCGTGCGCAGCGAGAAGAGCGGCAAGAGCGCCGTGCACAAGGCGTCGGCGCTGCGCAAGAAGCGCTGACACGACCGAAGAGGAACGCGGGATCAGCCTCGAAATCCGACGGAGACGGTCACGCCTTGGCGTGACGTCCGCGGCTCCCGCCGGCGGCTCGCCCATGGGCCGGCCGCCACCTGCTCGAAGAGCCCGCTGGACCCGTTGACGGGCGTGACATCCCGCGACTAGCGCCGGTCATCCCGGGCAGTCCGGAGGCACTGGGTCGTATGCCGGGCCGCCTCCCCCCGTCCGGCAGCCCACGGGCGGACCGGCCGGAGCCGGCCGGCATCCCGGCACGCGGTGACGGGGGGCGCGGGCTGACCGGGTCACTCTTCATGGACGCGGGGGCGGACGACGGCGACGGGGCAGTGGGCCCCGTGCAGCGCGCCGTGGCCGACCGAACCGAGCACGGCTCCCTTGAACCCGCCGAGACCGCGGGATCCGACGACGAGCAGGTCGGCCTTCTCGGACGCCTCCACCAGGGCGGGAATGGGGTGCCCGCACACGCCCGACTCCACCAGCGTCACCTGCGGGTACCTCTCGTGCCAGGGGACGAGCCACTGCTTGACCCGCTCAAGCCCCGCCTCGAAGATGCCCTGGACGGCATCGGTGTAGGCGACCATGAACGGCGAGAACATCGGGGCCATCCAGGCGTACACGGCGTGCACGCGCGCCCCGCGCAGCAGCGCCTGATCAAGGGCATACTCCAGGGCGGACTCCGAGTGCGGCGACCCGTCGACGCCGACGACGATCTCGCCGAACCTCTCGTGCGGCGGGTCGCGCACGACCACGACGGGCCCGGCGGCGTGCCCGGCGAGCGCGATGCCCACCGACCCGACGACCAGGCCGGTGAAGCCGCCCATGCCGCGGCTGCCGAGCACCAGGGTGTCGGTCTTCTCCGACTCGTGCCGCAGCCGCTCCACGACCGCGCCGGTGATCAGCTCGGTCGTGACGGCGACGCCCGGGGCCCGCTCGCGGGCGTGCTCGGCGGCCTTCGCCAGCACCCCCTCGCAGAAGTCGGTCAGGGACTGGTCGAACCCATCGACGCGGTGGAACGGGAACTCGGTGGCCCAGGGTTCGCGGACGTGCACGACGCGCAGCGCGCTCCCGGTGCGCGCCGCGTCGTCGGCCGCCCAGTCGACCGCCGCCAGAGCGGAGGGGGAACCGTCGACCGCGACAGTGACAAGCCCGAACATGATCTTCTCCTTCGTCGTGCCGGACAGCCCGGCTCCCGCTATCGCGTCCTCCCACGTCGTGCCGGACGGCCCGGCGCCGGGCTCACCGTGACTCCCACGTGGGAGTGTCATCCTCGTCCCACTTGAGCTCGTCGACCACGTCCACCACGCCGTTGACCCGCATGACGGCGCGGGCGGCGATGTGCGCGTTGCTGCGACGGTCCATCTCCCCAGCCAGCGTGACGACGCCCCGCCGCACTGTGGTCCTCACACGGGAGGCGTCCATCCACAGCGACCGGCGCAGGACGTCCTCCATGATCTCCTTGGCGATGTCCGCGTCCGGGCGGACGAAGACCTTGAGCACGTCACGGCGGCTCACCACTCCCTGCAGCACGCCGTCCTCGGTGACGACGGGCAGGCGCTTCACGCCGTGCTCGTCCATCAGCCGCATGGCGTGCACCACCGACGCCTGCGGCCTGATGGTGACGGCCGGGCTGGTCATCAGCTCGGCGGCCGTGTCTCCCCGCGCCTTCTCGCGGGCCGTGCCGCCCTCCTGGCCGAGGCGGTGGCGCAGCCGCGCCCGCAGCGGCGGCTGGTACCCCTCGCGGTAGTACTGCTCCTTGAACTCCTCTTTCAGCAGCAGATCCGCTTCGGAGACCACACCGATGACGTGGTTCTCCCCGTCGACGACCGGTACCGCGCTCACGCCGTGGGCGATGAGCACCTCCGCGACGTCCTTGAACGGCGTGCTGCCGTTGACCGACGCGACGTCCCGGGTCATGACCTCGTTCACCTTCACCCGCATGGTGGCCTCCTCCGTGCACAGTGCCTCTCCCCCGAGTTCACCGCCGTTCCCGCCGGGAGTGGAGAGCCGCAAGTCCCCGATTCCCGGGCCGTTGCGCCCGCCGCCGTGGCCCTTCGTCCCCTACAGCGGGGGACGGCGCCGGCCGCACCATGGCGCCAGAGGCTCGGCAGGGAGGAACCACAATGAAGATCGGAATCAACGGGTTCGGCCGGATCGGCAGGGCCGTGCTCCGCCGCGGCCTGTCCGCGGACATGGACATCGTCGCCATCAACGACGTGACCGACGCGGAGACACTGGCGCATCTGCTCAAGTACGACTCCACCTATGGCCCCTTCGGCGTCCCCGTCAAGGGGTCGGGCTCGACGATCCAGGTCGGCGGCCGGGTCATCCCCGTCACCGCCCACCGCGACCCCGCGCACATCGACTGGGCCGCCTACGGCGCCGACCTCGTCATCGAGGCCACCGGCAGGTTCCGGGCCAGGGACGACGCGGCCCGCCACCTCAAGGGGGGCGCCCGCAAGGTCCTCATCTCCGCTCCGGGCAAGAACGTGGACGCGACGATCGTCCCCGGCGTCAACGACGGCGTCTACGACGCGGCGCGCCACGAGATCGTCTCCCTCGCGTCCTGCACCACCAACTGCGTCGCGCCGATGGCCAAGGTGCTGCACGAGAACTTCGGCATCGTCAAGGGCTTCATGACGACGATCCACGCCTACACCGGCGACCAGAGGCTGCTGGACGCCCCGCACAAGGATCCGCGCCGTGCCCGCTCCGCCGCGGTCAACATCGTCCCGACGACCACGGGCGCGGCCCGCATGGTCGGCGAGGTGCTGCCCGAGCTGGCCGGCAGGCTGGACGGCGTCGCGCTGAGAGTGCCGGTGGAGGACGGCTCGCTCACCGATCTCACGGTCCTGCTGTCGCGCCCGGCGGAGCTGGAGGAGGTCGACCACGCGTTCGCCGAGGCGGCGCTCGGGGACCTGCGCGGCATCCTGCGCTACAGCACCGATCCCCTTGTCTCCCGCGACATCATCGGCGAGGCCGCCTCCTGCGTCTACGACTCGGCCCTTACCGAGGCCGACGGCACGCTGGTGAAGGTCTTCGGCTGGTATGACAACGAATGGGGGTACGCCAACCGGCTGGTCGAGATGGCGTCCCGCATGGCGCGCTCTTAGCAGCCCCTCCGGCCGCCGCACCCGGCCCGAGGGTCGTCACCGCCCGGGCGTGCTCCCGGGTCATGGGCCTTTCGGCCCGCACGCGCGGGACCAGCGGCCCCGGATATCCGGTCCCGCCCTGGGGAGTACGGAAAGTGAGGCGAACGCTTGCCGCTCCGGCCGCCGGTGACGGCGCGCCGGCAGGGAGGGAGACCCATGAACACTCGCGCGTCGGCCGGCGGGGCCGCGCACGCGGTCCGGTCCGCGGTGGAGGCGGCGATCCACGCGCCCTCGGTGCACAACACCCAGCCGTGGTCGTTCACCGTGGCCGGTGACGAGATCAGCCTGCGCGCCGACCTCGACAGGATCCTGCCGGTGGCCGACCCGTCGGGCCGGCAGATGCTGATCAGCTGCGGCGCGGCCCTGCTGGACGTGCGCATCGCGCTGTACGCGCTCGGACACCCGCCCGAGGTGGCGCTCCTGCCCGATCCGGACCGTCCCTCTCTGCTGGCGAGGGTCCGGCCAGGGGCCGGTGCGGCGGCCGACGAGCACGCCCGCATGCTGTACGCGCAGGTCGAGCGGCGCCGCACGCACCGGGGCGGGTTCACCGAGCAGGCGCTGCCGGAAGCCCTGGTCGAGGAGTTGGTGGAGCAGGCGCGCATGGAGGGCGCGCATCTCACGCCGGTCCGGTCGCCGGCCGCCGTCCGCGTGCTCGGCGCGATCACCAACGCGGCCCAGGAGGCCCAGTCGCAGGACCGCCTGTTCACCCTGGAGGTGATCCGCTGGAGCCGGCCGCCCGGCAGCACCCGGCGTGACGGCGTGCCGGCGGAGGCGTATCCGAGAGCGCCGGGGCGCACCTACCCGCAGCACTTCGCGCAGCGCGACTACGCCCGCGGCCACGGATGGGGCGGCGACACCGAGCATCCGGAGGCCGCCGCCACCGGGCTGGTCGCCGTGCTGACCACGGTGGGCGACGCCCGCGAGGACTGGCTGGCCGCCGGTCAGGCGCTGCAGCGCGTCCTGCTGCACGCCTCGGCGCACGGGGTCGGCGCCGCGTTCCACACCCAGGCGCTGGAGATGCCCCAGCTGCGGGAGTTCCTGCGCGACCAGGTGTGCTCGGGCGAGCATCCACAGATGATCATGAGGCTGGGCTACGTCGCCGAGGAGGGCACGAGCGTCCGCCGCCCGGCCACCGAGGTCGTCGAGGAACGCTGAGCCCCCGCGAGCCCGGGGAAACGCCGAACCCTCGTGTACCAGGGGGACCGAGCCTTCGCGAGCTCCGGGACGCCGAGCCCTCGCGAGCTCTGGGACGCCGAGCCCTCGCGAGCTCTGGGACGCCGAGCCCTCGCGAGCCGCCGTCACAGGCTCCAGGCGTCGGCGAAGGCTTCCACCTCCGTGTCAAGGAGCGTGGCGGGGGAGTGCCCCATGCCGTCGAACTGGCCCTGGACCTCCAGGCTGACGATGCCGTGCAGCCGGGCCCAGATGACGACGGCGCCCGCCAGCGCCGTGGCCGCGTCGCCCTCGGGAGCGTAGGCCCGCACCCAGTCGGCGACCGGCGGCGTCTCGGCGGCCCACCGCGCCATCTGGGCCGTGAGCTCCTCCGCCCCGTGCGGCGGGCGTCCGAGCGCGATGACGGAGAGGAAGGGGCCGAGCACGGCCCTGGCCCGTTCGAGCGTCTCGGGCGGTGCCTGGTATCCGGGGGACGGCGTCCCGGCGAGCAGGTGGAACAGGTGCGGCGCGGCCACGGCCCACGCGCGGTACGCCGCGGCCAGGGCGTGCAGGCGCTCGCGCGGCGGCCGGCCGGCGACCCGCGCGGCCGCCGCGTCCGCCGCCGCGGCGGCCTGGTCGTAGCCGTCGCCGATCAGCTCGGTGAGCAGGTCGTCACGGCTGCGGAAGTACTTGTACAGCGCGGGACCGGTGACGCCGAGCTGCTTGGCCACCGCGTTGAGGCTCAGCGCGGCCGCCCCGCCCGACCCGATCTGGGCGAGCGCGGCCTCCTTGATCTCGGCGCGCACCTGGTCCCGGTAGCGCTGGCGCGGTGTGCCGCCGCGGACCGCCATGCGAATCACCCTCTCGACCCCGCCGGCATGCCCAGCGTTGGTTACATGCCCTAACCAACGATAGAGAATGATTCCACGGTTGTGCACAGGCCCGCCCGGCCCCTCCGCCGCGGCGCCGGGCCGTGCTCGACGGGCGGCCCGGACTCCCTTCGTACGCGCGCGAAAAAAAATCCAGGAGAACAAGTCGCGGGCGTGTCGATTCGCGACGTCCCGGGGCGACGCCTTGGTGAGAGCGAAGCACTCCCCCACGGAAGGACCCCCTCATGGCCGCCACCACCCTCACCTCCGGAACCGCCCCCTCCACCCGTCCCCGCCTCCTGCGCAGGGTCCTGTGGGTCTTCCAGATCTTCTTCGGACTGTTTCTGATCGGGGCGTCCGCCCTGCCGAAGTTCGCCGGTCAGAAGGACGCCGTCGAGACCTTCACGCTGATCGGCTGGGGGCAGTGGTTCCGGTACGTGACCGGCGCCGTCGAGCTGGCGGGCGGCATCGGCCTGCTGATCCCGCGCCTGGCCGGGGCCGCGGCGGCCGGGCTCGTCGGCCTGATGACCGGCGCCGCGCTGACCCACTTCCTCGTCACCGAGCCCGTCTGGGCGCTGCTGCCGATCGGCATGGGCGTGGTGTTCGCGCTGATCGCCTGGGACCGCCGTGAGCAGACGCGCGACCTGATCCGCTCCCTCAAGCGCTGACCGGCGACACCGGGCACTGGCCGTGCGTTCGGGCAGGTCAGGCGCTCGGGGCGCCGTCCGGGACGTCGCGAACGGCGATGACCAGGGTGTCGATCGCCTCACGCGTGCCGGCGTCGGTGGCGACCGGACGGCGCACGCGCCCGGCGCGCGCGACGGTCAACGGTGCGAGCGACGAGGTGAGGGACTCCGGGGTGTACAGGACGCCGGCGTCGCGCGGACCGCCCACGCCGTCCTCCAGGTTGGTCACGTCGTGCCCGACGACCAGCAGGCGGCCGCCGGGCGCCAGCGCGTCCACGGCCGCGCGCAGCACGGCGGCGAGGTCGTCCGGCGGCAGGTGCAGGTAGGCGATGAGCACGAGGTCGTGAGCGGCCGGCTCGGGACGGTACTCGCGAAGGTCGGACATGACCCACTCGACGGCCACGCCGCGCTCGCCGGCCATGCGCCGGGCCTTCTCCAGCCCGGTGGCGGAGAAGTCGACCCCCGTCATCCGCCAGCCCCGCTCGGCGAGCCACACGGTGTTGCGCCCTTCGCCGGCGCCCAGGTCGAGACCGCGCCCCGGCCGCAGCCCGGCGAGATGCTCGACCACGAAGCGGTTGGGCTCGGCGGTCCAGAGCAGCCCGCTCGCCTCGTAGCGCTGGTCCCACTCCGCCTTCTTCATGCGCGACCTCCCGGGGCGATCATATGCCCGCCCCGGTGGGAGGCGCCGGGGTCAGAGCGCGCGGGAGGCGTCCACGACCTTCAGGTAATGCACGTTGTACATGACCCCGAGGATGTTGCCGAAGGGGTCGACCACCGAGGCGGTGAAGAACCCGGGGCCGCGCTCGGTGGGCGGCTCGTACTCCTTCGCCCCCAGGGACAGCAGCCTCGCCACGGTCGCCTCGACGTCATCGACATGCCAGTACAGGATGCCGCCCGCGGGGCCCGGGGGCGGGCCGCCGGGCCTGTAACGGGCGTCGACCAGGCCGAACTCGTGCTCGTAGTCACCCACGCGGAACTCGGCGTAGCCGGGCCGCTCGAAGTACGGGGCGACGCCCAGCACCTCGGTGTACCACTTCTTCGCCTCCTCCAGGTCGTCCGCCCAGTAGTTGGCCGTTGCCATTCCTCGCAACATCGGTGTCCCCTTCGGCTCGCGGACCCCGGTCCCGCCATGACGGCCGGAGGGGTGCCGTGAGACAGACCCTACGCAGCAATGCGGAAAGGATCGGTCCTCATTCCCCGGCGATCAGCGGTCCTCGTTTCCCGGCGGTCATGGGCCTCAGGCGCGGTCGGTGGCGTGGACGGGGGCCCGCGCCGCCACGGCGTGCGTCCGGCCGTGGCGGCGTGCGTCCGCTCAGGCCTCTAGCAGCCGATCCGCTTCGTGCTCAGCGCGATGTCGTCCAGCCACACGTCGTAGGCGGCCGGGGAGGGGTTCGACTGGTAGAGCTGCCAACCGAGCTTGACGGTGTCGAAGCGGGGGAGGACGAAGTCGACGTCGTTGCCGCCGTGCTCGCGGGTGGAGGCGCTGAGCTCGGGCCGCGGCACTCCGTCGAACCAGGTGGTGACGCGGTTGTCGGCGGGGTCCATCCGCCACTCGAAGCACTGCCACACGCCGGCCCGGGAGGGGGCGTTCTCGCGCCAGTTCGTCCAGTCGCCGGTGGGACCGCCGTCCGCGCCGACGCCCCAGAGCGCGACGCCGCCTCTCACCTCGGGGACGTACTGGCCGCCGAGCGGGCGGACGATCTCGGGGCCGGCGCCGGTCGTCTCGATGAGGGTGTAGTGCGCCCAGTCCGGCGCGACGGGGAACGCCTTGACGCGCAGCCGCACCCGGCCGTAGAAGCCGTTGCCCGGCGGGGCGAAGTCGTCGACCCTCAAGAAGGCGCGCCCGTTGCCCTCGGTGTGCACGCGGAGCACCTTCTGGCCGGCCCGTCCGTCATGGCCGTCGCGCCCGCGCTCGACGGTGAGGGCGCCGTGCTTGGTGTCGACGCCCCAGTCGAGGGAGGCGGCGCCGCCGATGGGCAGGTCCTGGAAGTCCTCGCAGAACAGCAGGGTCCGGTCGGAACAGGTGCCGGCCCCGTGACGGGCGGGTTCCGCGGCGGCGACCGGCGTGGCCGTCAGGGGTAGCAGCATGGCCAAGGAGGCCACGGATAACCATTTCCGCACGACGAGCTCCTTTGCGACGGATGATGCAGACGTAAGCTACGGGAATCGGGAGGGGGCCCATAGCGTCCGGGCGTTCCGTCGCTCCGCGCGGGCCGCCGCGGCCGGGCGTCCGCGGACGGACGCCGAGGTCGCGGCGGCCTGCCGCGCCGCTCGCGGTCAGGCGCTCGCGCCGGACACGGTGAACGTTGCATGCAGACGGCGCGTGTGGTCCACCTCGCGGACGGGCCCGGCCAGCGCGACCGTCGCGGTGAGGCGCGGCTCGGTGCTGGACGCGCTGAGCCGCAGCTCCAGCTCTCCGGGCTCGACGATCCGCCGCCCCGCGCGGCCGGTGAAGGAGGCCAGGTCGGCGGGCACGGTGACGTGGACGCGGCTCGCCTCCCCCGGGCCGAGCGGCACCCGCGCGTACCCGACGAGGCGCTGGACCGGCTGCACCACGGAGGCGACCGGGTCGTGCAGGTAGAGCTGCACGATCTCGGCGCCCTCGCGGTCCCCGGTGTTGCGCACGGTGAAGGCCAGGCTCAGCTCGCCGTCCGTGCCGGCCTGCGCGCCGTCGCCCGCGAGGTCCGACCATTCGAACGTCGTGTACGACAGGCCGTGGCCGAAGCCGAAGGCCGGCGTCGGGTCGATGTTGGACACCTCGTTGGCCTGCGCCAGCCGCGCCGACAGGTAGGTGGACGGATGCACGCCCGGCCGGCGCGGGACGCTCACCGGCAGGCGTCCCGAGGGGTTGACCCGCCCGCTGATCACGCCGGCGATCGCGGGGGTGCCCTCCTGCCCGGGGAAGAACGACTGGACGATCGCCGCGGAGCCGTCCGCCGCCGCGCCCAGCGCGTACGGCCGGCCGGCGAGCAGGGCGGTGACCACCGGCGTCCCCGTGCCGATCAGGGCGTCGAGCAGCTGCTGCTGGACGCCGGGAAGCGCCGCCGACTCGGCGTCGCAGCCCTCGCCGCTGGTGCCCCGCCCGAACAGGCCGGCCCGGTCGCCGAGCGCCGCCACGACGACGTCCGCGCCGCGCGCCAGTTCGATCGCCTCGGCGAAGCCGCCGGTGTCCAGGCCGTCGACGGTGGCGCCGGGCGCGGTGACGATCTCGGCGCCGGGGAACTCGGCGGCGAGGGCGGCGCGCAGCGTGGGCAGCTCGATGCCGGTGGGCACGTCGGGGTGGTGGACGAGCACGTGGAGGGGGAAGGAGTAGCAGCCGAGGACGGCCAGCGGGTCCTCGGCGTTGGGGCCGATGACCGCGATCTTCCCCGGCTGCCGCAGCGGCAGCGTCCCGTCGTTGCGCAGCAGGACGACGGCCTGCTCGGCGATGCGCCGCGCGATGGCGCGGTTGGCCGGCGAGTCCAGGTCGATCGACCCGCGCAGCGCCTCGGGGTCGCTCAGGTCGGCGCCCGCCAGCCCGGGGGGCACCGGGCTCCAGCCTGCGTCGAGCAGGCCGAGCTGCGCCTTCTGCGCCAGCACCCGGCGCAGCGCCCGGTCGATCAGGTCCTCGGGGATCTGCCCGGCGGCGATCGCCTCGGTCAACGGCGCGCCGAACGTCTTGACGGTGGGAAGCTCCACGTCCACGCCCGCGGCCAGCGCGATGCCCGCGGCCTCGGCCCAGCTGCCCGCCATGCCGTGCAGCGTCTTGAGGAAGGCGATGCCGAAGTAGTCGGCGACCACCGTGCCGTCGAACCCCCACGTGTCGCGCAGCAGGGTGGTCAGCAGCCATTCGTCGGCCACGGCGGGCATGCCGTCGGTGTCGGTGTAGGCGTGCATGACCGACCGCACGCCGCTCTCGCGCACGGCCATCTCGAACGGCACGAGCATCACGTCGGCGCGCTCGCGCGGGCCCATCGACACCGGGGCCAGGTTGCGCCCGGCCACGGACGCGGAGTACCCGGCGAAGTGCTTCAGCGTGGCGATGATCCCCGCCGACTCCAGGCCCTGGATGTAGGCGGTGGCGATGGTGCCCACCAGATAGGGGTCCTCGCCGATGGTCTCCTCGACCCGGCCCCACCGGGCGTCGCGCGCCACGTCCAGCACGGGCGCGAGGCCCTGGTGCACCCCGACCGAGCGCATGTCGCCGCCGATGGCGCCCGCCATCTCGCGGATCAGCGCGGGATCGAAGGTGGCGCCCCACGACAGAGGCACGGGGTAGGCCGTGGCGTTCCAGGCGGCGAGGCCGGCCAGGCACTCCTCGTGCGCCAGGGCGGGGATCGCGAACCGGCCGGCGCCGGTGATGCGCTGCTGGGTCCTGAGCAGTGACAGGGCCCCGATCGCGGGGTCGACGGGAGCCGTGCCGAAGGGCCGCGTCAGCTGTCCGAGACCGTTCGGCAGCAGGGCGTCCAGGTCGACCGCGTCATCCATCTCGTGCTGGTGCGGCGCGACCTCTCCGCCATCGCGGGAGGCGCCGACCCAGACGCCGAAAAGCTGCGCGACCTTCTCCTCCACGGTCATCTCCGCGATCAGGGCTTCGACGCGGGTCTCGGCGGCCTTGGCGGGGTCCTGCCATGCGGGAGCGGCGGGGTCTGTCTCAACGGACACGATTGAGGTCACTTTCCTCCGGCGCCCATCAGGCCCTGCACCAGGGCACGACGGGCGAACAGATAGACGAGCGGGATGGGGACCATGGACGGCGTCAGGCCTCGTACGGCTCAGGCGTGATGCCGCGCGTCACCCCGGACAGGAGGAGCGTCGAGACCGGGCGTCCGTGTTCCCCGGAGCGGTGCCGTTCTCGCAGGCTGCCGGCGTCAGGCCTCGGGCCGGCACCGTGCGGGCGCCGATGGTGCGTACGGGCGATGCGCGTCTCTTCATCGGAACCTTTCGAAAGTTTCGATTATATCTTCGAAAGTTGTCATCTTCGTGGACAGTAAGGGGTGAAGGAGATCGGGATCAACGGTGGGAGAGCACAGCTACCGAACCGTTATTTAGCAAGATATGGGCACGTGAGCATGTTTGGGGAGACCTCCGGCCGCTCGGCAGTTTTGTCCTGATGGGCGCGTTCGCGAGTGCTAGATCGCCGAAAGTTTCAGAGCCACCTGGCGCGAGCCGGTGTGAGACGCGGGCGACGGCGTTCCGCGGCCGGGTTCCGCGCGGCCGGTCCCGTGTCAGGTCCGGCGCCGCCGCCCTCTCGGTGCCAGACACGTGCGGTTCGGCGCTCGGCCCGGCCCGCCGTGGACGCCGTCCGTCCGTCCGGCGGACGGCGCGATAGGCGCCGGAGGTTAACACGATCATTCTTTTGATTGACAAGTGGACGACCATTTATGAATTGTTCGTCATTTAATTGTCCATAGCTTTTTCATGGCCTTTGTCCTAGCATGAGCGCGTGGCCGTGATCGGTAAGAACATTCGCCGTATTCGTCAGCGCCGTGAAATGGGTCCGGGGATGCTCCTCCCGCTGGAGCAGGTGTCGGATTCGCCTTCAGAAAGCTCCCCGCATGGGTCCCGGCGTGCGGCGGAGCCCGTGCCGGTGAGCGTCGTGTCGGAGTCGGCTTTCACCGTACGAGGGCACGGCGTGCACAGCGTCTTCGAGGAAAGCCTCCGTGCGATAAAGCGAATGCCGGATTTCCGGCGGGTATCCGGATTGCGGGCCTACCGCAAAGACGTGGTCCTCCATGTGCACACGATGGGCCCGCTGGCGGCGCTGCGGATGATGGCCCACCGCGGCCCGAAGCTGATCAGCGCCCACGTCACGCCGGAAACGCTCATCGGCAGCATCAAGGGCGCCCACCTGATCCGCGGGCTGGTCAACCGCTATATGCGGGGAGTCTTCGACCTGGCCACGCTCGTGCTGTCGGTGAGCAAGGCGACGACCGCCGAGCTGACCGACCTGGGCGTGCGCCGGCCGGTCATGCTGATGAGCAACGCCATCGACGAGGAGCGCATCCGCTCGCTGGCCGGCCGCCGCGCCGAGCTGCGCCGCGGGTTCGGGTGGGGCGACCACCTGGTCGTCCTCGGCGTCGGCCAGGTGCAGCCGAGAAAGGGCGTGGAGGAATTCGTCTCCTGCGCCCGGGCCCTGCCGCATCTGCGGTTCGTGTGGGTGGGCGGGATGCAGTTCGGCATGCTGTCCGACGCCCGGCACGATCTGACCCGCCTGCGGGAGACCGCCCCGGACAACGTGACCTTCACCGGTCTGGTCCCGAGGGACGAGGTGTTCGCGTACTGCGCCGCGGCCGACGTGTTCTTCCTGCCGTCCAAGCACGAGACCTTCGGGCTGGCCACGCTCGAGGCCGCGACCGCCGCCCTGCCGGTGGTGGTGCCGGACCTCCCCTGCTACCGCGACTGGCTGAAGGACGCCTACCTGCACGCCCGCACCGTGCCCGAGTTCGTCGAGCTGCTGCGGAGCCTGGAGGACGCGCCGGTGCGCGCCACGTGGGCGGCGCTGGCCGCGACCGCCGCCACGGCGCACGACTCGCGGACACTGGCCGACGGCCTGCGCGAGGCGTACCTCCTGGCCGCGGCCCGCCACCGGCCCTGACCGGCGAGGCGGCCTGGCGCGGCGGCTGGGCCGCCGGGACCGGCGGCGGGCGATCCGGACGGCCAGGGGAGGCCTGGCGCGTCCGGGAGGCATGGGGGCCGGGCGCCTGCCGCCCGCCCGTGGCCCGTCCCACCTCGCGGCGGCGGCGGACGCCGTCGCTCACGCCGGGCGGTCGAGCAGCGCGGCGAGCCGCTTCGGCGCGATCAGCCGGTAGCTGTCCTCGACCAGCCCGGCGATCTCGTCCCAGTCCTGCTCGACGTCGAGCCGCGCCCCCACCCAGCCCTTGGCCCCCACGTACGGCGGGACGAAGAAACGCCCGGGATCCGAGGCGACCAGGGCCTCCTGCACCCCCGGCCCCGCCTTGAACGTCATGGAATCGCCGTCCTCGCTGGTCATCACGAAGAGCTTGTCGCGCACCCGGAACGCCGGCGCCGTGTGCCCTCCGAACGGCTTCTCGGCCACCTCCGGCAAGGACCCGCAGATGTCCCGCAGCCGCCCCAGAACGTCATCGTCGCCCACCCTGACCACCATCCTTCTCACAGCCCGCCCGCGTGGCGCACATCCTCCTGGGACTCCTCAGGATTCTGGCACTCCCCGGACGTCCTGCCGCCGGTCGGCCGCCGTCAGGTGGCGGCGCAGGCTCGCCGCCTCCCCCGCCAGCATCCCCGGGTCGTCGCCGGGGACGAACTCGATCGAGGCGGCCACGCGCCTGCCCGTCGAGGCGAGCAGGCGCACGACCTCGCGCCACAGCGCCGCCCGGTGGTCCAGCGGCCATCGCTCGCGGGGCGTCGGCCACCAGCTGAACACGTGCACCGCGTCCACACGGTCGAGCACGGCGCGCAGCCCCGTCAGCGCCTCGTCGTCGGGCATCCCGTTCGGCGGCTGCCAGTACGTGCGCAGCCCGGGAACCTCGTCGAGCATCGCCCGCGCCGAGCCGGAGTCGTCGGTGAGGGTGTCCGCGTGGTATTCGGTCGCGACGGCGATGTCGCCGGCGGTGTCGACGCAGCGTCTCAGCGCGGAAAGCGTCCTGCGGCGCTCCGCCGGGCTCGCCTCCGCCGATCCCCGGCCGCCCGCCCACACCCGGATGCGCGGTGCGTCCAGGGCGCGGGCCGCGGCCAGCACGTCGCGCCACACGCGGCGGTCCTCGCCCGGGTCGGCGATGGCGCCCGCCCGGTAGTACGAGCCGAAGGCCGACACCGACAGGCCGGCGGCCCTGGTCGCCTCGGCCACGCGGAGCGCCTCCGCCACGTCGCCGAGCGGGATGTGGGCGTCTTGGCCCCACTCGATGTGGTCGAGCCCGGCCCGCGCCGCGAGCGCGATGACGCGGTCGGCCGGCAGCGGCCGGTAGGTGACACTGCACACCCCCGCGGTCAGCAGCCGGGCGCCGCCCATCAGGCCGGCACCCGGCCGGCGGGCAGCAGGGGGGCCACCACGAACCGCATGGTCGCCCATCCGGCGTACAGCAGGGGCGAGCACAGCACGAGGGCGCCGACGACCGGCCTGACCAGGACGGCGGCCCCGGCCAGGCCGAACACGGCGACGGCGGGGACCGCGAGGTACCAGCGCCGCGCCACCAGGTACAGGCACGGCGGGACCGCCTCGCGCGGCCGGGCGAACCGGCCGGGCGGCGGCTCGGCGGCCAGCACGAGCACGGCGGCGACGACGGCCGCGACCAGGACGGCGGCGGTCACGAAGAAGGGGACGAGCACCGGTCCCCACGCCGTCCGCGCGACGACGACGGCGTCCACGGCCAGCACGCCCGCGGCCGCGAGGCCGGTCGCCCACGCGGCCAGCGTCCGGACGGCGGCCCGGCGGTAGGCGCGCCAGAACGTGCGGAAGACGCCCGCGGACCCCTCGCCCAGCGCGGCGAAGCAGCCGAACGCCCCGGCCAGCGCCGGTGCGCACACCAGCGACAGGACGGCGAAGAACGGCCAGGACGACGCCGGATCGCGCACGACCGCGAGCGCGGCCAGCAGCGGCGCGCAGGCGACGGTGACCAGGACGTTCGTCATCAGGCACGCGTACACGGAGGCGAACAGCCTCTCGTACGCGGCCTGCGGGGCGGGCCTGAGCGGGTTACGCATCGCGCTCACCCCTTCAGGCCGGTCGTGGCGATGCCGCGGATGAAGTACCGCTGGCCGAACAGGAAGATCACCAGGATGGGCAGCACCGAGAGCACCGCGCCCGTCATGATCATCGCGTACTCGGCCTCGTACTGGCCGATGAACGATCGCAGGCCGAGCTGGACGGTCCACAGCTCGTTGCTCGTCAGGTAGATGAACGGCCCCATGTAGTCGTTCCAGGTGGTGACGAGCGTGAGCAGGGCCAGGCTGGCGAGCGCGGGCTTGGACAGCGGCAGCACGACGCGCAGGTAGATGCCGTACTCGCTCAGGCCGTCGATGCGCGCGGCCTCGCACAGCTCGTCGGGGATCGACATGTAGTACTGGCGCATGAGGAAGACGCCGAACGCGCCGAACGCCTGGAGCAGGATGATCGACCAGTAGGTGTCGGTCAGCTCGGCCCTCTGCATCATGATGTACTGCGGCACCATGTAGGCCTGCCACGGCACGGCGATGGTGGCGATGTAGGCGAGGAAGAGCGCGTCGCGGCCCGGGAAGCGCACCTTGGCGAACCCATAGGCGGCGAAGCTGCCGGTGAGCACCTGCAGGAAGGTGACGGCGACCGACAGCAGGGCCGAGTTGCCGAGGTAGGTCAGCATCGGGATGCGCTCCCAGATGTCGACGAAGTTCGACCAGCGCAGCTCCCTCGGGATCCACTCGACCGGGATGGTGAAGACCTCGTTGTCGCGTTTCAGCGACGCCGACACCATCCAGCCGAACGGCACGAGCACCAGCAGAGCCACGACGGTCAGGGACGCGTAGGCCGGCACCCTGCGCAGCGAGCGGCGCCCGCCGCGGTGCCGCGCGGCGGGCGCCGCGGGCGGGGGCGGGGCGGCCGTCGCCGGGGGAAGGCCGTGCGTCGTGGTCATCGGAGCCGCCTCCGCTCGTTGAACCGGAACTGGACGACCGTCACGGTGAGCACGATCACGAAGAGCACCAGCGCGATCGCCGAGGAGTAGCCGAAGTGGCCTTCGACGATCCCCTCCCTGTACACCAGCTGCGACAGCACCAGCGTGCTGCGCCCGGGACCGCCGTCGGTCATCACCACGATGAGGTCGAGCACCTTGAAGCTCTGGATCGTCAGCATGACCAGGACGAGGAACGTCGTGGGCCGCAGGCAGGGCAGCGTGATGCTCCAGAAGCGCTGCCAGGCGTTCGCCCCGTCGACCTTGGCGGCCTCGTGGTACTCCGCCGGGATCGTCTGCAGGCCGGCCAGGTAGAGCACCATGTAGTAGCCCATGTCCCGCCACACGCTGGTGACGATCACGGCGGGCATGGCCCAGCCGGTGCTGGCGACCCACCGGGGCGGCTCGTCGACGCCCAGCGCCATGAGCACCTGGTTGATCGGCCCCGCCGCCGGGTTGAACAGCATGTTCCACACGGCGGCGACGGCGACCAGCGAGGTGATGTAGGGCAGGAACGCCGCCGTGCGGAAGAACCGCGCCCCGCGGATCCTCCCGTTGAGCGCCAGGGCCAGCGCCAGCGCCGCGACCAGCGTCAGCGGGATGTGGCCCGCGGCGTAGTACAGGGTGTTGACCAGGGCGACGCGCACGTTCTGGTCGCGGAGCAGCTGCTCGAAGTTCGCGAGCCCCGCCCACTGCGGCGCGCCGTAGGAGTCCCAGTCCATGAAGGCCAGCGCGAGCGCCGCCAGCACCGGCACCAGCGTGAACGCGGCGAAGCCGACGAAGTTCGGCAGGATGAAGCTCCAGCCGACCAGGGTGTTCCGCCAGGTCCGGCGCCGGTCCCGCACCGGCGTGGGCGGGTCGTGCCGCGCCACGGGGGCGGGCCGCGTCGTCGAGTGGGTCATGACTTCAGTTCAGGACTTCGTTCTTGACCCGGTCGTTCATCGTGCGGATGCCCTCCTCCGCCGACTTGTCGCCGACCATGATGAGCTCGTGCTCCTCGTTGAGGATGGTGTCGACGTCGGCGGTCTTGTCGCTGACCGGCATCTCCAGGACGACCTTGCCGGGGGCGAACGCCTTCTTGGACAGCTCGTCGGACGGCATGCCGTCGAGCGAGAAGTACGCGTCGGTGATCTCCGGCGTCTTCAGTGCCGGCACGACGCCGACCTTGGTGATGGCCTCGGCGCCGGCCTTGCTCGCGGCGAACGCCACGAACTTCCTGGCGGCGTCCGCGTGCTCCGCCCTCTTGTTGACGGCGAAGGCCGTGGGCGCGCCGAAGGTGGTCACGTCGGTGGCCCCCGGACGCTGCGGCATCGGCGCGAGGCCCCAGTCGACGTTCGTGGTGCCCTTCTTCTTGGCCGTCAGGAGGCCGGAGATGTACCAGGTGCCCATGGGCATCATCGCCGCCTTGCCGGTCTCGAACATGACGCGGTAGTCGGAGTGCTGCGAGGTGGCGGTGCCGAAGTCGAGAGCCGCGCCCGCCTTCTGCAGCGACAGGGCCGTCTTGTACTGGTCGGCGAAGAACCCGTAGTCGCCGCCGAGCTGGTCGCCGCCCGTCTGCGCCGCGGCGATGGCCTGGACGACCGACCGCCAGGTGTGGTGGTAGGTCCCGTAGACCTTCCCGGTCCCCTCGCCCTTCGTGAGCCGCTGCGCGAGCGTGGCGTACTTCTCCCAGGTCAGCCCGTCGAGATCGGTGATGCCCGCGTCTTTGAAGAGCTTCTTGTTGTAGTAGAGCAGCCAGAAGTCCTGGCGGTACGGCAGGGCGAAGTAGGTGCCGCGCACGTCGTAGGCCGGGAGGCCCGCGAGTTCGGCGCCGCCCGCCGACTTGACCAGGTCGGTGAGGTCGAGGAGCTGCCCGCGGCCGGCGTAGCGCGAGTAGTCCGTGAGGGTCTTCATCGTGACCACGTCGGTCCGGTCGCCACCGGCGAGCATGGTGTTCACCTTCGCGGGATAGTCGTCGGCGGCTATGTCCACCGGTTTGACCTTGATGCCGGGGTTGGCCTTCTCGAACGCGTCGAAGAGCGCGCCGAACTCGGGCGTCTTCGCGAGGCTCCAGGCCGCGACCGTCAGGGTGACCGGCCCGCCACCGCCGTCCGCCCGTTCGCCCGAGCCGCACGCGGCCGCCAGGAGGGAGACGGCGGCCGCGGCCGCCACGCACCACGCGAGGCGGCGTCGCGTGCCGGGGCCTGCTGTGGTGTTCGCTGTGCTCATCGTTCCGGTCTCCTCTCATCCTGGCCGGTGCGGGCTCAGGCGCCTGTGGCCAACTCGGCGGGGGTCACGGCGGCGCGGGGCGGCCGGCCGGCCAGATAGCGGTCAAGCTCATCGAGCGCGCTCTCGCTCATCCGCCGGGTCTCGGCTCCGAGCGACCCGGCGACGTGCGGGGTGATCATGACGTTGGGCAGGTCGTACAGCACCGAGCCGGACGGCAGCGGCTCCGGCTCGGTGACGTCGAGGATCGCGTCCAGCCGGCCCGCCGCGCACTCGCGTTCCAGGGCGGCGGTGTCCAGGACGGCGCCGCGGGCGGTGTTGATCACCGTGGCCCCGTCGCGCAGCAGGGACAGCTCCCGGGCTCCGATGAGGTGGCGGGTGGACGGCAGCGCCGGGACGTGCAGCGTGAGCACGTCGCAGCCGCGCAGCAGTTCGGCCAGGCCCACCGGCCGGGCGCCGGCCGCGCGCACGTCGGCGGGCGCGGCGTACGGGTCGGACACCAGGATGTCGATCTCCAGGTGGCGCAGCCGTTCCACGACGCGGCGCCCCACCCGGGAGAAGCCGACGACGCCGACGGTGCGCCCGCGGTTGGACAGCTCTCCGCGGCGGGTCGCGTAGGACCAGTCGTCGCGGTGCAGGCGCGCGTCCTGGGCGAGGAACGGCGCCTTCTTCCCGGCGAAGATGACGGCGGCGAGGGTGAACTCGGCCACCGGGATCGCGTTCTCGTGGGCGGCGTTGGTCACCAGGATCCCGCGGCGGAAGACCTCGTC
Source organism: Sphaerisporangium dianthi (assembly GCF_042654065.1). Lineage (NCBI taxonomy): Bacteria > Bacillati > Actinomycetota > Actinomycetes > Streptosporangiales > Streptosporangiaceae > Sphaerisporangium > Sphaerisporangium dianthi. The sequence continues at coordinate 41,545 of NZ_JBHSFP010000004.1, read as the reverse complement.
GGTGACGAACGAGCGCACCGTGCCCGCGCAGTGGAAGACGGCCCGCAGCCCGGGGGCGTCGGCGAGCCGCGCGGGCGTCAGCGGCGGGCAGCCCCACGAGGTCACGAGCACCTCGACCTCGCGCAGCCGGCGCCGCACGCGGGCCGCGTCCAGGTCGGCCGTCGTGGCGGGCTCGCCGAGCTCGGCGAGGTCGCGCAGCCGCCGCAACTGCGCCTCCTGGAACTGCACCCGGAAGTGGGCGGGGTCCATGACCAGCAGGGCCTGCGGGCGTCGTCGGTGCGTCACGCGCGAGATCCCTTCGGCGGAAAGCGCTTGCCAGTGCGCCGATCATGTCCGGTCATGTCATTCATGTCAACGGTGTGTTAAGTGCAAGAAGTCGTGATTTCTGATCGAATGTGATCGATATGCGTGCGACCTGCATCCGGGAGTGTCCATGATCAGTTGGCGGGAGTTCGACGACTGGGAGCTGTCGCCCCATACCGGGTGGACCAGGAACCACTGGGCGGCGCTCGCCGACCACCTCCTGCTGGTGGCGCGGCGGTACGCCTCGCCCGCCCACGCGCGCGTCTCCTTCCCCGGCCCGCCGGGCGGCTACGGGGCGGACGTCGACGGGCTGGAAGGCTTCGCGCGCACCTTCCTGGCCGCCGGATTCCGGGTGGCGGGCGAGCGCGGGCGCGATCCGCTGGGTCTGATGGAGTGGTACGCGCAAGGACTCGCCGCGGGCACCGATCCCCGTTCGCCCGAGCGCTGGGTGCGGCTGGACGAGCACGGCCAGGCGAAGGTCGAGGCCGCGTCCATCGCCATGGTGCTCCACCTGACCAGGCCATGGCTGTGGGACCGCCTGGACCCGGTCGTGCGCGAGCAGGTCGTCGACTACCTCGCTCCCGCGATCGGCTCGGAATACCCGCCGATCAACTGGGTCTGGTTCCAGATCGTCGTGGAGCAGTTCCTGGCCTCGGTGGGCGGTCCCCGCTCGGAGGAGGACATCGACGCGGGGCTTGAGCTGTCCGACGGCTTCGCGCGGGAGAACGGCTGGTACGCCGACGGCGCCGAACGCTCCTACGACCACTACGCCGGGTGGGCGCTGCAGTTCTACCCGCTGCTGTGGACCGAGATGGCGGCGGGCGATCCGCGGGCGGACTCCCGGCGGCCCGTGTACCTGCGCCGGCTCGAAAGCTATCTGGGCGACGCGCTCCACCTCGTCGGCGCCGACGGCTCGCCGCTCGTCCAGGGACGCAGCCTCACCTACCGGTTCGCCGCCGCCGCGCAGTTCTGGGCCGGCGCCCGCGCCGGGCTGACGACCCCCTCGCCAGGGCTGCTGCGCCGCGCGGCCTCCGGCATCGCCCGCCACTTCACCGACCGCGGAGCGCCGGACGACGACGGCGTGCTGACCCTGGGCTGGCACCGGCCCTGGCGGCCGATCGCCCAGTCCTACTCCGGGCCCGGCTCCCCGTACTGGGCGGCGAAAGGGCTGTTCGGGCTCACCCTCCCCGAGGACCACCCGGTCTGGACGGCCGTCGAGGAGCCGCTGCCGGTGGAGTCGGGCGACTACCATCTCCTCCTTCCCGCGCCCGGATGGCTGGTCAGCGGGACGCGGGCCGACGGCGTGGTGCGCGTGGTCAACCACGGCACCGACCATTCCCTCCCCGGATCGCACCTGACCGACTCGCCGCTGTACGCGCGCCTCGGGTACTCGACCGCCACCGCGCCGCTCATCGCCGGTGAGCACGCGGCGCACCCGGTCGACCAGTCGGTGGTGCTCCTCGACGCGGACGGGGCGCCCAGCCACCGCACGGGCTTCGAGACGCTGCCCGCCCATCGCCTCCCTTCGGGGGCGCTGGCCGGGTCGTCGCGCTGGCGGGCCCACTGGGTCACCCCTGAGAGCGAAGGCGCGGACCACGGACACGGGCGTTCAGGACGCGTGCGCCTCGGACCGTGGATCCAGGTGGTCTCGGTGCTGCGCGGCCCCTGGGAGGCGCGCCTCGTGCGGATCTCGGATCCGGGCGGGGCGCCGTGGCAGGGCCCGCTGCGCGTCGGCGGGTGGCCGCTGCCCGCGCCGGAGCCGTCCCCCGACGGGACGGTCACGGCGAGCGACGCGGTGTTGTGCTCGCGCGTGCTCGGCGGGCCGGGGCTGGAGGCGACCGGGGTCGTCTCGGCCGAGGACGCATCCCCGCTCGCCGAGCGGACGCTCGTACCGTGGTGCGCCACGCCCTCGGCCGCGCGGCCGGACAGGTGGTACCACGCGCTGGTCTACCTGGGCGGGGGAGAGCCGGCCGGGTGGCCGGACATCTCATGGGACGGCCCGGCGTCCGCGCGGGTGCGCTGGCCCGACGGGACGGCCGACGTCGTGGACGCCTCCGGCGGCGCGGTCAGCGCGGCGCCGAGGAGGACGAGCGCACCATGAGACGGGGCGCGATGACCACACGGTGGGCCGGGCGCTGCGCGTCCCGATCGGCCAGGCGCGCCGCGAGCAGCTCGAAGGCCGCCCGGCCGACGGCCGCCTTGGGCGGGCGGACCGCCGTGAGCGGCGGGTCGCACAGCTCGGCGACCTCGTCGTCGTAGGCCACCAGGCTGAGATCGCCGGGCACCCGGACGCCGCGCACCTGGCAGCGTTCCACCAGGGACATCGCCTCGGGGTCGGAGTGGACCAGCATGGCGGTCGTCCCCGAGGCGAGGCACGCGTCGAGCACGCCGTCGAGCACGGCGGCCCGCGTCGCCTCGCCGTGGCCGGCCGGGCTCACGTCGGGGGTGCCCTCCAGCGCGAGGCCGAGCTCTTCGCACGCCTGCCGCCACCCGCGCCGCACGTGCTGGGTGGTCGGGCTCTGCGCGGCGGTGAGCACGCCGACCCGCCGGTGGCCCAGCGTGGCGAGATGCCGCACGGCCATGGCGGCGCCGAGCGCGTGGTCGCTGACCACCGACTCCATCGCCTCGCGGTAGGGCCCCACCGCCGCGGCGCGCTCGAGGAGCACCACCGGCAGGTCGGCGGCCTGCAGCCACCGGACCAGCGCCTCGCCCTCCTCGCCTGTGGTGGTGGGCGCGACCAGCAGGCCGTCCACCTCCATCGACTCCACCAGCCAGGACAGCTGCCGCCGCTCGTCCTCGGCCTGGTAGGTGGCGCCGCGCAGCACCACCCGGGCCGACGAGGGCGTGGCGGCCTCGCGCACGCCGCGGATCACGTCGGGCCAGTAGTAGGTGAGCGACGGCACCACCACGCCGACCGTGACCTGCCGCACGGCCGTGCCTGTGGCCTCCGGGACCGCGTGCCGTTCACGCTCGCCGTCGCCGGCCGGCGCCCCGCCGGACAGGACGGCTCCGCCGCGGACGCGGCGGACGACCCCCCGGGAGGCCAGCAGCGCGATGTCCCGGCGGATGGTGATGACCGAGACGTCCAGCTCGGCGGCCAGGTCGTTGGCGCGCACGACGCCGCGCCGGCGCAGCAGCTCGACGACCTGGGCGCGGCGCTCGTACGGCAGCTGGGCGGGCGCGGGCCGTCCCGCGGTCTCTGTCATGGCTCCTCCTCGCCGGAGACCGCCATGCTACCGATCGATGTTGATCGGAGTTGAACCATGGCCGCGCGCGGGCACGGCGGCGACGGAGGGCCGGGACACCCGCGAGCCGGTGATACTGGGGACAACAGTGGGCATTCCGGCGGGTGCCGGGCCGCCGGGAAGGCTGTCCAGATGGATGAGCTGTCACGCTTCCAGCGTCCGCGCTTCGCCCGGATGTACGAGCGCACCAGCGCCGAGTCCGAGCGGCGCGGCACCGCGGGGCACCGCAGGGTCCTGCTCGCGGGCCTGTCCGGCAGCGTGGTCGAGGTGGGGGCCGGCAACGGGATGAACTTCGGCCATTACCCGCCTGAGGTGGCCGAAGTGGTGGCCGTGGAGCCCGAGGACATCCTGCGCGGCCTGGCGGAGAGCGCGGCCCGGCGGGCGCCGATCCCCATCCGGGTCGTGGCCGGGCACGCGGACGCGCTTCCGGCGCCGGACGCCCGCTTCGACGCGGCGGTGGTGTCGTTGGTGCTGTGCTCGGTGCCCGACCAGCGGCGCGGCCTGGCCGAACTGCGGCGGGTCCTCAAGCCCGGCGGCGAGCTGCGGTTCTTCGAGCACGTCAGGTCGGCCATGTGGTGGCGGGCGCTGGTCCAGGACGCCGTCTCGCCCCTCTGGAGCCGTATGGCCGGCGGTTGCCACCTCAACCGGGACACTGCTGAGGCGATCCGCCGGGCCGGGTTCCAGATCGACCGGCTGGACGAGGTCGTCTACAGCCCCGACCGCGGGCTCCCCGCCATGAGGCACATTCTGGGCAGCGCCCGCGCCGGGGCCGCCCCGCCCCCCGCTACTCGGGCCGCGCGACGCCGAGGACGTGGCTCACGTGGTACAGGTGGAAGCGGTCCAGCCGCTCGATGGTGAACCCCGCCGACCCGATGGCGGCGAGGACGTCCCTAGCCGGGTGGCAGCCGCCCGCGACGCGGGACCACACAGGGGTCAACAACCGCTCGGTCATCATGATCGCCAGGTGGCCCGAGCACTGGTGCTCGTAGAACCGCAGCCGCCCCTCCGGGCGCAGGACCCGTCTCACCTCGAAGAGCGCCGCCTCCGCGCTGTCCGCGCAGCACAGGGTCAGCGAGCAGACGACGGCGTCACACGAGGCGTCGGGGACGGGCAGCCGCGCCGGACCGCCGTCGAGGATGCGCACGCGAGCCGGGACGCCGGCCGCGGCGTCCTTCGCCGTGGCGCGCAGGAAAGGGTCGGGGTCGACGAGGACGATCTCCTCGACGCCGGAGGGGTAGCAGCCGAGCTTGACGCCGTCGCCGGCCCCGATCTCGAGAACGCGTCCGGTGAGGCCGGCCATCAGCCTCTGGCGTTCCGGGGTGGGGACGGAGCCGCTTCCGCGGCCGGCGCACACCGGACGCGGGTGGTGGAACTGCTCCATGCCACGGCCGCAGGCGTGCCCGGCGTCGGGAGGCCGGCTGAGGGCGAGGGGGCGCACTGTCATGTCTTCTCCTGAACTCGACACCTCCACTTTGCGCGCGCCTTCCCGTCGCCAGGGCGGTCGATATGCGATCCATACGGCTCACGGGCGGATTCATGCGCCATCTTGACGCCGGCCCGCTCCGGGGCCGGGCGACGGGGCGGGCTCCGCGCCGGCTGAGGCAAGCCCTCGTAGGGATCGCGTCAATAATGCGGACGGGCCCGTATGGAAGCCGTCAAGAAGGGCGATAAGCCTCAGATCCCGCGCTTTGCTAGCTCTGTGGCCGTCCGCTCCGGGCGGCCTCAAGCATGTTCGTCTGGATTCTGAGGGAGTGGGGATGGCTGACGTCATCTTCGTCGCCCTGACGATCGCGATCTTCGTGATCCTCGGGCTCGTCGTCAAGGCGGTGGAGCGCCTGTGAGCGCCGTCAACGCAACCGGGCTGGTGGTCACCGCCGCACTGGTGATCTTCATGGTCGCCGCGCTGCTCTTCCCGGAGCGCTTCTGATGTCATCGACCTTCGCGGGCATCCTGTTCATCGGAACCCTTCTCGCCGCCCTGGTGCTGACGCACCGGCCGCTGGGCGACTACATGTACCGCGTCTTCACCGGCACGCGGCACCTGGCCGTCGAGCGGGTGGTCTACCGCCTCATCGGCGTGCGGCCGGACGCCGAGCAGCGCTGGAGCGTGTACGCCCGCAGCGTGCTGGCCTTCTCGGCGGTGTCCATCCTCTTCCTGTACGGCTTCCAGCGACTCCAGGACAAGCTCTTCCTGAGCCTGGGCTTCCCCGGGGTGCCCGGCCACGTCGCCTGGAACACCGCGGTCAGCTTCGTGACCAACACCAACTGGCAGGCGTACTCGGGTGAGTCCACGATGGGCCACCTGGTGCAGATGGCCGGACTGGCGGTGCAGAACTTCGTCTCGGCGGCGGTCGGCATCGCGGTGGCGGTCGCCCTGGTGCGCGGCTTCGCCCGCAAGCGGACCGAGGACCTCGGCAACTTCTGGGTCGACCTGGTGCGCGGCACGGTGCGCGTCCTGCTGCCGATCGCGTTCGTCGGCGCCCTGGTGCTGGTGGCCGGCGGGCTGATCCAGAACTTCGCGGGCGTGCACGAGGTGGCCACGCTGGCCGGCGGCGCGCAGAAGATCACCGGCGGGCCGGTGGCGAGCCAGGAGATCATCAAGGAGCTGGGCAACAACGGCGGCGGCTTCTACAACGCCAACTCCGCCCACCCGTTCGAGAACGCCACCAGCTGGACGAACTGGGTCGAGATCTTCGCGATCCTCGTCCTGCCCTTCGCGCTGCCGCGCACATTCGGCCGGATGGTCGGCGACAGGCGGCAGGGCTACGCGATCGCCGCCGTCATGGGCATCCTGGCGTTCGCGAGCATCGCCGTGCTCACCGGGCTGGAGATCGCGCACAACGGCACCGTCCCGCAGGCTGTGGGCGCCGCGATGGAGGGCAAGGAGATCCGGTTCGGCGTGCCGAACTCCGGGACCTTCGCGGCGGCGACGACGCTGACCTCGACCGGCGCGGTGAACTCCTTCCACGACTCCTTCACCGCTCTCGGCGGCATGATCACCATGGTGAACATGATGCTGGGCGAGGTCGCGCCCGGCGGCGTGGGAGCCGGCCTGTACGGCATGCTCGTGCTCGCCGTGATCACCGTCTTCGTCGCGGGGCTGATGGTCGGCCGCACGCCCGAGTACCTCGGCAAGAAGATCGGCGCCCGCGAGATCAAGCTCGCGTCGATGTACTTCCTGACCACGCCGGTGCTGGTGCTCGTCGGCACGGCCCTCGCCATGGGGTCGCCCACCGAGCGGGCGAGCATGCTCAACTCGGGCCCGCACGGCCTGTCCGAGGTGCTCTACGCGTTCACCAGCGCCTCCAACAACAACGGCTCGGCGTTCGCCGGCATCACCGTGAACACCCCCTGGTACGACACCGTCCTCGGGCTGTGCATGGCGTTCGGCCGCTTCCTGCCGATCATCTTCGTCATCGCCCTGGCCGGGTCGCTGGCCAGGCAGGCGCCCGTGCCGGCCTCGACGGGCACGCTGCCCACGCACCGGCCGCAGTTCGTCGGAATGCTCGTCGGCGTGACGATCATTCTGGTCGCGCTCACCTTCCTCCCCGCCCTGGCGCTCGGGCCGCTCGCAGAAGGAATCAGCTAATGGCCACCCCTTCGACCCACGCCCCGGGCCGTGCCCCCGCACCGCCCGCCCGCACTCCCGCATCGCAGAACGACAAGGTGGGCGGCGGCCTGCTCGACCCCCGGCAGCTCATCACCTCGCTGCCCGAGGCGCTGCGCAAGCTCAACCCCGCCACGCTGTGGCGCAACCCGGTCATGTTCATCGTCGAGATCGGCGCGGTGTTCACGACCGTCCTGGCGATCACCGACCCCTCCTTCTTCGCCTGGGCGATCGTCGCCTGGCTGTGGCTGACGGCGATCTTCGCCAACCTGGCCGAGGCGGTGGCAGAGGGCCGGGGCAAGGCGCAGGCGGCGACGCTGCGCGCCGCCAAGCGCGACACCACGGCCCGCCGGCTCACCGGCTGGCGGCCCGGGCAGGAGCCCGGCCCCTTCGACACCGTCGGCGCCCCCGAACTGGCGCAGGGCGACTTCGTGGTCGTGGAGGCCGGGGAGATCATCCCCGGTGACGGCGACGTGGTCGAGGGCATCGCCAGCGTCGACGAGTCGGCCATCACCGGCGAGTCGGCGCCGGTGATCCGCGAGTCCGGCGGCGACCGCTCGGCCGTCACCGGCGGCACCAAGGTGCTGTCGGACCGGATCATCGTCAAGATCACCCAGAAGCCGGGCGAGAGCTTCATCGACCGGATGATCGCGCTGGTCGAGGGCGCGAACCGGCAGAAGACCCCCAATGAGATCGCCCTCAACATCCTGCTGGCGGCGCTGACGATCATCTTCCTGGTCGCCACCGCCACCATGCAGCCGCTGGCCATCTTCTCCAAGGCCCAGAATCCCGGCGTCCCGGACTCGCTCGCCCTGACCGGGGACGGCGTCACCGGCATCGTCCTGGTCTCGCTGCTGGTCTGCCTCATCCCCACCACCATCGGCGCCCTGCTGTCGGCGATCGGCATCGCCGGCATGGACCGTCTCGTGCAGCGCAACGTGCTGGCCATGAGCGGCCGCGCGGTGGAGGCGGCCGGCGACGTCAACACCCTGCTGCTGGACAAGACGGGCACCATCACCCTGGGCAACCGGCAGGCGTCGGACTTCGTGCCCGTCGCCGGCGTCCCCGAGCGGGAGCTGGCGGAGGCGGCGCAGCTCGCGAGCCTCGCCGACGAGACCCCCGAGGGGCGCTCCATCGTGGTGTACGCCAAGCAGGCCTACGCCCTCCGCGAGCGCGGGCCCGGGGAGCTGGCCCACGCCGAATGGGTCGCCTTCACCGCCCAGACCCGCATGTCCGGGGTGGACGTGGACGGCCGCCAGGTGCGCAAGGGCGCCGCGACGTCGGTGATGAAGTGGGTGCGCGACCACGGCGGCCACCCGACGGACGAGGTCGGCCCCCTGGTCGACGGCATCTCGGCCTCCGGCGGCACGCCGCTGGTGGTCGGCGAGGTCACCGGGGGCCGGGCGCGCGTGCTCGGGGTCATCCACCTCAAGGACGTCGTCAAGGAAGGCATGCGGGAGCGGTTCGACCACATGCGCCGGATGGGCATCCGCACCGTGATGATCACCGGTGACAACCCGCTGACCGCCAAGGCCATCGCCGACGAGGCCGGGGTGGACGACTTCCTGGCCGAGGCCACCCCCGAGGACAAACTCGAACTGATCAAGAGGGAGCAGGAGGGCGGCCGGCTCGTCGCGATGACCGGGGACGGCACCAACGACGCCCCCGCGCTCGCCCAGGCCGACGTCGGGGTGGCGATGAACACCGGCACCTCGGCCGCCAAAGAGGCCGGCAACATGGTCGACCTCGACTCCAACCCCACCAAGCTCATCGAGATCGTCGAGATCGGCAAGCAGCTGCTGATCACCCGCGGCGCGCTGACCACGTTCTCCATCGCCAACGACATCGCCAAGTACTTCGCGATCATTCCCGCGATGTTCGCCGCGGTGTACCCGGGCCTGGACACGCTGAACATCATGCGGCTGGCCAGCCCGCAGTCGGCGATCCTGTCGGCGGTCGTCTTCAACGCGATCGTCATCGTGGCGCTGATCCCGCTGGCACTGCGCGGGGTGCGTTACCGGCCCTCCAGCGCCTCCAAGCTGCTCAGCCGCAACCTCTACATCTACGGCCTGGGCGGGATCATCGTCCCGTTCGTCGGCATCAAGATCATCGACCTGCTCGTCCAGTTCCTCCCGGGGATGTCATAAATGGAACGCCTGCCAAGCTGGATCCGCCAGCACCTCGCCGCGCTTCGCGCGCTGCTGGTGCTCACCCTGGTGACCGGGGCGATCTACCCGCTCGTGGTCACCGGAGTCGCCCAGGCCCTGTTCAACGGCAAGGCCAACGGCTCGATCGTGCAGAAGGACGGCAAGGACGCGGGCAGTGCCCTGCTCGGGCAGAGCTTCGCGGACGCCGACGGCAACGCGGTCAGGAAGTACTTCCAGTCCCGCCCCTCGGCGGCCGGAGACGGCTACGACCCCACCTCGACCGCCGCGAGCAACCTCGGCCCCGAGGACATCGTGGACACCCTCCCGGTGCCGGGCGCCAAGGACGACGAGGGCAACCCCGACACCGGCAGGCAGAGCCTGCTCACCCAGGTCTGCGCCCGCAGCAGGGCCGCCGGTGAGCTGGAAGGGGTCAGCGGCGGGCGGCCGTACTGCACCCCCGACGGCGTGGGCGCGGTGCTGAAGGTCTTCCCGGCCGTCGGCACGCCCACCCGCGCGGTCAGCGTCAACCAGGCCTGCCCTGCCGCGCCGTTCATCGGCGAGTACCAGGGCGTCAAGGTCGAGTGCGGCAAGCCCGGCGAGGACTACGCGGCCGGCCGCACGGTCGCGGTCCGCGGCGCCGCGAGGGCCGTGGTGCCGGCGGACGCGGTCACCGCGAGCGGCTCCGGCCTCGACCCGGACATCTCCCCGGCCTACGCCGCCCTGCAGGCCCCCCGGGTCGCCAGGGAACGCGGCCTCCCGCTCGACCAGGTCAAGACGCTCATCGAGCGGAACACCACCGGGCGCGGACTCGGCTTCATGGGCGAGCCAGGGGTGAACGTCCTCACGCTCAACCTGGCCCTCGACCACCTCAAGGGGTGATCTCGTGAGCCCTTCCCGCGGACGGCTGCGGATCTATCTGGGCGCCGCCCCCGGCGTCGGCAAGACCTTCGCGATGCTCTGCGAGGGACGCCGGCGCATGGAGCGGGGGACCGACGTGGTCGTCGGCTACGTCGAGACCCACGGCAGGCCTCGCACCGCCGCGCTGACGGAGGGCATGGAGGTCGTCCCGCGCACGACCATGGTCTACCGCGGGACGACCTTCACCGAGCTGGACACCGGCGCCGTCATCGCCCGCGCGCCGCGGCTGGCGCTCATCGACGAGCTGGCGCACACCAACGTCCCGGGCTCGAAGAACGCCAAACGCTGGCAGGACATCGAGGAACTCCTGGACGCCGGCATCGACGTCGTCTCGACCGTCAACATCCAGCACCTGGAGTCCCTGAACGACGTCGTGCGGCAGATCACCGGAGTCCCCCAGCGGGAGACCGTGCCGGACGAGGTGGTGCGGCGGGCCCAGGAGGTGGAGATCGTCGACATGGCCCCCGAGGCGCTGCGGCGCCGGATGGCGCACGGCAACGTCTACCCGCCGGAGAAGATCGACGCGGCCCTGTCCAACTACTTCAGGGTCGGCAACCTGACCGCGCTGCGCGAGCTGGCGCTGCTGTGGGTGGCGAACAAGGTCGACGAGCAGCTCGACCGCTACCGCGCCGACCACGGCATCGCCGGCACCTGGGAGGCCCGCGAGCGGGTCGTGGTCGCGCTGACCGGCGGCCCCGAGGGCGACACGCTGATCCGCCGGGCGGCCCGCATCACCGCCAGGACCAAGGGAGCCGACCTGCTGGCGGTGCACGCGACCCGTTCCGACGGCCTGAGCGGCGCCGACCCGGCCAACCTGGTCCGCCAGCGCTCGCTGGTGGAGAGCATGGGCGGCACCTACCACCAGGTCGTCGGAGACGACGTGCCCCGTGCCCTGCTGGACTTCGCGCGGGGCGTCAACGCCACCCAGCTCGTGCTCGGCGCCTCCCGGCGCGGGCGGTTCGCCCAGCTCTTCTCTCCGGGCGTCGGGGTCACCACGACCGCGCGGTCGGGGTCCATCGACGTTCACATGATCACTCACGACGAGGCAGGGAAGGGCGCGCGGCGCTTCCGCTCGGGCGCCGCGCTCACCCGCAGGCGGCGCGTCGCCGGCTGGGCCATGGCGCTGCTGGCGCTGCCCGCGCTCACCGCCGCGCTCGTCCCGCTGAGAAACGACCTGGCGCTGTCGAGCGAGATCCTGCTCTTCCTGCTGATGGTGGTGGGCGTCGCCCTCGTGGGCGGCATGTGGCCCGCGGTCACCGCGGCCGTGGCGGGATCCATGCTGCTGAACTACTACTTCACGCCGCCCGTCAGCCGGTTCACCATCTCCGAGCCGGAGAACCTGCTCGCGCTGTTCGTCTACGTGCTGGTGGCCGTGATGGTGAGCGCCGTGGTGGACCTGGCGGCGCGCAGGACCAGGGAGGCCGCCCGCGCCGGCGCGGACGCCGAGGTGCTGTCGACCCTGGCCGGGCACGTCCTGCGCGGCGACGCGGCCCTCGCGTCGCTGCTGGCGCGGCTGCGCGAGACCTTCGGCCTGACCTCGGTGACGCTGCTGGAACGGGCCGCCGAGCCGAGCCCGGACGACCACTCGGAGCCGCAGGCGTGGCGCATCGTCGCCACGTCCGGCGGGCTGCCGTGCACGTCCCCGGGCGGGGCGGACACCGACGTGTCCATCGACGAGAGCCTCGTCCTCGCGGTGCGGGGACGCCTGCTGGACGCCTCCGACCGCCGCGTGCTGGAGGCCTTCGCCGCCGAGGCCGCCATCGCGCTGCGCCACGAGCGGCTGCGCGAGGAGGCCCAGCAGGCCAAGCCGCTGGCCGAGGCCGACAAGATGCGCACCGCCCTGCTCGCCGCGGTCAGCCACGACCTGCGCACGCCGCTCGCCTCCGCGAAGGCCGCCGTGGACAGCCTGCGCAACACCGCCATCCGGTGGAGCGAGGAGGACCGGCGCGAGCTGCTCGCGACCGCGGACGAGTCGCTGGCGAGGCTCGACCGGCTGGTCGCCAACCTGCTCGACATGAGCCGCCTGCAGGCCGGGGTCCTCGGCGTCACGGCGCAGCCGGTGGCGATCGAAGAGATCGTCCCGCGCTCGATCGACGACCTGGGCCCGCTCACCGATCGCATCGAAGGGGATATCTCGCCCGACCTGCCGGAGGTGGTCGCCGACCCGGCGCTGCTGGAGCGCATCCTGGTCAACGTCATGACCAACGCGGTGCGTTACAGCCCGCCGGACGCCCCGGTGCTCGTCACCGCGAGCTGGCACGGCGACCAGGTGGAGATCCGCGTCATCGACCGCGGCCCCGGCATACCGCCCGAGGCGCGCGACCAGGTGTTCATGCCGTTCCAGCGCATGGGCGACCGCGACAACCACACCGGCGTCGGCCTGGGCCTCGCGCTCTCCAGAGGGCTGGCCGAGGCCATGGGCGGCACCCTCGTGCCGGAGGAGACGCCGGGCGGAGGCCTCACCATGCTGATCACGCTGCCCATCTCGTCACGGGCGCACGCCGTCGCCGCCGAGGACCGGGCATGATCCGCGTCCTGGTGGTCGACGACGAACCGCAGATCCGCCGGGCCCTCCGCATCAACCTCGCGGCCCGGCACTACGACGTGGCCATGGCGCCCGACGGGGCCTCCGCCCTGCGGGGTGCGGCCGACTGGCGTCCCGACCTCGTACTGCTCGACCTCGGCCTCCCCGACATCGACGGGGTGGAGGTGATCCACGGGCTGCGCGGCTGGAGCTCCGTCCCGATCATCGTCCTGTCGGGGCGGGCCGGGAACCAGGACAAGATCGACGCTCTGGACGCCGGCGCGGACGACTACGTCAGCAAGCCGTTCGACGTGGAGGAGCTCTTCGCGCGCATCCGCGCCGTGACCCGCAGGATCGCGGTCCAGGAGGCCGAACTGGCACGCGTCCAGATCGGCGACCACACGATCGACCTGGTCGACAAGACCGTCTCCGGCGGCGTGCGGCTCACGCCGACCGAGTGGCACATGCTGGAGCTCCTGCTGCGCAACCCCGGCCGGTTGATCAGTCAGCGGCAGATGCTCAACGAGGTGTGGGGCGAGCACGTGAAGGAGACCCATTACCTGCGCCAGTACATGGCCCAGCTGCGCCGCAAACTCGAACCCGACCCCGCGCGGCCGGTCCACCTGCTCACCGAGCCGGGAATGGGCTACCGCTTCAACCCCTGACGCGCCCGCCCCTCGTCCCTCACTTCATCTGCTCGGCCAGCGCGACGATGATGCCCGCGGGCCCGCGGAGGTAGCAGAGCCGGTAGCTGTCCTCGTACTGGACCAGCTCGCCGATGAGTTCGGCGCCGTGTGGCCGCAGGCGGTCGAGGATGTCGTCGATGTCCTCGACGGCGAACATGATGCGGTGCATGCCCAGCGTGTTCGTCGGCGCGCGCGGGTCACCGTCCCGGCTCGGAGGCGTGTGGTACTTGGTCAGCTCGAGCCGTCCGTGGCCGTCCGGGGTGCGCATCATCGCGATGTCCGATCGGACCCCTTCGAGATCGACGAGGCGATCCACCGCGCCGCCCTCGACCGTCGCCTCGCCTTCCAGCTCCAGGCCGAGTTCGGCGAAGAACGCCTTGGCGGCCGTGAGGTCGTCGACGACGATGGCGATGTTGTCCAACCGCTGGATCGTCCCGCGTCCAGGGCGGGGGCCCCGCCTATCTGTGTCCTCCATGGTGATCTCCTTTCGGGGCCGGCCGCCGGGTTCGGCGGCGCGGGTGCGTGTTCAGGCGCGCCGGCGGTCCTTCTGCCGCTGCATGAGCTCCTCGATGGCGGTGGGCAGGGTGGTCTCGAAGTCGATCAGCTTGGCCCAGGTCGGCTTCACCACGACCCGGACCATGCCGTCGTAGAGCGACTTCACGCCTTCCTCCCACTCGGCCCGTTGCTCCGGCGTCATCTCGTAGGTGCCGTTCCACCGCATGTACTCGTCCGGGATGCCGTCGACGGCATCAAGCTCCGCCTGGCCGCGGAGGAGCAGGACCTTCGGCGGGTGCGACTCGGTGTCGATCGTCAGCGCGACCGCGGGATTGCGGCGCAACGCCGGGAGTTTCCGCGCGTTCGTCGCGGTGCACATGACGATCTCCGTGCCGTTCCAGAAGATGCCGATCGGGATCGCCCGCGGGGTGCCGTCCAGCGCGACGAAGGCCAGCCTGGCCAGGTCACGGGCCAGCAGTTCCTGGCTGAGCGGGCGGTTCAGTACCTCGTCGATGGCGTGCTGGTCCATGGTTCGAAATCCCTCAGTTGTAGAAGCGGCGGGCGCTGGACCCGACGCGGGAGATGTCGGTGCCGTAGATGTGCAGGCTGATGGCGATCTCGTCGCCGACGTTGCGAATGCGGTGGATGTCGCCGGGCGGCGCGAATCCGCCGACCTCGCCGGGAGGGTTGTCCCGCGCGCCGATGGGGTTGAGCGCTTCGTCGAACAGTTCCTCGTGCTCGGTGCCCGACAGCACGCCCACGACGCACCAGGTGATGTGGTCGTGGATCCGGGTGGTCTGCCCGGGGCGCCAGACCAGGCCGAGTACGGAGAACGCCCCGTCGGGCTCGGCGTGCAGCAGGTGGCCCGCGACCCGGTCGGGCCGGCCGAGACGCTGATCGGACGTCAGGATCTCGGGGCCGGGGAGGTGCGCGCGGAGCTGATCGGCGACCAGCTGCGCGGTGTCCGTCCAGCCGGTCCGCACGTCGACCGCCTGGCGCACGGCCGCGACGAGATCGGTGAGTGTCGCCAGAGAGCGGATCATGGCCGCGGCCTCCTTCGCGGAGCGGGTTCGTCCCCCTCAGCGTTCCGCACGCCGACTCATTCGTCTAATGACAATACGTTGGCTAACTCATGCGTATCCTTTATGCATGCTGGATATCCTGCGGTTACGGGTTCTCGCGGCGGTCGCCTCGCAGGGCTCGGTCACCAAGGCCGCCAAGCACCTGAACTACTCCCAGCCCGCCGTCAGCCATCATCTGGCCAGGCTGGAGGCCGAGACCGGGGCCAGGCTCGTCCAGCGGGTCGGCCGGGGCATCCGGCTCACCCCGGAGGGCGAGCACCTGGCCCGGCGCGCCACCGAGATCGTCGGCCGGGTCGACACCGCCGCCGCGGAACTGTCCGCGATGGTCGGCCTGCGCACCGGCCGTGTCCGGGTCGCCGGCTTCCAGTCGGCGCTCGCCGCGCTGGTGCCGCACGCCGCGGGCACCCTGCGCCGCGAGCACCCCGGCGTCGAACTACAGCTGGTCGAGTCCCACCCGCGCGTGGCACTCGATCTGCTGCGGGCCGGGCAGGTCGACGTCGCGGTCGTCTTCCGCTACGACGACACGACTCCGGACGACATCCGCGCCACGCACCTGTTCGACGACCCGATGTACCTGCTCAGCCTCGAACCGGGCCAGACACTGGCGGGCAACCGCGACTCCGACTGGATCGCGGGCTGCGAGAACTGCCGCCGCGAGTTCCTCGAGGCCTGCGACAGGGCGGGCTTCGTCCCGCCCATCGCGTACACCAGCGACGACATCATCGTCCAGCAGGCACTGGTCGCCGCGGGCATGGGCGTGACCACCATGCCGGGGCTGGCACTGCGCACCCACCACGCGCCCGGCATCGAGGCCAGCGTCCTGCGCGACTTCCGGCGGCACGTCTACCTGGCCACCTACGGCGATCCGCCGGATCCGCCGGCGACCACGGCCTTCATCGCCGCACTGCACCAGGCCGTCCAGCAGACCCGACCAGGCGACCCGCCCCCACCCACGTAGGACCCCGCACCTCCCGCCACTGATGTCCGACTGCGCGGAGCCTGCTCGTCAGTTCTTCCTCGCTGTCACCATCGCGAAGCCGAGGAACTCGCCGGCGTCGGCGGCGAGTAGGTCGATCACCGCCTGGCGATTGTGTTCTGGGCCAGTCCAGTCGCCTGTGCGCTCGGCCACCGCCTGTGTCCACAGCAGCCAGTCCCGCCAGCCATCTTCCTGCAGTCGTGCCGATGTGACGGTCACGAGTTCGGTGACTTCCCACTGAAAGCGCCACCACTCGGCGGTGTGCCAGGCGATCGGCTCCCAGCCGAACAGTTCCTTGATGCGCTTTGGGATCGCCCCGAGTTCCCGGACCTCCTGGGTCATTCCCGGCGTCGCCATGCCGAGTTGGCCGCCAGGCCGCAGAAACTTCACGAGGTATGGCAGGTACCAGTCAGAGGTGCCGAAATACTCGAATGCGTCGATGCTCACGATGGCGTCGAAGCTGTCCTTCCCGAACGGCAGGTTGTGCGCCTCGGCACGCACGGCGGTCACCTGGCCGGAAACGCCGGCGTCAGCGAACACGGCCGCGGCCTCATCCGGCGCGATCCACCAATCGGCCGCCACGACCTGGACGCCGTACTCACGGGCCAGGAACACGGACGTCGCTCCCTTGCCGGAGCCCAGGTCCAGGACCTTCATTCCCGGGCGCAGGTCAAGATCCCGGGCCAGGTCCTCCAGCAGCCACAACGGGTTCGGCCCCATGTCCAGGTCGAGCAGCCAGGCGGGGTCGTACCGGGACGAGCGCGGATACCGATCTGGGCGGGCAAGTTCATCGACGAACGTCACGGGTACCGATCAAAGCTGGCCACACGCACGCATGCAATTCCTTTTTTCACCCTGCCGACAAGGAGCTCCAGGCGTCGATGCCCAGGCACGCCGTGCACCGACGGCCTGTCCAACAGCAAGGTGCCGCGACGGCTCAGGACACTAGAGACACTGAAGAACGTGTCGCCACTCGCACTCCGGCGTCCGCGAGGCCGACCAGGTCGGCGAGAAGCCCGCGACTGCTCGTCCAAGGCTTCTCGTGTCAGCAAGCGGTGTGGCTAGAAGTCGAACTCGCCCTTCTTTGCGCCGTCGATGAAGGCGTCCCAGACGCTCGCGCTCACCACGAACGGCGCCCTCTCCGGAGCCTCGGTGTCCCGCAGCCCCACCCGCCCCCCCGACAACGGCGCGATCTCTATGCAGTCTCCACCGTTAGGACCGCTCTTGCTCGCTTTACGCCAGGCCGCGTCCCGTAGCTCGTCGCTCAAGTCCATAGTTTCTCCGCCTCTCTGATCAATTCGGTGGACACATGCCGGGGGTGTGCCTGCACACGAATCGTGTCGTACGTAGCGTGAACAGCTTCGACATCCTCCGGGCGGTTGGTGATTTGCCCGTTCAGTGCGGATTCGAGGTACACAGTATCCGCAGCGCCAGGTAGCTGCGCGATGACGAAACCCCCCAAAACCCCCGTGGTGACACCCAAATCCTTCGGGAGTATCTGGACGGCAATCCTAGGAGACGCGGTAGCCATGAGCAGCCGTTCGATTTGACGCTGCATAACCTCTTGCCCACCCACCAGACGATGTAGGACGCCTTCGTCCAGCACCACCCAGAACATCGGTGGTTCATCGCGAGCGAGGACGGCCTGCCGTTCCAGCCGGGCGGACACGTATCCGTCCACCTCGTGATCCCGTATGCCGGGTTTTCCTCGCAGTATTGCTCGCGCGTATTCCTCGGTTTGGAGTAGCCCCGGCACTATGAGCGGTTGCCAGGTGTGAAGGGTATGCGCCTCCTGCTCGACACCGAGCCAACCGCGAAACCAATGAGGGCTTACCTCGCCGCGCAGGTTGTCCCATAGACGGACCAGGTCTCCTGCGGCTTCCAAGGCGTCGTCGCAGCGCTGGGCCAGCTCACGGCTCGGTGTGCGCTGACCTCGCTCGATGAAGCCCAGCAGGCTTCGGCTGAATCGGGTCGCCTCAGCCAGTTGGTCTTGCGTGAAATCAGCGCTTTCGCGGTACTTGCGGAGCTCCGGGCCGAAGAGATGGAGCGACCTATTGGCTGATTTTTTCTCGTACGAAGCCATTTCCTCAGCTCCATCCGACGGGGGATCTTCACCGGCACAAAATTGGCACACAGCGACACGAAGTGTCGCCAGAGTGTGGCTGCACTTTCGATGCACAACGTAGCCATCCGAAGGCATTCTGTGAAGACCTTCGGGAAACCGGGAAGCCGTTCTCGGAGCCCGCTCCTATATATGCACCTGCGTCGCTCCTTAGCGTCGGCAAATTCGTGTGATATGTCCGGATAAGGGGGCGCAAAATGCAGATCGCGACGTTGAGAATACGTATCCCTGGCGGCAAGTCGTCGTCTCCGGAGAGCACGGATTTGTCACCGTCCGGCTAGCTCGTGAAGCAGAGTCGACGACCGTAACCCCCGTACAGGAAGCGGGGCTTGTCGCGGCGGTGCGCGACGGACAAGCCCCTTGAACGGACAGTGGAGGTCCGATCCGATGCATGACCCTAGTAGCGGACGCCTCCCTGGCAGGGGAATCGGTGTCATTCGTGTCCGCTGGCAGGCCGATGAGCCGCCGATGCCGCTCGGTTGCCGTTGGTGCGGGCATCCGCCGTACGCCCATGACGCCGCGAGTCTTCCCCACCGCCCGCATCACGACTGGGAGCAGCCCACTCCCGCGCAGGTCCAGGCCCGGATGAACGCCCGGCGGCGCTTGGGGGCGTCCGGCCCGCCGGTGGTCACGAGGCCGCCGCGCCCGTTCCTGCGGCCGGACGTCCGGCCACCGGCCCGGCGGCAACCTCCCACCCCCGCTCAGCGGCCACCCGTGAGATCGTCCGTGCCGCCCCGGCTCCCGACCGCATCGCCCGCGAAGCTCCGTCCTTCCGTCGCGGACGCCGCCGTCATGCTCGCTGAGCATCCTCCCGTGGCCTTTGCCGGACGGCATCGGCGGCGGGAGGCGTCGGACGCGGTGAGGTCCGGGGTGGTGATCCGGCCGCCGGGCGGACGCGTACCGCGTAGCGGACGGCACCGGCGGCGCAAGGAAGTGACGGCATGAACCGGGATGAGGCCTTGGAGGCACGCCCTCGGGGACGGCACCGGCCGGGCGCGGCCCCGGCGCAGGTCACCCCGCGACCATGGGACGCGAGCGAAAGGGCTGCCGCTGAGCAGTTGGACCAGATGGAGCCGGTGTGGGCGATCTGGTACGGCATGGGCTCGCGACGGTTCTACGCCGTCGCCACCTGGCCGTTGCCCGGCCCGCTGCTCGTCCAGGCGGGCACCGCCGACGAACTGCGCGACCTGATGCGCGCTTCCGAGCAAGCGGTCCTGTACCGCTCCGGCCCCGATCGCGCCGCCACAAGGGTGGCCGGTCGCCTGGTTTCTGCGGACCGCTTCGCCCGTATGGGCGACCCGACGACTGACGGAGCATCGATGACACCGACGCGGGACGGCGGTCTTCGTACCGCCTGCTGGGATCTGTCCGACGATTTGTCGCTGGTCGGCAAGACTCGCGCCATGGTGAGGGAGGTCCTCGCCACCTGGGCGCTGGCCACCATCGCCGACGACGTGATCCTCGCCGTGGCGGAGTTGCTCGCCAACGCGATGACCTATGGCAAGCCGCCCGTCAGGCTGTCACTGTGGCTCAGCGCCGAGGACCTGTGCGTCCGCGTCACCGACCACGGCCCCGAACTGCCCCGCCGTCTGGACCTCGACATCGAAGCCGTACACGGACGCGGCCTGACCATCATCGACGCCCTCGCCGACGACGCCGGCGTCACCCTGCTACCCGACGGTCAGGGCAAGACGGTCTGGTGCCGCTGGCGCCTGCCGGCGGACACCCCTCGATCCGCCTGACTCCGGCCACTGTTTCCAGGCGGCACGGCGGGCCGGGAGTTTGGTCCCGGCCCGCCGCTACGGTTCGTCCTGTTCGATGGGCGGGATCAGACGGCGGTGCAGGAGACGGTGGCTCCGGCGCCGGTTCCGTTGCCCTGGAACCCGAAGTTGGTGCTCTGTCCGGCCGACAGCTTCCCGTTGTAACTCTGGTTGGCGACGGTCACGGTGCCGCTGGTGCCGGAGTTGACGCCGTTCCACAGGGAGGTGATCACGGCTCCGGAGGGCAGGGTGAGCGTGACCGTCCAGCCGTTGATCGCGCTACCGCCCGCGGTGACGTTGACGGCGGCGACGAAACCGCCGCCCCATTGGTCCTGCACCGCGTAGCTCGCCGAGCAGCCCCTGGTCCCGGGTGACGGAGAGGGAGACGGGCTGGGGGACGGGGACGGACTGGGTGACGGGGAAGGGGAGGGTGACGGGGAAGGGGACGGGCTGGGGGACGGGGAGGGGGTGCCGCCGTCGAGCGTGAGGTTCTTCTGCTGGACCTGCCACTGGGTGTTGCACAGGCCGCAGGTGGGGCCGACGAAGTTGGTGCCGGCCGTCCTGTCGCCCTTCAGCCGCCACTTGAGGTACAGCACCGCCACCCTGCCGAACTCGCCGCCGTTGGTCTGGCCATAGGTGCCGCCGTGCCCGACGTTCAGATTGCCCATGAACGCGGGCAGCCCCGACGGCAACTTGCCCCAGTCGTCGATGGCGTTCGGGTAGGCGATGTCACTGGACCCGCCGATGAAGTAGGCGATCGGCTTCGTCAGCCGGCGGAGCTGGTAGTCGTCGGAGTCGTTCAGCAAGCCGCTGCTGAAGATGGTGGTCGTGGTGATGCGCGAGTCGTTGGAGACGGCATAGGCCTCCAGCCCTCCGCAGGAGAAGCCCCCCACAGCGATCTTGCTGGTGTCGAGCTTGCCGTAGTACTTGCTGCCCTGGCGGCCGTTCTCCGCGACCGCCCAGTCGATGGACTGGGTGAGCTGCTGGGACGTCGTCGAGCCTGAGCCGTTCGGGCTGCCGCTGGCGATGACCAGGAACCCGTGCGAGGCGATCTCGCGGAGGAAGTTCAGCTGCGACGTGCCGTTGGCGGAGCAGCCTCCGTTGCCCCATACGTAGATGGGAAGTTTCTCCGACGGGAGGGTCCCGGGCCGGTAGATGGTGTGGTTGGTCAGGCTGGTGGAGGTCTCGTAGTCAGCCGGGTAGGGGCCTGAGCCGCCGACGGCCGCGGCGCTGGGCGTCGTGGTGAGCACCACTATTCCGGCGCAGACCGGGGCGATCGCGGCCGCCAGTACTGCGCTGATGATCGAGCGTTTTCTCATTTCGCCCTCCGAGGGTGTCACGACGGCGCTCTCTATCGGGTGCGGCATGCGCGGCGCACGCCGGTCGGCCCGGCAATGGCACGACCACTCCCACCGCGGCCGGGCTGGTCGGCGCCGATCGAATCCCGCGATCGACGTGGCGGACCATCGACGGCAAGTTGCGCTCGTGTCAGGCGGAATGAGCCGATGCGAGCAGCGTGCAGTTACTATCACTGCGGTCACATAAAGTGTCAAGCGACCGAAACCCGGCCGGTCGAGCGGTGCGCGCGCAGCCTGGAAAGGCCGCTGGCCGGCGTGCCGCGGCGGTCACGGCGACGCGCCCGGGCGGCCGGGCGGCCGGTCGAGTGGGTGAAAGTTTCGTTCAGCCGTGCCCGTGCGCCGGGACCGCGACGGAGTCGTCCGAGGCATGGAAATGGGTGATCCAGGACGCGGCGTCCGGCCAGTACGGTGTCGCGATCTGGATGAGCCGCGTCTCGGCGAACGAGCCGAGCGCGGAATGGATCTCCAGCAGGAGGTCCCTGGCGGCCTGGCGGGGCCACGGCGCGGGCAGGAGGTGCTCGGGGAGGTTCGGGTCGATGTCGGGGAACTTCCGCCAGGAGTCCATGACGGAGGTACGGGCCACCAGCGCCCGGGTCACGTCGATCTCCCCGTTGCGCAAGGCCACCCGCAGGTCGGAGTACTGGGCGATGAAAGCCTCGTAGGCCGAGGCGAGGCCGGCCAGATCGTAGGCGGCGGCCGGACCGTGCGGGCCGGCCTCCTCGTCGAACCGGGTGTGCATCACCGACCATCGGCCACCGTCGACGTCGTCCAGGATGTCGTGCAGCGCCTTGGTCACCGGACCGGAGTCGGATCCGGGCCGGATCCACACGCTGTCGTACAGCCGTGCGAAACCCAGCGACCCGAGAGCCTTGCGGACCGCGTGCCGCGGGGCCTGGCCGGACTGGGGGATCGAGAAGGAGACGGTCACCCAGTCGCCGGTCCACCGCGGCGGGCGTGCGCCGAAGCTCAGGAAATGATCCATCCGGGAGCGGTGCCTGGCGATCGCCTGCGGTGTGAGGTGGTACACGGGCGGCTGTCCGGTTCCCCGCACGGCGATCAGGCCACGCTTGGTCAGCCGGGACAACGCGGCCCGCGCGCTGGACTCGCTGATGCCGAATTCCCTGAGTATCGCGACCACCGCCGCCGACGGAAGGTCGGCATCGGAGGAGTCGAGGTATTCGCCGAGCAAGGTCGTCAGCAGGTGTTGCGGGTTGGGGCCGACCTGCGCCCGTGGGGCTCCGACATCGTCCGGACGCACGTGGACACTCACATCATCAGCTTGCCTCACTCGTGGGTGTGAGCGGTCGGCCCACCGGGGACGGCCGAGTCGCGGGGTCTTCGCGTGAACGTTTCACGGTGGCGGCGGCCCCGCGTGCCGATCGTCCCGCGGATGCTCCTGGACGGCGTTGACCCGGTGATCACCGTGGCATACCGTGCGCCTGAAGTAGCTCGGGGGAAGTGGCGGAAGTATCAGGTGGTTTCTGTCTGGCCGTGCCGATGGGAGCCCTCGATGACACATCTCATGTGCACGCTGCTCGCCATATGGCATGACATCCACCGTGCGGACCGGCGCTCGCCGGCCGGCGCGGCGAAGCCGTCTCCCGCCACGGGTGCGCCACCCGTGCCGGGCACGGCCTCGATCGTGAGGATGTCCGTCGCGGTCGCGGTCACCGCGGCCTCCCCCCGCGCTCGGAGCCATCGGCGTACAGAGCGAATCAGGGGCGTCCACCTCCGTGGCAAAGGTGACACCGAAGATGAACGGGCACTGGGTCAACACCTGGGTGTCGATGCCGCAGCTCACCGAGCCGGACAACATGCCGCCGGCTCCGTTCACGCAGGACGGCCTGGTGCTCGTGGACAGCACGCTGCGCCAGACCGTTCGCACCTCCGTCGGCGGGCGGCAGATGCGGCTGCGCTTCTCCAACGCCTTCGGCGGCACGGCGCTGCCCCTCACGCGGGTGTCGGTGGCGCTCCCGGCAGGCGGCCAGGCCGGGGTCAGCGCCATCAAGGCCGGCACCTCCCAGCCGGTGACCTTCCAAGGGAAGCCTTCCGTGGTCGTCCCGATCGGGGCGCAGGTCGTGACCGATCCGCTCGACTTCGAGCTGGCCCCCCGCTCCAACCTGACCGTGACGATCTACCTGGCGCAGGGACAGAACTCAGGCGACATCACTTCCCACCCCGGATCCAGGACCACGTCCTACCTGCTGAACGGCGACCACGTCGACGCCGAGGACCTGCCCGGGGCGGCCTCCACCGCTCACTGGTACTTCCTCAGCGGGCTGGAGGTGTGGTCCAGGCCCGGCACCGCGGCGGTCGTCATCATCGGTGACTCGCTCACCGATGGCAGGGGTTCGACCACGAACATGAACGACCGCTGGCCGGACCGGTTGCTCGACCGGTTGCACGCCCATCCCGCCACCGCCGGTATAGCGGTCCTGAACCAGGCCGCGGGCGGCAACCGGGTGCTCAACGACGGCCTCGGCCCCAACGTGCTGGCACGGCTCGACCGGGACGTGTACGCGCAGAGCGGCGTGAAGTGGCAGCTGGTCTTCGAGGGCGTCAACGACATCGGCACCGCCGCGGCCACCGAGGCGGCCCAGCGGCAGGTCACCGCCGACCTGATCGCGGCCTACGACCAGATGGTCATCCGCGCCCACGCGCAGGGCATCCGGGTCTACGGCGCGACGCTGACGCCGTTCGGGGGCAACACCGCTTATGACGACCCGCAGGGGCTGCGGGAGGCGTCCCGGCAGGCGGTCAACACGTGGATCCGCACCAGCCGCAGGTTCGACGCGGTGGTCGACTTCGACAAGGCGGCGCGCGACCCGGCCGTCCCCCGCCGGCTCCTGCCGGCCTACGACGTCGGCGACCACCTGCACCTGAACCCGGCCGGCTACGAGGCGCTCGCCGACGCCGTGCCGGCCCACCTGTTCAAGGACGAGCCGCTTCCCTTCGGCTTCGGCTTCGAGTGAGCGGGCCGGCCCGCCGCCTTTCCCCGGCCTATCCCCGGCGCGGGACGTCGATTCCCGCGCCGTCGACGGCCGCCTGTCAAGAAGGCGTCAGTTCTTCGGACGTGGCCGTCAGGGCTTCGTCAAGGACGACCCATCGGTCCGTTATCGCCGCTTAGCGTGACTTTTGAGGGATTTGACCCTTATGGAGCTCAGAACGCTTAGGGGGATGTCATGCCCGATCCGCTCTTAGTGGTGCCGGTACGCGAAGGAAAGGGAACGGTGTCACTGCGCCTGTTCCGCACGACGGCGGGCAACAGGACGGCCGTCGCCTTCTCTTCGCCGCTCGCGCTGGCGAGGGTGCTCGGCGCCGACCACCGCTGGATCCGCCTCAGCGAGCCCGCGCTGCGGCACATGCTCGCCGGCCTCTCCGTCACCGGCGTCGTCCTCGACCCTGCCGGGACGACGCCCGCGCGGCCGTCCGCGCCGAGCCACGACGTCCACCACCTGCGGGTGGCGTGATGTGCGTCCTGGCCCAAGACCTGCGACTCCAACAAGACCCGGCTCGAAGCGAGACGCCCATGATCGCGATGACCGCCATGCCCTCCGTCGCCGAGGCCGCCAGGGGACCCTGGTCCTCATCGACCTGGTTCGGTCCCGGCGGGGAGGCCACGCTCGCGGGCGTGCCCCTCGTACGGATCGCCCAGGAGTTCGGCACCCCGGCCTACGTGCTGGACGAGACCGACGTCCGCCTGCGCTGCCGCGCCTACCGGTCGGCGCTGCCGCGTGCCGAGATCGCGTACGCCGCGAAGGCGTTCCTGTGCCGGGCCATGGCGGACTGGGTCCGCGCGGAGGGGCTCAGCCTGGACGTGTGCAGCGGCGGCGAGCTGGCGGTCGCGCTGTCGGCCGGGTTCCCCGCCGGGCGGATCATCTTCCACGGCAACGCCAAGACCCCGCGTGAGCTGCAGACGGCGGTCGCCGAGGGCGTCGGCCGGATCGTGATCGACAACATCGCCGAGATCGGCCGGCTGGCCGCGCTGGTCCCGCTCGGCCGCCGGCAGAAGGTGCTCGTCAGGGTCGTCCCCGACATCGCCGCCGGTGCGCACGCGGCCGTCCGCACCGGACGCGAGGACCAGCAGTTCGGCCTGTCGATCGCCTCCGGCGCCGCCGGCGAGGCCGTGGCCCGGGTGCTCGCCCAGCCCGCGCTCGTGCTCGCCGGACTGCACTGCCACCTCGGCTCGCAGATCACCGCCGTGGAGCCGTACGAGGACGCCGCGCGCGTGCTGGTGGAGCAGATGGCGAGGATCAGGGAGACCCACGGCGTCGTGCTTCCGGAGCTGGACCTCGGCGGCGGTCACGGGATCGCCTACCTTCACGGAGAGCGCGGGCTGGACCTGGCGAGCCTGGCCGCGCGGCTCACCGCCGCCGTCGAGGACCGCTGTGCCGGGCTCGGGCTCCCCGCGCCGAGGCTGATCGTCGAGCCGGGCAGGGCGATCAGCGGCCCGGCCGGCCTCACCCTCTACCGGGTCATCTCGGTGAAGAAGGCGCTCAACCACACCTACGTCGCGGTCGACGGCGGGATGAGCGACAACCCGCGCCACGCGCTGTACGGGTCCCCCTACGAGGTCCGCCTGGTCGGCCGCCGTCCCCAGGGCGGCATGCGCACGGTCACCGTGGTCGGCCACCACTGCGAGACCGGGGACACCATCGCGGAGAACGTCCCGCTGCCGGCCGACGTCCACCCGGGCGACCTCATCGCCGTGGCGGCCACCGGCGCCTATCACCACTCCATGGCCTCCAGCTACAACCTCACCGGACGTCCCCCCATCGTGGCCGTCGGGCCGGAGGGGGCGCGGCTGCTCGTCCGCAGGGAAGAGGCCGGCGACCTGATGCGCCGCGACGTCGGGCTGTAGGTCCCGCCCATGCCGGCGGGCGGCGCGCCGCCCGCCGGACCGGCCCGTCGTGGGCGCGGGCGCCGCATGGACGCGGGCGTCCAGAGGGAGGGAAGAGGCGGGGTGTGTGCCGTTCTGCACACTCGCCGCGCTGTGTGGATTCGTACATATAACGCCGCCAACGATCGTCCTAATGTCTGACTTGTCCGAAACACGGGGATACGAAAGACCTGAAGGAAAGATCATGATGAACGTTGAGCAGGCCGGTGGCGAGCGTAAGACGTGGCAGCGAGTGATGGGCCGTGTCGCGGCGGGGGCGGCGATCTCGGCGCTGGCCGTCGGCGCGGTTTCCATGCCCGCCGGCGCCGCCACCACGGCCGCTCCGTCCAAGGCGAGCGTCGCCGCCGCGCACAACGCCGCCGCGCACAACGGCGCCGCGCACAACGGCGCCGCGCACAACGGCACGGCGCACAACGGCGCCACGGTGACCGTCAACTCCAGGAGCTACTACTTCGGCGCGGTGCTGCTGGGTCGTAACGAGGTGCCCGAGCCGGGCAAGAAGGTCAACGACCGGGACGGCGTGGCGGTCGCGAAGTTCCGCATCAAGGGCGACCGGATGTACTACCTGGTGCAGTGGAAGCGGACCGGCAAGCCGACCGCGTTCCACATCCACCGCGGCAAGGCCGGCACGAACGGGCCCGTCGTCATCGACCTGCTGTCGGCCGGCAAGATCCGCGGCAACACCGCCTTCGGCTCGGTGCGGGTCGCCGACCGCAGCGTGCTCGCCGGGATCAAGAAGAACCCGAGGAACTGGTACGCCAACCTGCACACTCAGCGCTTCGCCGACGGCGCCGTCCGCGGCCAGCTCCTCAAGAGCGGCCGCTGGTAGCACCCAGGGCGGGCGCCGCGCCCGCCCGTCCGCCGGTCGGGCCGCGCCCGTCCGCCGGTCGGCGACCTGGCCCGACTCCGGTACGAGGCCGCGACGGACACCGGTCCGTCGCGGCCTTCACCGTCGCCTGAGGCCGGCGACGAAGCGCGCGACGCCTTTGCGGCGGGGCGCCAGCCACGCGGCGACGTCGGCCACGACCGCGGGGTCGACGTGCTGTGCCCGCTGGTACCCCTCCGGCGTGGAGGGACCCGTGCCGGGGAAGAACAGGTGGTCGTCGGCCTCGTAGACGCGGATGTCCACCTCCGCCCGGTGAGCGAGGCCCGCCTTCCAGCGCGAGAGGTCCTCCTCGACGGTCACCTGGTAGTCGCGGCCGCCCTGGAGGATGAGCATCGGCAGGTCCAGCGCGGCCGCGGTGGCCACCGGGTCGTAGTCGCGCATGTCCAGCCAGTACGACGCCGGCAGGCCGAGCGGCAGCAGCTCGGCCGGCGTCGAGGGCGACAGATCTGGACTCTCCACCATGGCGGCCTGCCGCGTGATCGCCTCGACGGTCGCGCGGGTCATCGATCCGGTGTCCGCCGAGGCGAGGTGGCGGGCGACGCGGACGGCGGACCGGTGCATCGGCTGCGCGTCGCCGGCCAGGATCACCAGGCCCGCGACGGAGGCTTCGGCGGTCGCCACGCGTGGGGCGACCTTGCCTCCCATGCTGTGGCCGAGGACGAAGACCCGCGCGGCGTCCACGGACGGCCGCTCCTGGAGCGATCGGACGGCCGCGACCGCGTGCGGGACGTACTCGTCGGTCATCGTGAAGCCGTCCGCCCGCTGCACCTTCGAGCTGTGGGCGTGGGTCACCTTGTCGAAGCGCACCACCGCCACGCCGCGGCTCGCCAGACCCCACGCGAGATCCTTGAGCGGCTTGTTCGGCCCGCTCGTCCCGTCACGGTCGAACGGGCCTCCGCCGCCGAGCAGCACGACGCCGGGACGCGGGCCGCGTCCGCGGGGCAGGCTCATGGTGCCGGGCACGGCGAGCGGACCGGAGCCGATCGTGACGTCGTGCTCGGCGAACCTCCTGGGCACGGCGTAAGGCGGCGGCGTCCAGGAGGAGGTGACGGTCGCCGGCGCGAGCCGCAGACCGTTCAGCAGGCCGTCGCCGTCGACCGACATGACCACGGCGAGTTCTCCGTGCCGTCCTCTCACCTGGACGCTCACGCGGACCAACCCCGCCTCGGCCGGCTCGCACACCGGCTCGGCGACGGCGGAGACCGCCCCCACCTCGGCCGCCCAGGCCGCCTTCAGCGTCTCGGCGGACACGACCGCCCGCAACCGCGGCGCGAACAGACCTTCGATCTCGTGGAATCGTCCGCTCGCCGCCATCTCGACGACCGCGAGGGCCGTCGCCGCCGGGTCGGTGCCGGATCCCATTCCGCCTCCTTTCGCATTTTTGCGAACAGTAGCAGATATGAGATCGTTGGCCGATGGACCCACTGGACCTACTCGCGCACCCGGTGCGGCTGCGCATCGTGCACGCGATGCGCGGCGAGCGGATCCTCACGACCGCCGAACTGTGCGCCCGCATACCCGATGTCTCCAAGGCCACCGTCTACCGGCACGTCGACCTGCTCGCCGCCGGCGAGATCCTGGAGGTGGCCGGCGAGCGGCGCGTCCGCGGCGCGGTCGAGCGCCGGTACCGGCTGCGCCAGGATCGGGCGGTGATCGACGCCGGCGCGATGCGGTCGATGTCGCCCGACGACCAGCGCCGCGGGTTCGCCGTGGCGATGGCCGTCCTCCTCGCCGAGTTCGGCGCCTACCTCGACCGGGATCACGCCGACCCGGCGGCGGACCTGGTCGGCTACCGGCAGCACGCGGTCTGGCTCAGCCGCGAGGAGTTGCTGGAGGTGATCGGCGAGATGCGCGCGGCGATCGCCCCCCGCCTGGCGAACCCGGCCGCGCCCGGCCGCACCCGGTACCTGATCAGCCCGATCATGTTCCCCGCGGAGGATCCCCCTGTCGCACCTGATCCCGGCTGAGCGCAGGATGCCGCCGAGGCGCGGAATCCGGGTGCCCGGCGCGCGGCCCTCGTACGCGCGCCGGATGGGTCATCCCGAGTGCGGTGAACGCCGGGCGGCACGGAACTGCTCGACGGGCAGGCCGCCCTGGCCCCAGTTCTCCAGGTCGACCTCGTCGATGATGACGAACGTGGACTCCATCGGCTTGCCGAGCACGTCGAGCAGCAGCCGGCTCACGCCGTGGATGAGCTCGGCCTTCTGCTCGGCCGTGGCGGAGTCCTCGCCGGGAGAGGCTCCTTCGCGGGTGATGTGAATGGTGACCAGCGGCATCGCTTCGGTCCTCTCTCGGGTGTGGTCGCGCGGGCGCGATCAGTGGCCGGCGGCCTGGCCGCCGTCGATGTGCAGGACCTCGCCGGTCACGAAGGACGCGGACTCCAGGTAGATCACGCCGTCGACGATGTCGCTGATCTCGCCCATCCGGCCGACGGGGTGCAGGCCGGCGAGCGTCGCGTGGGTCTCGACGCCGTGCATCGGGGTCTTGATGACTCCGGGGGAGACGGCGTTCACCCGCACGTTCCTCGTCGCGTACTCGATGGCCAGCGATTTCGTGGCGGAGGCGAGGCCGCCCTTGGTCAGCGACGCGAGCACGGAGGGCACGGCGGAGTTGGGGTGGTCGACGAAGCTGGTCGTGATGTTGACGACGTGGCCGCTTCCCTGGTCGAGCATGGGGCGCAGCGCGCGCTGGGTGATGTGGAAGAACCCGGCGACGTTCACGGCGATCACGGCGGCGAAGTCGTCGGCGGTGTAGTCCGTGAAGGGCTTGGCGACGAAGATCCCGGCGTTGTTCACCAGGGTGTCGACGCGGCCGAAGCGGCTCAGCGCCGCGTCGATCACGCGTTCGGCCGTGGCGGCCTCCGCGATGTCGCCCTGCACGGTGACGACGTCCGCGTCCGCGGAGGGCGCGATGGAGCGTGACGTCGCGACGACTCCGTAGCCGAGCTTGCGGTAGGCCTCGACGAGCCCGGCGCCGATGCCCTGGGACGCCCCGGTGATCACAGCGACCTTCTGTCCCCGATCAGTACTCATGGTGCACTTCCTTCGCAGGTGAAGAGGATGGTCCCGGTCGCGAGACGACCGGTCTACTACGAAGGTAGACGACTGGTCGTATGATGGCAACATGGGACGCGTTGGTCAGGCTCGAGACAAGATCCTCATCGCGGCGCGGACGCTGATCGCGCAGCGGGGTTACACCGCTCTGGGCGTCGCCGAGATCTGCGCTGCGGCCGGGGTGCCGAAGGGCAGCTTCTACCACTTCTTCCAGTCTAAGCAGGCCCTCGCCCTCACCGTCATCGACGAGCACTGGACCGCGCAACGCGCGCAGTGGACCGAGCTGCTCGGCGGCGACGGGCCCCCGCTGCGCCGGTTGCGCGACCTGTTCGAGGCGACCGAGACGGTGCAGCGCAGCGGGCAACAGGACAACGGCGCCGTGGTCGGCTGCCTGTTCGGCAACCTCGCCCTGGAGCTCAGCAGCCAGGACGGCGACATACAGGGCCGGCTGCAGCAGATCTTCAACGAGCAGATCGACCTGATCGAGCAGGTGGTCACCGAAGCGCGCGACCGCGGCGACACCGCCGCCGCCGTGGACGTCCGAGATGCCGCGCGATCCATCGTGGCCCAGCTGGAGGGGCGGGTGCTGTTCGCCAAACTGCTCAACGACCCCGGCCAGCTGGAGGCGATGTGGCGCAACTGCCTGGCGCTGCTGGGAGTCACGGACCCCGGCCGCACGCGAGAGGTCCTGGCCGGGGCGCGCCCGGAGTAGCGGGGCCCGCGTCCTCACGCGGCGAGGGTGACGGCCGGTTCTGCGCGTCGCGACGTCAGTGCCTGCTCGCCAGCACTTCCGCGAGGGTGTCGTACACGGGGAAGAACGCGGCCAGACCCGTGACGGACAGGAGCCGGCACAGTGAGGGCGGCGGGGACATCAGGACGAAACGCACGTTACGGGTTGCGCATCCTTTGTAGACGGCGATCATCGTGCCGAGGCCCGTCGAATCGCAGAAGGTCATCGGGGCCAGATCGAGCACCAGGCAACCGTCGTGGAGGAAGTCCCACAGGTGCTCGGCCATGGTGGTCAGCATGGCCGCGCTGTTCCAGTCGAGTTCGCCGCGAATGCGCACCACGGCCCATTCGCCGGGGGCGCCGAGATCGACGGTGAAGGAGAGGTCGTCCCCGGGCCGCCCGTTCATCGGAGCGATCTCCGGTCACCGCGACACCGACCTCGGGACGCCCTCACAGGACGTTCATCACCAAGATGAGGCCCTGGAGGGAGGTTTCCCCTTCGTGCAGGACCGAGACGCCGATGTCCAGTTTGATGGCACGGCCCCGTCTGTTGACCGCGTCCACGAGCAACCGGCCGGTGTTCTCGGCGGCGTCCGGGGAACGGTGGTCCTCCGACAGCCGGCGCAGCGCCGGCGTGATCGCCTCCACCGGCAGCCCGATGTCCAGGGTCAGCAGGTGGCGGCCCGTCGCCTCCTCCGCGCGGAGTCCCCACAGCTCCTCGGCGCCCGGACTCCACATCAGCACGCGCATCTCGCCGTCGAACACGGCGACGGCGTCGCCGAGAGAGCGCACCACCGAGGCGATGAACCGGTTGGCGCGGTTCAGTTCCTCACTGCGTGACGTGAGGGTGTCGTTGATCTTCTGCAGCTCGTCGTTGCCGCACTGGAGCTCCTCGTTCATGGTCTCGAGCTCTTCGTTGGTGGACTGGAGCTCTTCGTTGGTGGTCTCGAGTTCCTCGTTGGTGGACTGCAGCTCTTCGTTGGTGGTCTCGAGCTCCTCGTTGAGCGACTGCAGCTCCTCGTAGGCGTGCTCCAACTGCTTGTTGGCCTGCTCGAGGTCGTCACGGAGCCTGCGGTAGGGGGTGACGTCATGGAAGGTGATCACCACCCCGACGCGCTCGCCGCCGGGTTCCTGGAGGGCGGCGACGGAGATGTCGAAGACGTCGGTCTCCGCGGTTCCCCCGCGCCGCCAGCTGATGCCCTGCACCTCGGCGGTCTGCATGTCCAGCTCGACCTGTTCGATGAGCGACCGCAGCTCGACGGGCCGGTAGGAGACCTCCAGATCTTGGAAGGGCCGGCCGATGTCGCGGGGTGCGATCTTGAACAGTGCCTCGGCGCGCGAGTTCGCCATCGCCAGCTTCCCCGAAAGGTCCAGGGCGATCTGCGCCACCGGGCCGGAGCTCAGGGCGGCGATCTGGATCTCGGAGAGCCGCCGCACCGGCTCGGCCGGCGCCGGTGCGGCTCCCCGGGACGGACGTCCGCCGGGCGGAGTGGGCGCGATCTTGCAGAAGAGCCGCGTCCGGAGGTCCACCGGCTCGAACCTCTCGCCGTGGTTGAGCAGCATCTCGGCCTTGCCCAGGAACAGGTAACCCGGATGGTTCAGGGCGAAGTGGAATCGCCGCACGACGCTCAGCTGCGTCTCGGCGTTGAAGTACATCAAGGTGTTGCGCGCCAGCAGGAGGTCGACCCTCGATATGGGCGCGTCCCGGGTCAGGTCGTTGCGTCCGAAGATCAGCTGGCGGCGCAGGTCGCGGCGGAAGGCGAACCCGGCCCCGGCCGGCTCGAAGTACCGCTCGAGCAACTCGGCGGGGAGGTCCTTGAGCTGGCGATCGTTGTAGGTCGCCGTGCGGGCGGCCTTGAGCGCCGTGTCGTCCAGGTCGGTGGCGTAGATCTTCACCCGGTTCCTGAACTGCTCCATCCCGAGCTCTTCGGCCAGGAGCATCGCCAGGCTGTAGGCCTCCTCCCCGGTGGCGCACCCGGCGCTCCAGACGCGGATGGGATCACCGGCTCCCTTGGCGCTCAGCAGCGCGGGGATCGCGGTCTCACGGAGCACCTGCCAGGCGGCCGGGTCGCGGAAGAACGCCGTCACGTTGATCAGCAGGCTGTCGAAGAGCCTGGCGAACTCGTCCGGTTCAAGTTCGAGATGGTCGCGGTACTCGCCGTAGCCGTTGAGCTGCAACGTCTCCAGCCGCCGGCTGATGCGGCGCATGAGCGTCGTCCGCTTGTAACCGGTGAAGTCGAAACCCCGAGTCTCCTTCAGCATTAGAAGAAGATCGTGAAAATCGCGTTCCGCGCCGGGGTGCACAACTGAATACCTTAGCCATCGGGACCGTTCAGGTGGCCGTTATGCGGAAGGGAATCGACATGGCCGTACTCGGCGGCTCACCGTACTTGACCGCTCTCGGAGGTTCGGCCGTTCGCCCACGTCCGCGAATGGTAGAAGAGATGGACGTGGGGATCGGGGCGGAGGGCGGAAAGTATGGATTTACAGGTAAAAGTGGTCTATCGCCGGTCTGAGTCCGCAGTGGTCGATATGTCCGGCGAATTGGATGCCAGCACCAGCGCGGCCGCGAAAGAATTCCTGACGTCCCTGATCCAGCAGGGCTGCACGCACATCCTCATCGACGGCCGCGGGCTGCTGTTCTGTGACGTCGCCGGGGCGCGCGTCCTCGACCACGTCCACGCGCGGATGCGAACGGCGGAGGGCGGCGGCCTCGTGCTGCTCATCCAGCCCAAGCTGCGCAACCTCTTCGACCTGCTCTGGCCGGGCCCGCCGGACACCTGTCCCGCGCTCCTCGTCGCCGGATCCGCCGAGTGGGACGTCCCCCCGGCCCTGACCGCGGTGCCGCGCCATGTCGCCGTGATACGAACCCTGAACCATCAACGCCGCCCACCGGTGCGCAAGGCGGAGAAGGTCTCCCAGACGGCGAGCGCCGGCACGCCGCATCCGGAGCTGGTGCGGTCCAAGCGGCTGCGGGCGCAGGCGGAGAGCCACCTCCAGGTGATGCGCCAGCGGGTCGCGGTGACCTACTCGGCCGTGGAGGAGATCCAGCAGACGCTCGCGGTGGCGCGCGCCACGCTCCTCGCCCGCCAGGGCGTCCGGCGCGCTGTGTCGTGATCCCGCCCGCGGCGGGCGCCGTTCAACCGATGGTCATCTTGTCGGCGGCGGGGCCCTGCCATTCGGCCAGCAGCACCGTGGCGTCGTCCTGGAGCTGCCGTCCGTGGTAGTCCAGCACGCTGTGGACCAGGCGGCGCAGGGTCTCGGGGACCGGCAGGCCCGCGGCGTTGTGGCGGATGATGAAGTCGGTGAAGCGCGTCAGGCCGAACTCGCGGCCGTGCGGGCCGCGGGCTTCGGTGATCCCGTCGGTGTAGAGCAGCAGCCGGTCACCCGGCTGCAGTTGCTCGCGGCACAGAGTGGCGGGCAGGCCGAGATCGAGGCCCATGGGGTGCGCGGGCGGGCAGTGCAGGTTGGTGGTCCAGCGACCGCCCCGGATCACCACCGGCGGGTGATGGCCGCGGTTGACCCAGGTCAGCATTCCGGTGGAGAGGTCCAGTTCGGCCATGATCGCGGTGACGAACCGGGTGCCCCGGCCGAACTCCTGTATCAAGGTGCGTTCGATCGCCTCGCCGGTCTCTATCAGGTCGGCGCCCTGGCGGCGGTTGTTGCGGCAGGCGGCGACCGCCAGGGAGGCGGTGAGCCCGGCGGAGACGTCGTGGCCCATGGCGTCGAATACCGCCAGGTACACCTTGTCGTCGGCGATGGCGTAGTCGAAGGCGTCCCCGCCGACCTCGTAGGCCGGCTCCAGGGCGGCGCTGATGACCACCTGCTCGCACGCGAAGGCCAGCGGCGGCATCAGGTTCCACTGCATCTCGGCGGCCACGTGCATCGGCCGGGTGCGCACCAGCCGGGCGAAGGAATCGCTGTGGGAGCGCTTGCTCACCACCAGCAACGCGATCAGCGACGCCAGGGCCCGCATGTCGTCCTGCGACGCGTGGTGGGCGTCGGCGATCGATATCCGCAGCACTCCGAGCCGTTCTGTGCCGTCCAGCAGCGGCACCCAGTAATGACCAGGGCCGCCGTCGTCGCCGGACGGCTCCAGGATGCGCGTCTCCCGGAAGGCCCGGCCCGCCGCCGTCGTGTCGATGCGCAGCTCGTCCGCCTCGGGGCCCGCGCCCTCGCCGGCATTGTCGCCGCGCCCGGTGCACAGGCGCAGCACGTCCTGCTGCAGGTCGACGAGGTAGATCAGCACGTCGCTCAGCCCGGCGTACCCCGCGTGTTCGTGGACCAGGTAAGGCACGCCCTCGAAGGCGGTCACGTGACTGGCTTCGAGTATCCCGGCGAGCATTCGCGCCGTTCCGGCCTCTACCACGTTTCCGGCCACATGGGACCACCCGCATCTCTCGACGACCTTGCACTACCCTCGCCCCGATGACCGGTGACCGGCCGGCGGTTCGCGATTCGAACGCCGAATCCTCCTGCGGGCCAGGAAGACGGGCGGCGCGCGCCGTGCGGACGGATCCGACCTGACGCGGCACGCGCCACATACCCCTCAGCGGCGGCCGAAACCCCGGCCCGTCGTAGATACTCCTTTGCCGGCGACGCCCTCGGCCGAGATCACCTGCTGGGAGCCGTGGTGCTCTCCCGGACGATCAGATCGGTGGTCAGAATGAGGCGGCTGTGCGGCAGGGGTTCGCCGCCGGCGAGTGCGATCACCATGGACGCGGCGGCCCGGCCCATCTCGCCGAGCGGCTGGCGGACGGTGGTGAGCGGAGGGGGCACCCACCGCGCCGGCGTCAGGTCGTCGAATCCGACCACGCTGACGTCGCCGGGAACCTTCAGAGAGTGGTGGGTCGCGTCATCGCCGCAGGCGGGCCCCAGGCGGCGGCGGTATCCCAAGGAGAGTTTTGTCTGATTTGCACCGTTATGGGGTTTGGTGTACCTTTGTGGATAGCGGCATACGTGACCATGGCCTGCGCTGTCGGGTCCGTTGCCGGTTCGTTGCCCAGATCGCGCGTGCCCGGGGAGCAGCCCCGATGAGGATACGCGCTCGCTGAATCCGCACTCGCGGAGCCGGGGAACCAATCTTTCCAGGGTGTATCGGAGCGCCGGCCCCAAGGGCCCGCCCGCAGGGCCTTTCTCGCCTGAACCCGTCAGTTGACCCGGTAAGCGGCATGGAAGCTAGGAGCCAATCTCTACATGCCCTCTCGTCGGCTTGCCTCGATCGCCCGCTCCCTCGGTAACCACGTCGGCCTCTCCGGCGACCGCCTCCGCGCGGCCGTCGCAGGTGTGGCCCTGGCCGCGTCCGCCGCCACGGCGACCGTCGTCCTGACCGGCCCGGCGGACGCCGCCGCGCCCGCCGCCGCGCCCGCCGCCGCGCACGCCGACTCGGTCCACACCTACGGCCAGGACGTCTCCTCCTACGAGTCGGATCACGACTGGAACGCCAGCCCGGCCCAGTTCGGCATCATCAAGGCCACCGAGGGCCTGACCTTCCGCGACTCCTCCTTCGCCCGCCACTGGCAGGAACTGGCGAAGAAGGGCATCGTCCGCGGCGCCTACCACTACGGCCATCCCGGCGACGACCCCATCGCCGAGGCCGACCACTTCCTGTCGGTGGTGAACGCCCAGCCCGGCAAGCGCGGCGACCTGCTGGTGCTGGACCTGGAGACGGCTGACGGTCAGTCCGTCGAGCATGTCAACACCTGGGCCAAGACCTGGCTGGCCCATGTGAAGGCCAAGACCGGCATCACCCCGCTGTTCTACAGCGGCTGGAACTTCGCCGACACCTACGGCCACGGCCTTCAGGCCTACCCCCTGTGGGTGGCCTACTACGGCAGGGCGCAGGGGGACGTCACGCCGCCCGCCGACTGGAAGACCTGGACCATCCACCAGTACACCGACGTCCCGATCGACCAGAACGTCTCTTCGCTGACCCCCGGCCAGCTGCGCGCCCTCGGCCGCCGCTGAGGGGCGGGCAGGCCTGGCGGACGCCCGTTCGCGCGGGATCGCGCCGGATTCGGAATGATGCCGGCGGCGGCGTGATCGTCGCCGGCGAGTCCACCGTAGAGATCAAATTCGAACCTGTGTACGAGTCTGTGGAAACTGTGGATAACTCCGCCGGCCCCGGCCCGGACTCGTCGCTCTCGCCCTCGCCCGCCACCGGCGGGTCGCCGCCCGAGGCCTGATGCGGCAGGCCGGTCTGTGGGTGCTTTATCCGCCTATTCAGAGAAACGATCCGAGATGGGAAGAAACCTCACCCGCCTCGGGTTCCTCCGGACCGGAAGCCTTCCGCCGGTGTGACCATTACGGCACAACGGGGATCACGGGAGGGCCGAATGAGTGACGATCCGATGCTTCCAGAGGCCGTGGCCAAGGCGCTGGAGAGGTACCGCGAGGCGCTCGCCGAGCACGGGATGAGCTGGGGCGAGCCCCCGATCGCCTACGTCAGGTCGATGAGCCCGTCGCGGTTCGTCGACGACGAGGCGTTCTTCCGGGCCGCCGCGGGCCGGGTGCGAGCCGAGCATCCGGACAGCAGCGACGCCGAGCGCGAAATCCTGGTGCGCGAGCTGGACTTCGACGAGGTGCTCAGAGACGCGCTCGACGAGGAACCGCCCGAGGGACTGGCCGTGCTGCGGCTCACGCCGTCGGGCCACCGGCTGGACGGCCGGCCGCGCATCGTGCTCGAACCCGGCGGCGGAGCGCTCCCGCTGACGCTGCTGATCGACAACGGCCGCGCGGCCGAGGCCGAGGTCGGCGTCGGCGGCCAGGTGTACCGCGTCGCCCCCGGCGGGGCACGGCTGGTCGAGACGGACACCGCCACCGGCGTCACCGCCGGCGCGGAGCGGGTCGATCTGTCCGGCCTGACCCGCCTCGCCCCACGGGCACGGCTCCGGGTGCGCGCAGGGTTCCCCTGCCGATGGAGCGTGTGGAGCGCCGGCGGCCAGGGCTGGCACCCCGACGGCGGCCCGGCGAGATACGACCATCACGGCCTGCCGTACTTCCACGGCGACGACATCGTGCTCGACGTGCCCGCCGAGCCGCTGACGGTCCGGGCGGCGCGGGGGATGGAGTACGACTTCGCGCAGACGACCGTCACCCCCCACGGCGAGACCCTGGTCGAGCTGACACCGGCGCGACTGTACGACGCGGCGGCCAAGGGCTGGTACGGCGGGGACCTGCACGTGCACCTCAACTTCGTCGGCGACCTCGTGGCGACGCCGGCGACGGCGGCGGCCATGCAGCACGGCGAGGACCTGCACGTGCTCAACCTGCTCGCCGCGAACGTCTCCGGCCACCGCGTCTTCGACCAGGAGGCCCTGGAGCACTGGGCGGGCGAGGACCTGCCGTGGTCGGACGCGACCCACGTCGCCCGAATGGGCGTCGAGTACCGCAACGACCTGCTCGGGCACCTGCACGCCTTCGGGATGACCGCCCCGCCGGGCCGGTACCACAGCGGGTTCGCCGGCGCCGCCGACTGGCCGCCGACCAGCGCGGCGTGCGAGGAGCTCCGCGGCCTCGGCGCCGTCGTCGGCTACGCCCACGCCTTCCACTCGCCCGTCGAGACGCCCGAGGACGTCATCGGCTTCGGGGGGCCGCAGTGCTCGGCGCGGATGGCGGTGGTCGACGCCGCGCTCGGCCTGGTCGACAGCATGGAGGTGCTGCACTTCTCCTCTGCCGCCGGATCATCGGCGGTGTACAGGCGGCTGCTCGGCGCGGGCCATCGGCTGGCCGCCGTCGCGGGCACCGACTCGATGCTGTCGTTCACCCGCCAGCGGGTGGAGACGGTGACGAACCCGCTGGGCTGGGAGCGGACCTACGCCAGGGTGGACGGCCCGCTGACCGCCGCCTCCTACGCCGAGGCGGTACGGCGCGGGCGCACGTTCGCCACCACGGGGCCGTTCGTCGAGCTCGCCGTGGACGGCCACGAGCCGGGGGACACGATCGACCGCGCCCCCGGAGACCGGGTGAGGGTCACGGTACGGGTCATCGGCCCGGAGGTGGAGCGGCTGACGATCCGCACGGCGGACGGCGTGCTGGCCGAGGGGCCGCCCGGCGAGATCACGGCCGAACTCGTCGTCGGCGCGCCGACCTACGTCGTCGCCCTCGCCGAGGGCGCCCCCCACCCACGATCGCTGTTCGCCGAGGTCTTCGCGCACACCAGCCCGGTCTACGTGGACGTTCGCGGCCGGCGGGTGGCCCGCGCCGAGGACCTCCGCTGGTGCCTCGAATGGCTCGACCGGCTGGAGCGGCTGATCCGGGAACGGGCGCGGCTGGACAGCGAGGAGCAACTCGGCGACTACCTCCGCCTGATCGACGAGGCCAGAGACGTCCACGCCGCCCGGCTGCGCGCCTGACCGGCGGCCGTCCGAACCGCCCTGCCGGAGGGCCGTCGCCGGCCACGCGAAAGGAGGCAGGTCCTGGTCGCTCGGCGAGCGGCCAGGACCTGCCCTTCTTGTCTCCCCTCGGAGACGGCCATCGGCGTGGTGGTGTCAGGCGTCCGGTTCGCGGCCGCCTGCGTCGACGGCGTCCGGACGCCGCAGACCGAGGATCCTGGCTCGTCAGGAGAGAGTGCAGGCGGCTCCGTTGAGGGTGAAGGCGGCGGGCTCGGCGGTGTTGCCGGTGTGGTTGGCCTGGAACCCGATGGTGGTGGAGGCCCCGGGCGCCAGTGAGCCGTTGTAGTCGACGTTCTTCGCCGTGACCTGCCCGCTGGTCGGGGCGTAGGAGGCACTCCACCCGGAGGTGATGGTCTGTCCGCCGGGGAGGGTGAAGACCAGTGACCAGCCGTTGACGGGGGAGGAGCCGGTGTTGGTGATGATGATGTTCTCCGTCAACCCGGTGTTCCAGGCGTTGACGGTGGCACTGACGGCGCAGGCTCCCCCGCCGGGTGTCGGCGTCGGCGTGGGCGTGGGAGTCGGTGTCGGAGTAGGCGTGGGAGTCGGTGTCGGAGTAGGCGTGGGGGTCGGCGTCGGGGTGGGGGTGGGTGTGGGGGTGGGAGTGGGTGTCGGTGTGGGAGTGGGCGTGCTGCCGTCGAGGCCGAGGAAGGCGATGGCGTAGGCGAGCATGCCGGTCATCGGCAGGTCATGGCCGACACCGCTGACGCTGACCCCCTCGATGGTGGCCTGCGTTCCGGTGGTCCCGTACCGGGTGCGCGTCCAGTTCGACTGTGGACGGTCGGTGGAGGCCGGGGTCTGGCTCAGCCCGTGCAGGTTGGTCCACTGCTTGATCTCCTCGCCGAAGTTCGGGTAGGCGAGGGTGGTGTCGGTGGTGCCGTGCCACAGTTGTATCCGGGGATAGCGGCCGGTGTATCCGGGGTACATGGCGCGGGCCTGGTCGCCCCATTGCTGGGCGGTCTTGATGAGGTTCCCTCCGGAGCACTGGCTGTTCCACAGCGATCCGTTGGTGGTGGCGAAGCAGCCTGCGGGCACGCCGGAGAAGGCCGAGGCGGCCGAGAACACGTCGGGGTACTGGGCGGCGAGCACGTTGGTCATCATCGCGCCGGAGGAGAAGCCGCTGACCACGATGCGTCCGGGGTCGACGTTGTAGCGCTGCCGGGCGTAGGAGACCATCGACATGATGCCGGTGGAGTCGCCGCCGCCGTTGCGCTTGAGCGCGTTCGAGGTGGAGACGTCGAAGCACTTCTCGCTGCGGGTGGCTTCGGGGAGCACGATGACGTACCCGTACCGGTCGGCCGCGGTGACGTAGTCCTTGCCGTTCCAGCCGAAGATCGAGCTGGCCGAACCGCCGCAATAGTGCACCAGCACCAGCAGCGCCGGTCGTGCCGCGACCCGGTCCGGCACGTAGATGTACATGTTCAGGTTCGTCGGGTTGGTACCGAAGCCGGTGACCCGGGTCAGCGACGCGGCCTCGACGGGCCGGGTCCCGAAGAACATGCTCACGACCGCCAGGGACGCGATGGCGGCGGCAAGAACGGCTCTGAGCCTTCGTTTCACGCCAGATCCTTTCGTCGCGGAGAGATCCGCGGTGGTTCGCCGGGTGAGGACCGGCTGTCGCCGGTGCGGTCGTCTTCCCATGACGTTCGCGGCCGGCTCCCCCGCGGAGTTCGCGGGGGAGCCGGCCAGGCCGCCAGGGCGGCGGGTCCACGACGCCGATCTCGCCAGCACCGGTGGACTCCCGGTGCGGTCATCGGCCTCCGTGGACCGGGTGTGTCAGCTCGCGGAGCAGGTCAGCACCGGCACGCTGTTGGTGCCGTTCCAGGTGCCGAGGAATCCGAACTGCGCACTGGCACGGGCGCCCAGGGCGCCGTTGTAGTCGACGTTGCGGGCGGTGACCTGGGATCCGCTGGAGCTGATCGTGGTGCTCCAGCTCTGGGTGACCGTCTGGCCGTTGCCGAACTGCCAGTTGACCGTCCACGAGGAGATGGCCGAGTCGCCTGCCGTGACCGTCACCGTGGCCTGGAAGCCGCCTCCCCACTGCCCGGCTATCGCATAGGCGGCCGAACACGACTTGCCTCCCGGCGTGGGAGTCGGGGTCGGGGTGGGAGTCGGCGTCGGGGTCGGCGTCGGGGTCGGGGTGGGCGTCGGGGTGGGTGTGGGCGTGGGAGTCGGGGTGGGCGTCGGGGTGGGGGTGGGGTTCGGGCTGATGCTGCCGGGGACGGACTGCAGCGCCCGGTACCAGGTGGCGGCCATCTTGTCGTAGCCGCCGGAGGTGGGGTGGATGCCGTCGATCAGGTCGGCGGTGGTCAGCGCGGCGTGCATGTCGACCAGATGGACGTGTTTGCCGGCGTTGACCTTGCTC